>NZ_BAUT01000054.1 GCF_000513095.1 Halalkalibacter wakoensis JCM 9140
ATTTGTGAATTTAACTAAATCTTTTTCTTCTAAAGGATATGAATCGTTGTGACTAGCTATTTGTTAAGTTAGCATCTTAATAAATACATTACTTAAAACATAATTCATCTTTCTTTTTGGAAGAGTTTGTCTAAGATTAATGCTAAGCAATCATTTCTAAGGAACAAATCGCCAAAACAACATCAATAATTAGGAGGACTACTAATGTTAAATGAATTTGTACGACAAGAAGCTCGACCATTACCTGTTATTCTTATGTTGGATGTGAGTGGTTCAATGTATTCTGACGGGAAAATAAATGCGTTAAACGCATCGGTAAAAGAAATGCTCGAAACGTTTTCTGAAGAAGACTCGATCAAAGCAGAAATTCATGTGTCCATTGTGACATTTGGAGGAAGAGCAAACCTTCATACAGATTTAAAACCGGCCAGAGAAATTACTTTTACTGACATGTCTGCTAATGGGGGGACGCCACTTGGCGAAGCACTAGATATCGTTACGGAATTAATCAATAATAAGGAAAAACTCCCGTCAAGAAGCTATCGTCCAAGTATTATTCTTGTTTCTGATGGGCAACCAAACGATAGCCAATGGGAAGCTAAATTACAGTCGTTTATTGAATCAGGCAGAACAGCAAAGTGTGATCGTTGGTCACTAGGCATAGGACAAGATGCTGATATGAGCATGCTACAAACGTTCATGAATGATCCTGAAAAACGAGTGTTTAAAGCGGAAGACGCCAATCAAATTAGTAAGTTTTTCCGTTTTATTACTTCGACGAGCATCGCAAGAACAAAAAGCCAGAACCCCAATGTCGTAACAAAGGAACAGAAAACATTTGATCCTTTTGCCGGCGAAGACTTGACGTACTAGTCAATGAAAGTAACGATCGACTATGCAGGAGCTTCAATCATAGGGCAGTCTCATCTTGAGGCTGCTCTAAAAAATCAAGATGCTTATACCATATTAGAATCAAGTTTCGGAACCGTCATGGTAGTAGCCGATGGAGTTGGTTCTAAACCTCATTCCGATGTCGGCTCAAAGGCAATTTGTCAGTCGGTAGTACAGGCCGTTAAAATATGGCATTCAAAAGAAAATGCTCCGATTCAGTTATTAATCCGCTTAATTCACACCCTTTGGGAACTTAATATATCTCCACTAGAAAAAAAAGATTGCAGTACGACCTGTTTGTTTGCTGTTTATTTAAAAACTGGAAAACTCTATTTAGGTCAACTAGGTGACGGTATCATTGGTTTTATTCATGAGGATAATTTTTCCGTTTTAAAAATTAAAGAAGAGGAGTTTGGTAACTTAACTCAATCCGTTGACTCAGTGACTTCTTTAACTGATTGGACAATTAAGGAAATCGACCTTACGACTAGTAACTTCTCATTACTATTAGCAACTGATGGCATTTCAGAAGATTTAATTGAGGATAAACGCAAAGAATTTGTAGAATATCTTGTTCAGTTAATTAAAGAAAAGCCTGCGCTTAAGTTAAAAAATCGGAGGATAAAGAAACTAATTAAAGGCTGGATTACAAATTATAGTTTAGATGATAAAACAATGATTATTTTTAATAGAGAGGTAGAAAAATAATGCAACTGGGTGAAGAAAAGAATCCTAACTTTCTCATTGACGAAAAGAATTATAAGCACCATATCGTAGCAAAATTAGGTGAAGGTGGTCAAGGTGCTGTCTACAGTACAAGAGATGAAAATGTCGTCATTAAAGTCGTTATTGATGAAGAGACACAAGAGATCATTCAAAATGAAGAAATGTATGAACAGTTTAAGCAAACGATAGATGAAGTTCGTATACTTAATCTTCCTGAGGACCTACCAATTGCTAAACCGATTCATATGTTGAAAAAACCATACAATGGCTATATTATGCGACTTTTATCGAATATGGTGCCAATCAAAACGTTAATCAACGGACCTAAGACAGGTTTGTCTCAATTTTATATTGATACTGGTGGTTTAAAACACCGATTAGAAATTTTACAAAAAGCTGCGAGAATACTAGCAAGGGTTCATAGTCTACCAGTCGTATATGCTGATATTTCACCAGAAAATATTTTTATTTCAGCAGATAAAGATGCAACCGAAGTATGGTTCATTGATGCCGATAATATGAGATATACGATTGATTTTAAAAAAGCTATATTTACCCCAGGCTATGGTGCACCTGAGATTGTTAAATCGACTTGTAGCAATAATACGCTAAGTGATGTGTATTCATTTGCGTTATTAGCGTTTGAGGTCCTCGCATTACAAGCACCATTTGAAGGGGAGCTTGTCGTAAATGGTGGAGGCTGGGACACTGGTGAAGCTGAAGATAGTTGGGACGAAGACACAGAAGTGGAGGAACAAGATGACTGGGACAAAACTCCACCAGACGACCAACAACCTGCTACGAATGATTATTACGAAAAAGCAGCCCGCGGGGAAATTCCATGGATTGAAGATGAGAATGATAATCGGAATTTTACCAAAAAAGGAATTCCGAGAAACATCATATTATCACCTGCCATTAGAGCGTTATTTCAACGTACTTTCGGGGCTGAAGGTCGCTCGAATCCCGCAAGTCGTCCAACGATGAAGCAGTGGTATGATGTTTTGCAACAGGCCGTGGATGCGACTGTTACATGTAAAAAATGTACAAGTACTTTTTATATAGGTCATAATACATGTCCTTTCTGTAATGAAGGAAGGGACCCTGTATTTTACGGTCAAATATATGACCGTTATTTTGTAAAAGAGATTGTAGATAAAATAAATAATACCGACCCTGGACTTAAAATATTCCCAGAGGCGAAGCTAGAAGAAGAATCCATTACCGATGAAGTTTTATACAGTAAAGTTGGCTTCAAAGCATTCGATCAAACACCAGGTGTCAACTATTTTTATAATGTTCATACAGATGACATATTTCTCCAAGACGATGTCACACCAATGATTGAACTAAAACAAAGCTCGATTATTAGTATTAAAAACCTTAGTGATCGTGTAATCGAAATCGAAGACAAGTACGAACAAAGAACCCTCTACAAAAATGAAATTTATGATTGCAGAACATTAGAGGATGTTAAACTTCAGATCCCACTCGGGGAGTTGAAAACGAGAAATATTTCTTTCCGTGTCATTTAGGGGGCTACCATGAAAATCAGTGATATTAAACGAGTCAACAGCTATTTTATAGAATTAACATCAAAAAAAGATGTGAAAATAAAAGCGAATACACCTGTAAAACTGTTTGAAAATGGCAATCAATCGTTTATAACCCCAATAGACCCTTCCGAAATTGCAGATGTAAATGAAGCCATTCAAGTGGTACCGGTGAATTTAAAAAATGAAGAACTTCTCGAGCAACTGCTTAGGAGGAATTTACCACGTCTTGCCGTCGTTTTAAATGTAACAAAAAAACGTGAGATGACACTTGAAGTCAAAGTGTTTTCCGCTGAAAAGCCGATGGATATTTCTATAGCTGTTGAAGATGATTTTATAGACAAGATAAAAAAACAAATGAAATTGAAAAGCTTAAGTCGTGCTGAAGAAAGCCTCACCGATGCTTTTCTCATTTCCATTCATAATTTCACGTATGGGGTAATGGGTGTTCATACTAACGCTAATAAAGACGATTTATTGGAGAGATTTTTATTATTAGGTAAAGAAGGCTATTTACAAATTCATCGAAAAAAAGATGAGAATGATCAAACGTATTTTGTTGTGGAAAAATTGATTTCTAGCATCAAAGATAATGAATACGCCTTTTTTCTAATTAAAGGAGCCATTCGTTTCACTAAATCCATGTTTCTTGAAAAGGCGAGATTAGAAACACTTGCAGCCATGCAAGAAATTGGTTCGACGATTACGGGTTATATGAATACGTGGGAGGCATACGGTCAAATAGAACAAGAGGAAACATTCAAAAAAGTCAAAAAAGCAGGGGTCGTTCCTTATACAAATAAAGAATACTTACCAAATGGCGTTCTCAGATTAGATATCGAGGATAGTGAAAAGTTAGCTAACTTAGCTAATTATGCTGAAAAAGGCGAAGGAATCAGTATTTGTAGTGTCGACCCAGATGACTTATTCGGAAGTGAAATTACGATTGACCGTTATCAAGCATTCACTTTGGAAGCTAAAGAAATTACAGTTGAACTTGCAGAAGACATCGAACCACATAAACAAAGAATTTATATTAAACGTGTACCAGATGATGCGATACTTGATAATTCAGGATACTTGTTTTTATCGTTAGCCGGAGACATTTCACGGTTTCGCCGTAGAAAAGAAGCTCGTGACAATATTTTAGCAGGAAGAAGCTACATGCCTCATCTTGCAGCGATTTTAGAAAGACAAGCAATCTCAAAGCCTGTCAAAAAACGAACAGACCCTATTAGCCAAACGGTAAGAGAAAAGATTTTTCCGGTCCATCCACCAACACCGATGCAAAAAGAAGCAATTGATATCGCGTTAAATACACCAGATATCGCGATTATTCAAGGTCCGCCTGGAACTGGAAAAACAACGGTAATTCTAGCGATCTTAGAACGGTTAAATGAGATCTACGATTCGAGTAGTGGCATCTTTGGGAAAAATTTAGTGTCTGCATTTCAACATGATGCGGTTCAAAATGCAATTGATCGTATTGAGATTTTTGGATTACCAGGAATTAAGTTTGGTCAAAAAAGAGGCGAAGCAGGTGATGATGAGCTTATCATCGAACATACCGTTGAAAACTGGATGGAAGAAAAGAGACAAGAGCTTTATCAAAAATACCCTGAAATTTTAAAAGAAAAGTACATGGAAGAATTCGATAAAATTTATGTCAATTACTTGTATTCAGCCAATACAACGGAAAATACGTTAAAGCTATTGAAAGAAACGAAAGAGCTCTTACTATCGAAGCTCAGCATGGAATTGTTACAAAAAATAGATAAGGTTATAGCTGAATTAAAGCTTTCATTAGGTGGACATAGAGATCCGCAACGTGAACACTTGGTCAAAAGTATTCATAAAATTCCATATGTACCACAAGTGTTCGAAGATAATGGAATAGAAGCGATCATGGAAGCTATCTATCGACTGAAGAAAGAAGAAAATTCCATCTTACAAGAAGATATTGATGAATTAATGCGGTTAACCATACCACCATTAAACGAACAACAATTTCAAATGCTAAGACACATTAGAAAACGAATACTAACCAAGTTAATCCCAGCCGAAGAGATTTTCCATACGGCGAAACAGAAGGAAGATATCGTTTCGCTCTTTACCGAAATATCCGACTATATAAGTGCTGATTTTAATAAATCCAAGTCAGGTGAAGACGCTGTTCTATTAGACTATATTTCTGAATTTGAAAATAGTCCGCTTTCTATTCGAAACTCCTTACTTGATTATGTTTCAGTCCTTGGTGCTACTAATCAACAATCGGTTGGCCGCGTCATATCTCAATTAAAGGGTGAAACAGAACACTACGATAATGTATTAATAGACGAGGCTGCTAGAAGCAATCCTCTTGATTTATTTATCCCAATGTCACTTGCTAAAGATCGAATTATCTTAGTAGGAGATCACCGACAATTACCACATATTATTGATGAGGGAATTGTTAAAGAGATTGAGGGGGCGCATAAAAACGAAGACCAAAGTGTGTCTGATAAAGTCAATGAAAATATTAAAAAGAGTATGTTCGAACATTTATTTCAAACATTAAAAATTCTTCAAAAGAAAGACGGGATCTTACGAACAGTCACTCTTGATAAACAGTACCGAACTCATCCTGTACTTGGAGATTTTGTCAGTTCGAATTTTTATGAAAAGCATGGAGAAGTGCATATTGGAAGTGGTCTTCCAGCTGAAACATTTCGTCATGATTTACAAGGATTAGAGGATAAAGCTTGTGTTTGGTATGATATCCCGATAGAAAAAGGTGCTGAGGTATCAGGACAAAGTAAGAGTCGACCAATAGAAGCGAAAAAAATAGTCGCTCACTTAAAGAAACTCATGGATTCAGGAGAATCGAAAGGTCTTAATTTTGGGATTATTACCTTTTATAGTAGTCAAGTAAAAGCGATTCACGAGGAATTAGTGAAGGTTGGTATTGCCACGAAAAATGATGCCAATCAGTATGAAATTAAGTCCAACTACCGAGTAGAAGTTGTGAATGGTAAAAAAATCGAAAAGCTAAGAATCGGAACCGTTGATGCTTTCCAAGGGATGGAGTTTGACGTCGTTTATTTATCGATGGTTCGTAGTAATGAACTACCAGACAAAACAGAACAAGAAAAACAACGAAAATATGGGTTTTTAATGGTGGAAAACCGACTCTGTGTAAGTATGAGTCGACAGAAAAAGTTACTCATAGTCGCAGGAGATAGTGCCATGCTTCGATCTAGCGGGGCAGAACATGCCATCAGTCCTCTAGTCAATTATTATGATTTGTGCAAAGGAAATAAAACATATGGAAAAATTATTCACGAATAGAACGAGTGTTATTTATCAGTCACCTAAAGCGACTGGCTACGACATTATAAAAAGTAGTAAAAGGTGGGTCTTGACACCGATGATCGCTTACAAAGTACTCGTTCCTTATCCAGAAGATAAAGCGCTGAACTTGTTTCAGGAAACGATACTCAAACTATATCAAAGCGGTCGAAAAACAGCAGAATACATCTCGAACAAGCTGTTGATTCACGAAGAACTCGTGTCTTTTATTATCAAAGAATTAATTGAAAGACAGCTTTTAACAACAGAAGGACTTTTAACGGAAAGTGGTCAAGCGATCTTAAGTGAATTACAAGAACCTTACAATATGAAAACAGGGTATATCTTTTATGATGTAATAAATAAAAGCTACTGGGACACTTTTATTTTTGATGAAGAGTTTCAATATGTTAGCTGTGGTCATGGACATGACAAGAGACGTTTTGAATATGGGGATGTCGGTAATCCGCGAAAACAATTAGCAGTCGTCATCAAATCAGATTTGAGTGAATACCCTGAAGACCCGACGAATATTGAAATTTTAACGGTTTGTATTAAACATAAACGAAGAATGAAGACATTAGAACAAGGTGGCTATCTACCTGAAGGGGGTATTAATCGGTTACCCAAAAATTTAGGGAAGGTCAAATTTTTAGGGGAAAAGTTCCCTGTTTATACAGCAACCTTTTTGTTTATGCCAAATGATCTAAATAATAAATCGTTTTGGCAAGTGTGTCATCCTTTTAAAGGTGGGACATCCCAAATGTTACGTGAAAACTTAGATCAATTAAAAGAAGCGAGTAATCAGTCTTTCTTAAAAGAAGAGATATCTGATATTGTCAATGAGGCGTTTCGCGTTTCGCAAATTGAGATTGATGGTTTAGAAGATGATAAGAATAAAGAAGCCTCCTCATTTTTAAAAGATGTGTTATCAGAACAAATTACAAGTTATCCAAGTGTCTATAAAAAGTTATTAGATTTGTATCATGTCGTTAAAGAGCTTAATCATCTCCATGCGGATAGTAATCGCGGTAAAACGTATGAAGAAATACAAACGAAAATGCGTGAGTATATTCGAACCTCTCACGAAACGTTAGAAGATGCCTTACTAATTGTAAAACAAGCAAATGACGATTATTTTAATCATAGATATTTAACGAAGGATGCCTATAAAAATGGCGAGATTTTATCCGTCTTTGCTGAACAATGTGGATTTAAGAACCATGAAACAAATCCACTTATCCAAAGATTTTTATCAGTTAAAAAAGGTAGTGTCTTATATGCAGGTGAAAGTAAGGAACTCTCGAGTCTTGTTGCCGTCCACCTTCTTATGGCAAAAGAGATAAGTGAACATCCATTTTGGAAGTTAGGCGAGAAAATTCCCCAACTGCTCCTGTTTTTCAGTCATCTAAAAACAAAGCGAAATAAAAGTAGTCACTCAAGTGGGGTCGAATTTCATTTTAAAAATGAAGAAATGCTTTTTGCTAAAGTCATGTATGTTATATCGATGCTGCTTTCAAACTTGGACTTTCATTATGAGAAAGACTTTACATTTCAACCTAGTGAAGAAGATGAACGTTCGATTGATCAAAAGCTTTATTATTTTGCTGAAAATGAAATTTATAAAAAAGTCGGAACAGTCGTTCAGGCTTTCCCTCAGATTCAATCATTATTAGTTGATGTAGAGTATTCAAAACTAAAGAAGAAGAATAGTTTTCTCGTGGAAGCTACCCGTGTCATGGAAGAACTGCTGACAGCACTGGGAAAGAAAACCGTGATTGAAGAAGCGAGGATGCATGTACAAAAAAAAGCTACCGACAATCTTTCTTATTTGAGAAAACCTATTCAATTACTGGGGTTTGAATTTGAAATCGAGCAATTGCCGGACTCTTTTATCAACGTCAATCCAAATAAAATAATAAATAGTTTTAGAGACTTTGAAAACAGTGTTTTAAGTGCAAAACTATATGCTATTTTATTTTCAGTAACGATGAAGGAAACTGAACTAATAAAGGAATTGGCCAGAGACATCCCGCAATTCATTCAGCTAGCGGTAAAAATCTCTGACCAAAGAGGACACGGAAATGTCACAGTAACAGAGGAAGTTCGCCAAGAAATTAGTCAACAATTGTATGAAGTTGTGATAAAGCTACTTCCCATCTATAAAAAATATCAAGTAGGATAATAGAAAAATTGGAGGATACGATGACAAAAGTAAATGAAATCACGCAAGCAGACTCAATACAATCGGATGAAGAAAAAAATGATACATCGGGACAAGAAGAATCGGTAGAGGAACTACTTGTATTTCTTGAAAAAGAGCAATCGGAACTTGAAAAAGCACAAGCAATACTTGAAAAAGAACAAGCGAAAATTCAAGATGAGCAAGTGGCTATCGAAAAGGAAAAAGTCGCGCTCGGTCAAGAAAAAACAATTATAACAACGGATTTACAAACGATAAAGAAAGAGAAAAAAGAACTGAACGATGAAAAGAAAAAATTAGAAAAATTACGAAGTACACTCGCAGATAAAGAGAGAAACATGGCAGAGCGTGAACTCAATGCAGAGAATAACTTTACTATACAAAATGAGAAGTCTCTGCAGGTATTTAATCAAAAAAGAGATGCACTCGAAAATAAAATCGCGCAACAAGAAAAATTGATTGAGAAAAAAATGAGTGATAAAGAAAAGAAACTTGAAAAACTAATCCAAACCTATGAAATCGCGAAAGTAGAAAAACAACGAGAAGTCGATCTTTTTCTTGAAAATTATAAGGAAGAAAAAATGAAGCAAATTGAGAGTGAGTACACTAGCAATAAAAATGAGCTAATTCAACAACTAGAACGTTATAAGCAAGTGGCTCAAGAAAGCGTTCAAATGCGAGAACAGGAATTACAGGAAAGGGAACAACTATTAAAAAAACGTGCTAATGAGTTGGCACTTTATAAGCAAGAATTGGAGAAAAAAGAAGAGCAACTTAATGAGACACGTGTTGAATATGAAGGGAAACTAGCTCAATTAAACTTGGAAAAACGCTTTTTAAAACAAGACGAAGAGATTCTAAAACAAACAATTGAAGCGCGCGTTGAAGAAAAAGTAAAAGAACAACAGCAATTATTAGCAGATAAAGTAGAAGCAGAAGCATTCTTAATTCGTAAACTTTCTCACCTCGAAAAAAGATTAGCTGATTATGAGCGTGTTGACTTACAATCAGGTCAACGTTCCAAAGAAGAATTACTCGCTCAAATTGACAAGCAACAAGATGAGATTCGTTCGTTGTTGAACGATTTGAAAGATCGTCCAACGAAAGACATTTATGTTGAACTAGAGGAAAAATCTCGAAAATACCAAGAGTTGATTGATCAAAAAGAAGAACTCGCTAGAAAAGTAGTGGAACTAGAGCAAAAAGAGCATACGTATTTACTTTCAGTTAATCAACTTCAGTCAGAAAGAGAACAACGAGAAATTGAAGAAAAGCGCCGATTAGCGGTTACAGCTCAAATTGAAAAATATCAAGAGGAAGTCAACCGATTACGTAGCTTATACGAGCAGCCAAAAGAAATTCAAGCAAGAATTGATGTTATTCAAAAACCACAATTGAAGAAAAAACCTTCACTGACTGAAGAAATAACTGAAATTAGCTGGTTAGATCGTATTTATAACAAGAGTATAGAGTCTGGCCTTCATTTTAATCGTCGCCTCATGAACTCTTTCCATACAGCGCTAAAAACAGCAGAATGGTCTCCGTTGACGGTTTTAGCAGGAGTGAGTGGAACAGGAAAGTCTGAATTACCTCGTCTGTATTCACGTTTTGGCGGCATGTATTATTTACCGCTACCTGTTCAACCGGACTGGGATAGTCCACAATCTTTGTTCGGTTATTTTAATTCAGTCGACAACCGCTTTAATGCTACGCCATTATTAAAAGCATTAAACCAGTTTCAGTCAATCAAAGAAGGTCAGTCATTAGAAGACAACTTGTCTGATAGCATGTTTTTAGTTTTATTAGATGAGATGAACTTAGCACACGTCGAGCTTTATTTTAGTGAACTTTTAAGTAAATTAGAAACACGTCGTGGCGAAAAGAATGCAGTAAATATTGATATCGATTTGGGAGCGGGGATGGACAAGTACCCGATAGAATTAACTCGTAATGTTTTATGGGTTGGTACGATGAATGAAGATGAAACGACGAAATCATTATCGGATAAAGTATTAGACCGTGGTAATCTAATTAGTTTCCCACGACCGAAGAGGTTTGAAAGACGATTAACATTAGAGTTAGCACCTGAAAGTCCTATGTTAAAAAAAGAAACATGGAATCGTTGGATTAACCAAAAAGTAGTGCTTGATAAAGAAATAGAAAAGTATAAAAATGGTCTTGAAGAAATTAACTCACATCTTGAGGTCGTTGGTCGTGCGCTTGGACATCGAGTGTGGCAGTCGGTAGAAAATTATATTTCTAACCATCCATATGTCATCCGAGCAAAAGAAAGTCAAAATGACGCCGAACTTTCTAGTAATATACGACAAGCATTCGAAGAAGCGTTAGTTCACAAAGTGATGCCAAAACTGCGAGGGATTGAAACGAGTGGTCGAACAAACAAAGTTGAATGTTTAGAGCCAATCGAGCGAATCATTGCTGATATTGCTGGTGGGTTACATGAAGATTATCAATTGGCAATGAAATCAACGCATGGTTTGTTTGTGTGGAGAAGTGCAAAATATTTAGAGGAAAGTGAGTAGGAAGTGAACGATATGGTACCAAAACTTCCAGAAATAGATGACTTAGAAAGAATCGCTGCGTCCCAGTCTCCTTCAGTTGAAGGGGCTTGGTGGATTACATTACAAATTGTTGATCATATAGTAAACTCGATGTCTCAGCGAGACACTATCCATCGTGCCTTTGTTTCTGATTTACTTTCTGATTTTTTATCTCGAAATGATCGGTTACTTCAGTTGAAATCGGTTCGGCCACTACCGAATGATACCATCCAACAACTAATAAGTTATTGCTGGAAGCCTGCTGAGTATATTCTTGCCGAACCCCGAACAAAAATGGTAAAAGAAGGAACGATGATCTCTTCGCATAAGTTAAAAAACCCAAGTGCACGGACGATGAATTGGTTAGCCAAGCAGCCGGGTCGTAATATGAGGGAGAAATTAGCAGGAAAAAACAAACTGCTTTCCGAAAAGAATGTTTACTCTTGCGATACGAAGGAAAACCAAGTGACAGTCAAGGTCCTTAGTGATTTAAAACACCTGATTGAAGACCGGATGGATCTCGGGATACAAGAAATGATGTATGACTATCTTGAGTCAGATTGTCTTCGTAATGACGAGATGGAAGCTTTTCTTGAATTTTCGGCCAAAATCAAACAATCGAAACTTGCTGATGTAGACCCAATCCCGTCAAATCAGCCAAACAATGTACTAATGAATGATAAGTATTACTCTGCGATTTGGCGAGCGAATCAAGAAATGATCAAATATAAACAAGCGATTGAAGAATCGTGGGACTTTGCTTTTGAACGGTATTTATCTATGGTGGTATTAAGTATCGGGTCGAGCCTTCTTCGAACTCAAAATGTAGCTATTGTTGATGACGTGGGCAGAGTGATTGATGTAGATGGTTACGTTCATTTGGCAACATTGTGGAACGAAACGATTGGACAAGCCAAACCTATCCAGTTTATTGCCACTGATGATGTTTCTAACGTCACGGTCGGAACGGTGAAAATGTTACAAAAAGACAAGAAGTTTGGTTTTATCCATGCGAATGGAATGGATTACCACTTTCGGGCACAGTCATTAAAGGAATCGTATTTATTTGAATCGTTACAGTTGGATCAACGAGTAACTTTTGTTCCTCGGAAAGAGTCGAAAGGAATGGGTGCGCACCAAGTAAACGTACGGGAAGTACTTGAGTCAATTTCGTTAATATTGAAACCGAAAACGATCGAAATAGTAATTTCGCAACAATCATTTCAAAGTGAAACCGCAAAGTACAATGAGCGGTTACGAACGACACTCGTTTATGAGTTTTCAGAGGTAATCTCAAAACTTGAATTAAAACGAGGGATATCTTACTCAGTAAAAAAAACTAAAAATCAAAAGTTCGAATCCAAATGGCAGCTAGCTGCTTTCGCTGATATGCAAGGACTCCGCGAAACTGCTAGTCAGATCAGCAAGGAGATACTGAGTGAATTTTCGTTCCGAAACCATCAAGCGACGCAGAGGGTGTATAAGCAACTAACGGATCATGTGACATTGGACTTTACAACCCATCGACCGCAACTACAAACAAATGGAACTAAGGTAGAACTACCGTACCAATTATGCTCGATGGTTATACCAGGAGATGAGGGTATTGAACTTCATCAACCTAACACGCGTGATCTTTTTGATTTACATAGTGACATTTTATCGATGAAAAGTATTATTTCCACTCATGCTCCAAAGCACGAGTATAAGATGACTTCATTTACGAATGTACTTCAAAAACTTCAAGCGGATATATCTAAGTTAGATGGTTACTTGATTTATACTGTACCTGATCGGATTGATGAATTTTCTCAGAGTAATATCAAAAAAGAATTTGCGATCCATTTCAAAAAAGCGTATCCAGTTTGGCGGAGTATAGCAGCTGCAATCGCTTGGAAGCCACAAGCAAACATTGCTAACGCTCGAACTCTTCTTGTCATTGACACACATGAAGACTCGAGTAACGCCGTCTTTTTAAAAGTAATAGAAAATAAGAAGGTTGGGGACTTCTTTTTCGAGCACTATGCACCGTTCCCGCATGAAGATGATGAGTATCCCATTCATTTCGATGCTTTTATTCGTGATTATCTCGATGCTTATATAAAGAAGCATCGGCTCGACCTTACTGATTCACAACAACAAGCGCTGATACAATCTGGAATAGTAGAAAAAGCAGTTATGAATAAGGAAGAAATGATTATTTTATTGAGTAACGAACCGCATGCTATATATGGAAAAGTGTCATATGATCATTCTGTCTATTTACAAGTTTATCGTAAATGGTTAAAACACCTTTCTACGTATTTAATAAAATTAAAAGACGAAGAGCTTGGGCGTTCGAAAGTGGATCATGTCCTGTTTCTCGGCGATCATCTTCACGATGAAAAGCAGCTGACAAGTCATATCATGAAAGTTTTTCCTGTGAAAACCGTCAAGTTGGTATCAACCGAAGAGGCATTAAAAGGGGCATCAGAGATCAATGAACAATTAAAGAACCATTTACCAACATGGTATGAATTCTTACCGAATTTAAGCCTAGAAGTTATTAAAGATGGCCATTATGATCAATTAAGCCTCATTAAAGATACGTCAATTGAAAATGTAATGGGTGAAGTCAAACAGTTTGAAGTCAAAGAAACTCTTACATTAGAAAAAGGGCATGATGATTACAAGTTTCCGCTATTAAAAGGCGTGTCGGGTAAAAACAATATAGAATTTCAGGCGATGATTAAAGATAAGTCCTTTCCATTACAAGAAGATGTTCATGTAAAACTGTCTATTAACTATCGCTACGGCTATGAAAATAGTTACGAATTGGTCATTACGCCAGTCGAAATATCAAATGCACCGTTTGCGGAAATTGTTGCTGAGTGGTTAGAAGAAGGTAACTATGTCGACAGTGAAGAGATGTATCCAACGTTTCCTGAAAAGAAATTTGATGAACAAGAGTTACTCGGTGAGATTGATATCATGAACAATTTTATCGGACGGATGTATAAAATTATTGAGTCGAAACTCGTTAAGCAAACAGCGCAAATTAATGACTTAGAATACATGGAAGGACAATTTTTCAAAAACATTCACCGCGTCCGAAAATTAGTTTCAAGTGATAGTCCAATCATAGCCAAATTTGTAAATGCGCTATACCATCATCCGATCGTCAAGTTTTTAGCAAACGTTGATAATTTTATTCCTGAGCATTTACAAACACCAGCAAATGAACAGACAATTAAAAAGCTGAAAAATGTCGTGCTCCAATTTTTATGTAGTTTCGGTCCTCATGTAATTCCATCGTTATATACATTTGTTATTGAACATTACAAAGAATCAGACCCTGTTAAGAAAGCGAGAGTCTATGGGGCACTTCTTACTTTAAATGGAAACAAAAATGAGATCGTTGAAAAAGTAGTGAACGAAATCAACCGAGATAAGCAGCCTACCATCCGGTCTTTAAGTATCCCACTATGGAAAGATAAAGACATGATTGAAACTCTTTTCGAGCGTCACCCTGAGTTTATTACGAAAATAATTAATGAAATCACTTTCACATTTAAAAAAATCGAAAAGCAAAAATTTATGAATCCTGTGTTGTTTAGAGATTATTGTGAAGTATTGCTTGCGATCTTAAGGTTAAGAAGGAATGATTATTTCTATTCGTTAAAAACTGGCTCGAAAGAAAGTAACAAGCTAGCAAAATATATTCGCAAGATTGATGCGCTTTTCCATAAACAAGGTACAACATTCAAATCTAGGATTCGGTTTGATCTGAAAAAGCATGAAGCACTAAATAATATGAGTGACTTAGCATTTGTTTTGAATACGTATTTAACAGGTGACAAGGGTGTGAACTTAATTCAAGTAGCAGAAGTAGAAGATACGGAAGATTAAGTAGACAACAATAGAACAATACCCGCCCACAGGTAGATATTAAAGCCTGTGGGTGTAATTGAACGATAGTAAATAGAGGTAAAATGATGATTAAAATATTAGTGGTTATTTTAAAGAAGCAAATCTATATTTTTGAAAAGAAACGGTCGAATAGGAGCGAACTCATTCCAATGTTTGGTGAGGAAGCGGTTCCGTTTGATTTAAACCATAGTCAGGTGATTTTCCAAAAAGTAAAGACAGAAATTACGGATATTTATAATTATCGAACATTTGATTCTTTTAACGTAGACGTCGTGTATGAACAGTTGACGAGTACATCTATCAAAAATTTGGTCGACGAATGGACTCCTTGTAACGAACTACAACTATTTTCGATCAAACGGATCCTACCTCAACTTTTATATAACTCTAAGAAGTTAAAAGGCTATGATAGTCAGGTTGTTGTTCAATTTAATGGGGAGAATTACACGATCCGTATTGATAAAAACAACGAAGTCCAAATACATACAACCTATGAGACACCGCAACTAACGATTAAGGTGAACGACCTTCCAAGGTATTTAAATTTATTAGTATAAAACCATTTATAAAATTGTACATTCGATAAGGATGTGAACATATTGGACTCACTCAAATTTACCGAACCACATGTTTTACAAACGGTCCTGGCAGAGGCAAATGACTTTTTCACTCAAGACACTATTTCACAATTAAACATCCAGCATTTAACGAGAGACTTTATCGATTTAAAAGATTGCTGTTTTTTTAAATTAAAGAGTTTAACATATGACGACAAAGTCCCGTATCGTGAGGCGTTTGAAAATGTCATTTCTACTTTGGAGGACCCGGCCTTCAATTTTGTGTATCTATTATCAGGAAGCACGACAGGAATTGAAATTTATTTAGGGATAGTTCGCAATTATCAGGCTCAACCGAAGCACTACGATACCGCTGTTAAATTGGGTAGATTAATAGAATCAGCTTTTAATGGTAATTTCCAAGGAAGTTCACTTCAAAAATTAGACAGAAACGAAATACGTGACTCGATCATCGAACCATTAAAAAATGTCCGTCGGGGAAGCTTAATCACGGGAATCCCGTCAATTAATTCGGTTTTTAAAGAAAAGAATTTAGATTTCCAAGGAATCGATCGGTTAATCAATGGCATGAGCGGTGGTGATTGGAAGCTACTTATCGTATCGGAACGAGTAGAAACAGCTAAAGTTGGACAGTTAAAAGATGCTATTTATGAACTATATGAACAGTTACATCGTTACGCCAAAATCTCTTATCAACGATCAGATAACACAAGCTTAGGACATTCAGATAGTGATACAAAAGGAAGTAGTAATCAAAAAAGTAAAGGTACAAATGAGTCACGAACAGATGCAAGTGGCGAAACAAAATCAAAGAAGGATGGGGCCTTATCAACAAATAAAAATCTTTCCACGGCCAAAGGAACTTCTCAAGGAATTACAGAAGGAACGAGCCAGTCGAAAACAAGTGGAACGACGATTACTGATGGCAAATCCAATGCGTATACGCTTGAAATTGTAAATAAGCGGACTCAGGAAGTAATGAAATATGTAGATGAGGAACTACTTGAACGATTAAAAGTAGGATCGAGCAAAGGACTATTTAAAGCGTCTATTTACGTGCTTGGTGAAAACCGCGAACAGCATGATCGATTAAGGTCTTCAATTTTGTCGATTTTCCAAGGAGACAAGTCCAATTATAGTCCACTCCATGCCCGGAAATTCGCTGAGCTCTACTCCAGCAAATTACCGAAACTCGTCAGTCATTTTCAAAATTATACGACAAATGATCCGTTACGTAAAGAAATCACGCTACTTCATGGAATACCTCATGAAGAAAACGAATCTATTGGTATTTCTACCTATATGACGGCAAGAGAAATTAGCCTCATCGCTGGGCTTCCTCAAAAAGAGGTACCAGGGTTACCATTAAAAGAAGGAGTCGAATTTGGTCTCAATGTTCTTGATGGAAACGAGCGAGACATTGAACTAGGATCAGTTCTTCAAAGAGGCCAAAGATTAGACGAATACTGTTTTCATTTAAGTAAAAAGAACTTAAATAAACATATTTTTATAGCAGGAGTGACTGGCTCAGGAAAAACAACAACCTGTCAAAAAATATTAATAGAATCTAACTTACCTTTCATGGTTATTGAACCAGCAAAAACCGAATACCGAGGGTTATACGGTCAACAAGGAATGGACGACCTAATGTTGTTTACATTAGGTAATGAAAAGCTCGCTCCCTTTCGGTTAAATCCGTTTGAATTGTTAGAAGGGGAGAGTGTCACCTCCCATGTGGATATGTTAAAAGCCACTTTTACGGCCGCTTTTCCAATGGAAGCAGCCATGCCACAAATTCTTGAAAGTGCTATTTATGAATGTTACGAAATGTACGGATGGAATTTCTGTGATAACACGAATAAGTACAGTGATCATCCGTGGCAAGCGGAAGGTAAGTTTTTTCCTACTCTCACGGACCTCGTAGAAAAAATTAAAGACGTAGTTCATAAGCAAGGTTTCGGAATCGAGTTACGGGACAATTATATTGGATCGCTCGTCAGTCGTATATCAAACTTAACAGTCGGAGCTAAGGGACAAATGCTTAATTGTCGGACGTCGATTGACTTCTTTCAATTAATTAATAAAAAAGTCATACTTGAAATGGAAGAAGTCCGTTCACCCGAAGACAAGGCACTTTTAATGGGCTTAATCTTATCTCGTTTATCTGAAGCGATTAAGCTAAGGTATAAAAAAGATAAGCACTTTAAGCACTTAACATTAGTAGAAGAAGCCCACCGATTACTATCTAAAGTCGAGATAGGCGATCATGGTTCTAAAAAGGCAGCTGTAGAAATGTTTTCTGATATGCTAGCTGAAGTTAGAAAGTACGGTGAAGGTTTAATCATTGCTGATCAAATCCCTAATAAACTAGCCATCGAAGTGTTGAAAAACACGAACACGAAAATCATTCATCGACTGTTTGCAAAAGATGATAAAGAAGCTATCGGCGATACGATGTTAATGGATGAAAAACAAAAGCAATTTTTATCTAGTTTGCATGTTGGAGAAGCGATTGTTTTCACAGAAGGTCTATATAAGCCGATGCACATTCATGTTCAACGAAAAACAGATACGGAAAATAACGAGTTAGAAGATGAAACCATACGTCAAATTGGTCATAAGCAAATCAACGACTATAAAACGAGCTTCCATCCACTTGCATCAAGGTTAGGACTAATGATTGAACAGTTTAAATTATTAGACGAGCTCTACGACAAGCTGAGCGTTATCTTATCGAAAGTGAAACTTAACAAATTATCAGATGAAGAATGGCATGCGTTTAATGATGAAGTCACTTCGCTTGCAAACATGTTGATTCTATCTTCAGAAGGGCTTTGGCAAGAGTTAATTCGTCAATATCTTTTGAACAATGGATTTTTACGCGAAAACGATTTTAATGAGTCTTTAATTATAGAATCGTATATGTGGTTCTATGAACAAGCAAATAGTGGTTATAGTTCAATCGATCGGCAAGACATAAGATTTACTATTTTATAATGAAAAAAATAAATGAAGGAGCTGTTAAAAATGTTACCTGCCTTTTTTGCATCAGTAGGAAGTATTCTTGTTAATGCCACACGTATTATTAATACCGTAGTTATCGCAATTAAAGCAATTCAAGTGATCGCCAATACGATTATGGCCGTTTGTAAAGAATTAGGGTTAATTGAAAACAAAGACATAAATGTAGAAGAACTCGGTAGTAAGGCACTTGCTGCGGAGGAAGAAGGAATTAAGCCGGAAAATTTTGAAACATATGAAGCATATGTAAAAGAAATAGAAAAATTTGAAGTCGATCCAACGAAAGCTGAATCATGGTCAGAAGAAGAAAAGGCAACGCGTGGAACGATCGTTACCACTGGGTTACTGCTTGAAAAATATGGTCCGGTCGTAGCTGATGTCATCGTTGAACTAAGCAAGCGCCCAGACTTTTTCACAACCGATCGCGTCAAACTCTACTTAGATTTAGCATCCGATCAACAAATCGACATTCAGCAAATCTCTCGGTACTTAAACGGCGACATCAAAAACTTCAACGAATTAAGAACAATTAACGACGTCATGCTAGAAATCGAAACAAAGCTTAATCCACACTTAACAACCGAAGAAAAACAACAAAACATCAATGAACAAAAAGCCCAACAACAATAAAGTTCAGGAGACTAACAAGGGTCTGATTTGCAATAGAAATAGGGGTTTTGCTAAACTTTTTATATGTAATAAATGTAATTTCATCTATAATAACCTCCGTTTTGTATGTTTATTTTAAAAATACGAATACACAAAAATATATGACAGTAAAATAGTAACATCGTTAAATAATAATAATGTCGGAGCCAGCGTGTTATTAGCTCCGACTTAGAATTTGATTACATATGTCCTTTCTCTTTAAATGAGTAATAGGTATTACCTACAATAATATGATCAAGAACCTCAATACCAATCACCTTTCCAACCTCTGTTAGCCGTTTAGTAACCTCGAGATCCTCCCTTGAGGGACTAGGATTTCCTGAAGGGTGATTATGTGCCACAATAGCACTTGCGCAGCTTCTCTTTATAAGTGCTTTAAACGTCTCCCGTGGATGAACAATGAATGCGTTTAATGAGCCAGTAAAGATGGTTTGACGGAATAACACTTCATTCTTTGTATTGAGGCCAAGGACGACAAATTCCTCTCTTGTTAGATGCTGCATGTCCTTTAAATACGTAAAAGCATCCTCAGGGCTACGAATAGCAAAGCGTTCCTGAACATTACTTGGATTAAACCTTGCCAGTTCTAATGCAGCAAATATCTGTTTTGCTTTCACTCTTCCGATGCCTTTTATGTTAAGTAGTTCTTCCTCTGTTAAATCCAGAAGATCTTGAATAGAAGTGAATCGTGTAAATAGCTCTGAAACAACATAGCCATCTTCTTTCTCTCTTAAAGTCGTTGCAAGTAGTAGCTTAAATGTATTTTGATCAATTTTGTTAGTCATTGTAAATGCCTCCTAGTTTGTGTGTGCAATATAAAAAAGGAGAGACCGAAGTCCCTCCTTGAATGAGTAGTTGATTTGTAATATGATGTTGTTATGGTTTAGGGCTCCTAGTGAGCTCTTTTTTTGTGCATAAAAATAACCCATGAAAATAATTTCATGAGAACGTGTTGGAAGTGAAGTAACGGTGATCACTTCTTTCTAATATGGTTTTTGCAATATTAGCAACTCATGTATCAGTTGTGCAGCTTGGATTTTACTAAGCTTTGTACTATGATCCACATTAAACATTAGCTTCATTAACTCTGTAACGATCTCTGGCTTGATTTCCACCTCCTTTGCTAGCTGATGGATCTTTTTTAACTGCTCCTTAGTTATCGGGACATCACCTCCTTTAAAGGTTACAGGACGTACAAAGTCTTCAATGTCCTGTGTAAACATACCGTAATCTTGTCCAGTAACCATCATTTTTCTAACAAATTGTTGGAGTAAATCACTTCTTTGTTTTATTGCTGATAACGAGGTAATAGAGCTTTCTTGGCTTAAAATATTATTCGTTGGGATGACATACGGGGGCCTATCTTTTTTTTAAACACTATTGATCAATCCTTTCACATTATTAATTTGATAAGCATCTTAAAACGTTACAAGATTCATTGCCTCAATTTTGATGAGCCAATTTGGCTTGTATTCGTAACTTTATCGATTTTCCTCCTCACAGAATCACCTCCTTTCAGCTTAATTGTTCTAACAATTAAGCTTAGATTTTTGTTCTAGTAATCCTTCTATCTAGTTTTGGATGCATCTCACCATCCTTATTTTCACTGTTGATTTAAATTAGACCTGTACTATGATTGGATTGTCTTGACAAGATAGAGGGATTTTGGCTGGGAAATTAATTGTTTATTAGTAACCTAGAAAATAAAATTTCTTTTTTTATATGAATTTTTTAAACTCTTGTTGATTGGTAGAAAATTATAAACGTAAAGTGGGGGTGGGCACCGAATGATCTAGAATAAAAACTTATATATACCACCTTGTGCCTCAAAAATTTCAAATTATTTTACCCTATAAAGGGCGTTTAGTCAGGAATGCACAAAATAAAAGGAAAGATAATGAAGTTAATTACGGTTAAAATTTTTAATAAGGAATTGGCAAAGAGGACCTTTCAATTGCTTTATTAGGTCTTGAAAAATCTAGTTAGTCAGGTGAATTAAACCTTAATTTGCGCCTATGAAGGGGGGGTGGAAGCCTATTAGTGAGAAGATGGGTGGAATAGGGAGTGGTATTAAGAATGTTATATTTTATATCTTCTTTTTCTTTATTATTGATGTTAGCTTGCCGGAATTACCTGATTTTTTAAAGTCATATTCTTATAAGCTAGAAAAAACTCTTGTTACGGAAAATGAATTGGTGAATTTCCATTAAATATTCATCAATTTTATAAAGTTTATAGCACACTAAAAAAATGTTTTTTACATTAAAATTGGCTCTTACAAATTGTCTTGTGAAAATTTAATGGATATAAATAACACATTTTTTTCCAAAAATAAATGTTATAATTTATCTAAGAAAATAGTAGTATTTTTAAATTTAACGTTAGAATTATTAGAGTTCTATCCGAGGAAGTGATATAGATGAGTAATTATCAAGTTCTAAGAAATGATCTAATTGAAGAGCTAGAATCATATTTAGTTGGCCCTCGAAAAAATGATGAAATACTAGGTTCGAAAATTCGCCCCATGGCACTTTATCTAACAGGTAAGTTAGTTCCAATCGGTGCAACTTCAGATGTTGTGAACGAAAAAGAGAATGCAATCGAAACACATGCTGAAATTGCTGATGAAGAAATTGATGAACAACTAAAAACTAGAAAGATTTTCAGACCATCTAGTATGGGTTTCAGCTTCAAGTTGAAAGAACTAGTTCCAATTGAAATTAATGCAAGTTGGGCCACGTATGAAGGAGAAGAACATAAACGTGAATTTCATCAAGAAAAATGGTCTATTGATTTTTCAAAAGCAACGTCAAATCTATTACCTAATAACAATAATTCAAAAATAGGACGAGTTCGATATTCTGTTACTTATCGTAATAGTCTTTACCATGTCAGTATATTTCTATTTAACCATTTAAAACGTAATGAATATCCACTACAAGATGAAGTAATGTTCCAATGTGAATTGAAAGTAGATATACCAACAGAATATTTAGGAGTGTTTACTTCAAAAGCTGACGCCTATCACTTACAAGAAGAACTGTTATACCGCAAAAAAAGCGAGATAGCGATTGGTCATGGTGTTGGGGTGGATTGGGCTAAAAGCAAAAAACTTACAACAATTCACTCGACATGGATGCCTCGTTATGAGTTACCAAGCGTAGAACATAGTAAAATTGAAAATCAATCGTTCTCAATGAGAGAACTAAGTGAGATGTCAGCAATACAATTATTTAAAAAACTAAACGTTATTCCACATGCATTTAAATACTGGTTAGAACAGCAGCAGGAAACTGTTGAAACACTACCTGACTATTTAAAGCAGGAAGCTATGAAAAATGTTCAACAAGTAGAGAAAATTATTACACGGTTAGAAGAAGGTATAAAACTTGTTACAAAGAGTGAAGAATCTCTTGAATATCTAGCTTTCCAGTTCGCAAATAAAGCCATGGTTTTACAAAGAGCCTATTCTAAAGTAGCTCAAGTATATCGTTCAGAGAAAAAACGAGTTAAACCAGAGCTAAATGGTGAATGGCGTTTATTTCAACTTATTTTCATGTTAATGAATGTAGCAGGAGCTTCAAATGAGCAGCATGAAGATCGAAAAATTGTCGATTTAATCTGGTTTCCAACAGGTGGGGGTAAGACAGAGGCTTATTTAGGGGTTGCTGCCTATACAATGGCTTACCGTCGATTGCTAGCGCCAGAACAGGTAGACAAATACGCGGGTGTTACAGTATTTATGCGCTATACCTTACGTTTGTTAACTACTCAGCAGTTCCAACGTGCAGCAGCGTTAATTTGTGCAGCTGAAATGTTAAGAAAACATAATATAAAGCAATTCGGTCTTGAACCTTTCAGTATTGGCCTTTGGATTGGAGCGGACTCGTCTCCTAATTCGTTTTCAGATGCGATGGAAAAATTAGAACAGATTCGTAGTGGAAATGAAGTGAAATTGGGTAATCCTATGCAATTACTGCATTGTCCATGGTGTGGTACAGAACTAACTCATGAGCAATATGAAATTACAAGCCAGCAACAAAACATCTGTTGTGCAAATAAGAATTGTTCATTTGGGAGTGGAATACCAGTTTATACAGTTGATGAAGCAATTTATCAGAAATTACCAACGCTATTGATCGGAACAGTTGATAAAATTGCTCAACTTCCTTGGAAGAAGGAAATGCATGAGTTATTTGGCAATAAGAATCTATATAGTGTTGATTATGGTTTTAAATATAGTTCAACCAAATCTAGAGGATACAGCCCTATTAACCGTTTAAAGCCTCCAGAGTTAATAATACAAGATGAGCTCCATCTAATATCAGGTCCCCTCGGATCATTAACAGGTTTATACGAGGTAGCGATCGATTTATTAACGCGTCATAATGGTGTACCAGCAAAAGTCATTGCATCTACGGCAACTATAAGTGGTGCGGAAGAGCAAATTAAGGCATTATACGGTCGTTCAATGATGCAATTCCCTCTTGCCGTTCAAAAAGCGAATGATAATTTTGTATCAAAAGAAATTCCGACAGATCAAAAGTTTGGTCGTTATTATGTTGGTGTTTGTGCACCAGGAGTTAGTAATAAAATTCAAGCTATCCATATGTATAGTGCATATACAACAATAACAAGAAGTCAATCGAAGTTTAAAGTTGATCCTTATTACACTATGCTTGGTTACTATAATACAGTGAAAGAATTAGCTGGTGTGATGACTACATTCAAAGACGAGATTATGAGTCGTTTAAATATGTTGGACCCTAATGAAACGTTTAATCATGATTTAGTAATGGAAGAGTTAACAAGCCGTAAAAAAGCACATGAAATTCCACAACTATTAAATCAGATGGAAAAAACGATGAATGAAGATGGAGTTTTAGACGGTGTACTTGCGACCAATATGATTTCAGTTGGTGTTGACGTGGATCGTTTAGGAACAATGATTGTACAAGGTCAACCAAAGACAACATCTGAATATATCCAAGCAACAAGTCGTGTAGGGCGACAGTATCCTGGACTCGTATTTGTATTGTTAAATTCAATACGCTCAAGGGATATTTCCCACTTTGAAAGATTCAGAGCGTACCATCAGTCGTTATACCGTCATGTGGAGACAATGAGTGTCACGCCTTTTGCAAAAGGAACATTACACAAGGGGCTTACGGGTGCGTTGATTGGCTATATCCGTCAAACCTTAATGGACGTGAATGCCGAGCAAAGCCCATGCAATGTACTACAGCTAGAAGAAGAACTAGCAAACAGTATCCGAGCATTTTTAGAGCGTGTAAATGATGCAAACAATGAAACGATAGAACGTGAGGTACAAGGATTAATAGAATGGTGGACTTTAACAGCAGAAAGGTACAAAGAGCAAAAACTGGCTTATCGAAAGTCAGAATGGGTTAAATATCATCTATTAAAAGGCTTTAATGAAAAAGGGAAAATTGAAGATGCACGTCCAGCTATGATGTCTTTACGAAATGTGGAAGGTGCAATTGAAATCGAGGTGCTTAAATCATGACTGTTAAAGAAACAATACGACCCTCTCAATTAATTTATCAATCTGGTCCAGGAGCAGTAGTTGATTTAATGGAAAGAAGTGTGATGATTAAAGCAGCAGACCAATGGAATACTTGGAATGCTCCAAGAGAAAATGATGTACGCATAACCTCAATTCTAGGTGTTGATCATGTACGAGTACTAAATGAAAATCCTGATCGTCAAAAAATTAAAGCTGTGGAATTTCCTAAGTGGAAGACATGCCCGTCATGCCATCGGATGACAACATACGATAATCAACAATGTTATTTTTGCGAGAAAAAAGGTGAAGAGAAAGACTTATATACAAGTCGCTTTGTATTAGTCTGTGAAAAAGGACATATTTCTGATTTTCCATATAATGAGTGGGTTCATCGTAATCGCCAATGCACGGAAAATTCCAAAGAACCAAAATTAAAATTGATAACACGAGGAAATAGTGGGTCATTATCGGATTTACATGTCGTTTGTCTCCATTGTCAGCATAATGAGAGTCTTGGTTCAATTATGAAGCTTGACGAGCAAAAGCACTCTTTATTTACATGTAAAGGTGAACGTCCATGGATTGGTCATAATGCAAATGAAAAATGTGGATGTAAGATGAAAACAACATTACGTGGAGCGTCTAATGTATATGCCCCTGCTGTTACTAGTTTCCTGCAGGTACCTTTAACATCTTCAAGTTCAGATCAAGATATATTGTATATCGTTAAAAGTAATGAAGAAGACTTTAGAGAGGCTTACAAAGACTCTGGTGAATCCGGGCTTAAGATGGCATGTAGATTTTTAAAAATATCTTTGGATTTCATTCCAATCATCAAACGTTACCTAGACGGTGAAATATCTATTGAAGAAACTACAACTTATGAGTCTATTCGTAAACAAGAGTGGAACACATTAATACAAAACGATATCGATGAACAAAACTTCACATCATCAAAAGTGGAAATGCATTCATACTTGGAACCATATTTTGATGCAATCTATCGAGTTGATTCCGTGCCGGAAGTGCAAGTCTTAAAAGGATTTACACGCCTAGACTATATCGATCGTTTAAGTGATGATAATACCGAATTACAGGCAGTGGTTAAAAAAGAGGAAAAGTGGTTACCAGCTGTTCGAAATTACGGTGAGGGAATATTTATAAAGTTTAACTTAGCGAATCTTAAAAAATGGGAAGAGACAGAACAAATTACACAAGAAATCTTCCAAGCATACAACAATTACCGAGAGGAATTTGATAATTCACTCCTTCATTTTGAACCGAGACAAGTTTTAATTCATACATTTAGTCATGCATTATTACGGGAATTGGCAGCACATTGTGGTTATACGACGACTTCTTTAAAAGAACGAATTTATGCAATGGATGGAATGCATGGAGTCTTTATTTATACAGCTTCTGGGGATTCAGAAGGAAGTTTAGGAGGATTAACTCGTTTAGCTCAAAGCGATAATCTTTATCCTATCATTTTGCGTGCTTTAGAAAATATGAGCTATTGTTCTTCTGATCCAATATGTTCTGATGGAGATTTTGAATATCATACAACAGCCAATGGAGCAGCTTGTCATGCTTGTACCTTTGTTGCTGAAACATCATGTGAGTGGGGCAATATGCTTCTAGACCGTCGTACATTAATAAACATTAATCCCAACGAACAATATGGTTATTTTGATGAGTTATTGAATGTATAGCGATTGCTAGATAGATTGAGGTGAATAGTAGTTGGATATTAAACTGATTGATAATAAAGGTGAAAATACATTAATTAAAACACTAAAAGATGAAGTTAAAAAAGGTTCGAAAATTGCGGTAGCATCAGCTTACTTTAGTATTTATGCTTTTGCTGAACTTAGAAAAGAATTAACTAAAGGGGGAAAATTCCGTTTTTTATATACACAACCTACTTTTTTTGATCATGAGCAAGATAGTAATCATCAGTATAAAATCAAATTGAACAAAGAAAATTATCCAACATTTGATGGAAATGAATTTGAGTTACCATTACGAAATAAGATGTTATCAAAATCTACAGCTCTAGACGTAGCTAGATGGATAAGCGAGAATGCTCAATTTAAAACGATATTAGGCGATAATGCATTCCCGAAACAGATAATTGTACAAAATGAAAATGGAAGAGATGTTCAAGTACAATCTGAAATTGAGTTTACAGCAGATGGACTAGGAATAACACAATCCAACCGTTTAGCGAGTTTTCCTGTTATTTTTAATGGCGGCCCTTTAACAGAGCAATTATTAAATGAATTTAATCGTATATGGAATGATGAAGCTAAAGTGAAAGATGTAAGTCAGGAAGTGTTAGAACAACTTGAACTGATTTATCAAGAGAATTCACCTGAATGGCTTTACTTTGTCACGCTATATCATATTTTTTCAGAAAACCTAGCAGGTATTTCCGAAGAGAATATTATAAAAGAAGGTACGAACTTTAAAGATACAGTCATTTGGAACAAGTTATACCCGTTCCAACGTGATGGGGTCGTTGGCATGATAGATAAAATGGAAAAATACAACGGCTGTATTTTAGCTGATAGTGTTGGTCTGGGGAAAACCTTTTCAGCGTTAGCAGTTATTAAATACTATGAACTTCGAAATGATCGAGTTTTAGTGTTATGTCCAAAAAAGTTGCGAGATAACTGGACAGTCTATACTCAAAACGATAAGCGTAATTCGTTAAGTACAGACCGCTTTAACTATGATGTGCTTAACCATACGGATTTAAGTCGTGATCAGGGCTATTCTGGTGAAATTCGACTAGATACAATAAATTGGTCTAATTATGATTTAGTAGTGATAGATGAATCACATAACTTCCGTAACAATAGTGCGCGAAAAGATCGATTAACACGCTACCAAAAGTTAATGCAAGATATTATTAAAAAAGGGGTAAAAACGAAAGTTCTCTTATTATCTGCAACACCAGTTAATAACAAAATGAACGATATTAAAAACCAAATTGCATTTATTACAGAAGATAATGATGCAGCGCTAGAAAAAGAAGGGATTGAAAGCGTCGATTACGCATTGAAAATGGCTCAAACTGCTTTTAACCGCTGGACAACTCTACCAGCTCAAGAACGAACGACTGAAGCCTTTTTAAATATGGTGAACCCTGATTACTTTCAATTGCTCGATTTTTTATCAATTGCAAGAAGCCGAAAACATATTGAAAAATACTATAACGTGAAAGATATTGGTCAATTTCCGACACGTTTAAAACCAATCTCAATTAAGGCTGACTTCGACAATCAACAAGTATTTATGAAAATGGCACAAGTAAATGAACTTTTAGAGTCTATAAGT
>NZ_BAUT01000053.1 GCF_000513095.1 Halalkalibacter wakoensis JCM 9140
CAGTGGCCTCAAAAACAGGTAGGGGCCTCCTTGCGGGTGTGAGTGGCTGCAGCGCAATGGAACGAACACGACTGTTACACTAACCCATACTAACAACGAAGATGGCGCAAACAACCTTGTAATTTAAACCTTTAAAAATTCTTCAATAACCATCTCTCTACAATTTCTACTCCTTTGTACATAATGGTTGCAAGGACTGCGATCACCAATAAGCTCATTAAGACAAGTGTGAAATTAAAGACTTGGAAGCCATAAATAATTAGATAGCCAAGTCCTTGTTTTGAGACGAGAAATTCTCCAACAATAACCCCAACCCAAGCCAATCCGACATTTACTTTAAGAGTGGAAATGATGGTCGGAAGCGAAGCTGGGAAAATAACATATTGAAAGGTTTGCTTCTTGCTAGCACCGAATGTATTCATCACTTTTAAATAATTCGCATCGACTTCACGAAAGGCCGTAAAGACAACCATCGTTGTAATAACAACCGAGACGAGTGCCCCCATTGCTATAATGGACGTAAAGCTAGGACCAAGTCCAACGATTAAAAGTGGACCGAGGGCGACTTTAGGCATTGAGTTTAAAACAACGAGGTACGGATCAAGAACTTTTGAAATAAATCGTGACCACCATAAGATCGCAGCTAATAAAGTTCCAAATCCTGTCCCTAGCATGAAGCCAAGTAATGTTTCAAACATCGTAACGGAGGCATGGGTAAACAACGAACCATCGCTGACTCTCGTAATCAATAAGTCCCAAATGCGTGATGGCATACTAAACAGCAATGGATCAATCCATCTTTGTCTAGCTGCAACCTCCCAAAAGACAAAAAAGGAAATGAGAATACTTAGCTGAACGATTAGTACTTTCCGGTTTTCTTTTTTTAAAGAGGCTAGATATTTTTTGTGTAAGGAATCAAGATGTTGATCCAAGGCTCTCCATCTCCTTCCAAATCATTTGAAATAACCCATTATAGTTAGGGTGTTGTCTTGCCTCAAATGGAAGCGTCTTAGCCAATTCAACGGGGATATCAAAAATTCGATGGATCCGCCCGGGTCTAGGAGAAAGCAAAACGACTCGATCAGACATAGCGATGGCTTCTCCAATATCATGCGTGACCAAAATGGCCGTTTTCTTCTCAGCCTTTAATGTTTGATAAACCAAATCCTCTAATTTTAATTTTGTTTGATAATCAAGTGCGGAAAAAGGTTCATCGAGTAACATAAGAGAGGGATTGGTAGCTAGCATACGGACTAGAGCGACGCGTTGTCTCATTCCGCCAGAAAGTTGATTTGGGTAAAAGTTTTTTTTATCAGCGAGGCCTAGTTGCTCGAGCCATCTAAGAGCAAATTGTTTTGTTTTTTCGGAATAGATACCTTTTATTTTCAATCCAAGCATAATGTTGTCTTCAATTGTTCTCCACGGAAAAAGGTAATCTTGTTGAAGCATATAGCCAACCTGATTTTCTTCTTCTGGACTTTGAACGGATTGAAAAGAAACGTGACCACTTGTTGGTTTGAGAAGTCCAGCAATGATCGAAAGCAAGGTCGTTTTCCCGCAACCACTAGGGCCAAGGATGGAGATGAATTCTCCATCCTTTACCTCAAGCGAGATCGATTCAAGAGCGAGTGTGGCTTCTCTTTTTGTTACATATCCTAAGGTTACTTCATGGAGTTGTAGCGTTGACATGGATATTCAACCCCCTTAGTTGGTTACACTCTCTGCAATAGACGTATTTACTAACTCTGTGTACTCTACTTCACGTGGAAGTTCTCCAGCCTCATCCATAATTAACTGCAAATTATCCCATGCTTCAGGTTGAACAAGAGGAGAGGTTGCATATGTTCCTTGCGATCGATAGCGATCCACTACTTGAGCAACCAGTTCAACATCGGTGTCTTCAAAAAAGTCAACAATCGCTTCTGCTATGACTTCGACTGGCTGCTCATTGACCCACTGCTGGCCTTTATGGAGCGCACGGGTAAAGGCTTTGAGTTTTTCTTCTTCATCCTCCATGTAACTTTGTTTAGACATAAATACGGTGTACGGAACACTTCCAGATTCGGTACCAAATGAAGCAACAATGTGACCAATTCCTTCATTTTCAAATAAGGAAGCTTGTGGTTCAAACAATTGAACGAAATCGCCTGTACCAGATGCAAAGGCACTTGGAATGTTGCCGAAATCTATGCTTTGAATAAGGTTCAAATCGTTGTGAGGGTCAATTCCGTTTTGTCGTAGAACATGTTCTCCAACCATTTGAGGCATCCCACCTGTACGTTGTCCAAGGAAGGTGCTTCCTTTTAAATCATCCCAATCAAATGAATCTCGTTTTTCACGAGAGACAAGAAAGGTACCATCTGCTTGTGTTAATTGAGCAAAGTTAATGGCAGGATCACTAGCGTCTTGTGCATACACATAAATGGACGTTTCCGCTCCAACAAGAGCAATATCTGCTCCATCTGATAGCAAAGTTGTCATCGTATTGTCTCCACCCCAAGTCTCGTCAGGTCAAGATCAATTCCTTCCTCCTCAAAATATCCTTGAGAGATCGCTGCATAAAAAGGGGCATAGAAGATGGAGCGCGTCACTTCAGCAACACGGATCGTCTCTTTTCCACCACCAAAGGAACACGCAGAAACCGATAAAATGAATACAAGAGATAAGAGCAACAGAGCCACTTTTTTCATAACGGTCATAAAAGTCATCCCCTTAAAATGAATATAGAATTGTGATAGTGTATGTGAAGAAGAGAAAATGTGTGTTTGCCCATTTCATGTTTCTTGGTATATTTGTTCACAAACCTAGTAAAAGTGAGGATCAAACATGAACATACATTCTAAAATCCGAATGCCATCTCCTCATCCTTCTATTCATCTCTATCAGATTACATATGTGAGCTCTGGTTTAAAGGTAAAAGGTTATATGGCGCTTCCAACTGGTGATCAGAAACGGCCAGGATTGTTGTATTTACGTGGAGGCATTAAAAGCGTTGGAATGGTACGGATTCAACGAGTCATTCAGTGGGCTGCTGAAGGATTTGTTGTAATTGCCCCATTTTATCGTGGAAACAAAGGGGGAGAAGGACAAGAAGATTTTTGTGGGGACGATCGATACGATGCGATTGCTGCTTTTGACTTGCTAAAAAATCATCCACAAGTAGACGAGCATTCCTTGCATATTGTTGGGTTTTCAAGAGGTGGTGTCATGGCGCTTCTAACTGGCATTGAACGTGCTGAAGCAAAATCAATAGTTTGTTGGAATGGTGTATCTGACATGGTATTAACGTATTGGGAGAGAGTTGACTTAAGAAGAATGATGAAAAGAGTGATAGGTGGAACGCCGAATAAATATCCAGATCGGTATGAATGGAGAACTCCACTTCATCATCTTGAAAAGATTGAAGGAAAGTTGCTGATCATTCATGGCGTATTAGACAAGCACGTTTCAATTGACCATGCGTATCGCCTAGAGGAAGCGTGTAGGCTAGCTAATAAAACGGTGGAAACATGGTATTATGATTCTTACTCTCACCAATTTCCGTTACCAAGTCAGAGAAAAATTCTTCAAGAAGCCGCTAAATGGATGAAATGATCTAAAAAGTAACAAAAATGACACGTAGACTACTGCAGGATAAGTGATCCACGTATGAGACCCAGCAGGTTCAACGGGCACCCGCGGAAAGCGGAGTGTCATTCCCCTGCGGCTGCTTACCCGTTGACCGAAAATACCTGTTTTCTGCAAGGCAGTAACCCATTGGCTAATTATCTGTCAGACTTCTTTACAATAAATTTACAATATTTACAAAAAAGTTAATTAAGTATACGTATTTTTTAGGTAAAATTGAAATATGTAGATATTTGTAAAATAAAGAAGATTGGTGGTGTCCATATGGAATTAGTCAGTCAATTTGATAACCCAATTAATTATAATAACCGAGAACTAAGTTGGTTATCGTTCAATAAACGCGTTCTAGAAGAAGCCATCGATGAAAGAAACTTATTATTAGAACGCTTAAAGTTCCTTGCTATTTTCAGTGCCAATCTAGATGAATTTTTTATGGTACGCGTTGCTGGTTTAAAAGACCAGGTAAAAGCTGGTTTTAGAAAGCCAGATAATAAATCTGGATTAACGCCTAGGCAGCAGCTAAATAAGATTTCACAGATGACGCATGAAGTCATTAAGCTTCAGTACGAAACATATCATTCCGTCCTCCTTCCTCTTTTGCAAAAAGAGAAGATCTTTTTTTCCCCCTTGGAAAAGTTAGATGAAAAACAACAACAGTTTATAGAAGATTATTTTGATCATAAAATTTATCCGGTTTTAACCCCTTTAGCGATTGACGCATATCGACCTTTTCCAAAATTATTGAGTAAAAGTTTAAATTTGGCTATTATCATTCAGGAACAAGACGAAACAAGCGCACAAAACGAAGCTACATCAAAAAAGTTAGCCATCGTACAAGTACCGAGTGTCTTAAATCGCTATGTACTTATCCCTGGAGAAGGTAATGAAAATGTGTTTGTGTTATTAGAAGATGTGATTGCTTATTTTATAGGAAAAATGTTCACAGGGTATGAAGTAAAAAGCGTCACATCATTTCGGATTACTAGAAATGCAGATTTAACAATTCATGAAGATGGAGCTTCTGATTTATTAAGTGTAATCGAAAAAGAATTAAAAAAACGAAAATGGGGAGCGGAAGTCAGACTCGAAATAGAAAAACAGGGAGATGAGGATGTATTACGCTACTTACAGGAACAGTTAGAGGTAACAGAAGAGGATACGTATGTGATTGATGGACCTCTTGATTTAACATTTTTGTTTTCTTTCTATAAATGGGGAGCAAAGTATTTTGAACGCTTGGCTGATGAACCGATTTTTCCTCAGCAGCCCCAGGATCTATCAGTAGGAGAAGATTTATTTGAAAAAGCGTTAAAACAAGATATTCTTCTGCATCATCCGTATGATTCTTTTGAACCTGTTGTTGATTTCGTAGCAAAAGCAGCAGAAGACCCTAGTGTCTTAGCCATTAAGCAAACGTTGTATCGTGTTAGTGGTGATTCGTCGATTATTCAAGGTTTAAAAAAAGCGGCAGCCAATGGCAAGCAAGTGACGGTTTTAGTTGAACTTAAGGCGCGTTTTGATGAAGAAAATAACGTAAGCTGGGCGAAAGAACTAGAAAAGGAAGGGTGCCATGTTATTTATGGGTTTACCCATTTAAAAACACATAGCAAAATCACGTTAGTAGTTCGACAAAGACATGATCAAATTGAACGATTTGTCCATTTAGGAACGGGCAATTACAATGATGCCACAGCAAGGCTTTACACAGATGTAGGACTGATTACGTCGAATGAAAAATTTGGTGTTGATGCGACCAATTTCTTTAATTATATAAGTGGATATACAGACAAACCAAAGTATCACTACTTGTCTGTGGCTCCATATGACATTCGGGAAGATTATATTCAATTAATTGATGAGGAAATAGCCTATCATAGTAAGTACGGAAATGGCCGGATTATTGCTAAAATGAATTCCCTTACTGACAAGCCTCTCATCCAGAAACTTTATGAGGCATCTCAAAAAGGAGTTAAAATTGACCTTATCATTCGAGGAATTTGTTGCTTACGCCCAGGAATAGAAGGGGTTAGCGAAAACATAACCGTTCGAAGCATAGTGGGGCGCTTTTTAGAACATAGCCGAATCTATTATTTTCATCATAATGGAGAAGAGAAAGTGTTCTTTTCGTCTGCCGACCTGATGACTCGAAATATGGAAAATCGAATTGAAATTCTTTTTCCTATTTTAGACTTACGCTTAAAGAAAAGAGTAATAAAGTGGTTGCAGTTGTACCTAGCAGATAATGCAAAAGCAAGGGAACAAGATGAAACAGGACTTTATCACTATGTGAAACGGGAAATCGGACAACCTCTTGTTAATAGTCAATGCGAGCTCAGGCAGAAAGATTTTTTTCAAAAAGTGAGTGACTATCTTACAAGTGCCACCATGAAATTTCATAAAAATAAGGAAAAATCAAGCCGGGTGACCGCTTTCTTTCATTCTATTTTAATCAGAAAGATATAAGAAACTCGTTAAGTATGAAGTGTGTTGTTTCAACCTATAATACCTTTAAAAGAGTACGGGAGTGTTTTAAAGGTAATGATTGATGACCTGAAAAAAGAGACCATTAAACTTTTAAATGTGAATGTGTATTGTGAATATGCATTCACAAACAAGCCACCTATCTTACTGATTCATGGATTTGTCTCATCGACGTATACGTTCAATCGTCTGATTCCTCAACTTATAAAAGACTTTTCTGTCATTGCCATCGATTTACCTGGGTTTGGAAGAAGTGAGAAATCAAAAAGCTTTGTTTATTCATTTGAAAATTACGCACAGTTAATCAACGAGTGTTTGAACTACTTCCACGTCGATCGTGTAACAGTAGTCGGACATTCGATGGGAGGACAAATTGCTCTTTATACAGCGAAGGCATTCCCTGAAAAGGTAAAGAAGCTTATTTTAATTGGCAGCTCTGGTTACTTAAAACCTGCTAAAAAGTCACTTATCTATTGTTCTTACCTGCCTTTTTTTCGGTACTTTGTTGAGCGATACATTCGCAAAAAAGATGTGAAGAAAAGTTTAGAAAATGTTGTTTATAATCAGACGGTCATTCATAAGGAAATGATGGATGAATTTACTCGGCCCCTTTCTGAGAAAAATTTCTATGTTGCTCTTTTAAAACTGTTGAGAGATCGAGAAGGAGATTTAAGCAGTTTACAATTGAAAGAAATAGCAATTCCAACTTTGTTAATATGGGGAGAAGAAGATAAGGTTGTTCCGGTTTCGATTGGCAGGCGTTTACTGAGTGATTTACCCGAGGCAGAGCTGATCACCTATGAAAAAACTGGACACCTCGTGACCGAGGAAAAACCAACCGAGGTCTACAATCATATTATAAAATATACTTCATAGTTTATTTCATATATGTCAACTCGTTAGACATATATGAAATAAACAGCAAGAATCGAGCTAACCACCCCAAGACAAGCCCCAATAAGGCAATCAGTAGGATAATGTAACCCTAAGTACATACGTGAAAGAGACACAAGTATCGCTAAAGGCAACACCGTAATGGCAAGAAGAGGCGAATGAAGGGAAAAAACGATCGCAATCGAAAAGGCGGCTGCTGAATGACCGGACGGGAAAGAATAATCTTTCAATGGATTTTCAACTGTAATCACGTTTGGCAAATTTAAATAAGGGCGTTTCCGTCCAGATGCCTTTTTAATCATTTGAACAGCTATAAAGCTTAAAGTTAGTGCAATAAATGCATCAATGGCCCAAATGCGTAAATCATTTGAAAACAACAGAACCATTGCAAAGAGCAAGGATAAAGTAAACGTAGCACCACCAAGGTGGGTGATTTTCGGTAACAGCATATCAAGTGTTTTACATCTCCATTGTTTGTTAACGACCATTAGGACTCGATTATCGTTCGTCGTTACCCAGTTAACAAAGCGATTCATTCCACCAACTCCAGAAAGAAATGTAGGTTACGTGTCTATTATAATACCATCTTTTTAAGAATACGTTTCGAACTTATGGAGATTTTATACGAAAGTTAATAATACCTTTACATGAACTTTGTAAAAAACGGTCTCTCTATAGAGTAAAGTGATAGTAATCAACTTTACTTTGAAAAGGGGAGATTAGGATGCGCATTGCAATTTTTACAGATACGTATACACCAGAAATTAATGGGGTCGCACGAACGCTGCAACGGTTGACAAATTACTTAGAGAACAATGAGATTGAGTATAAAGTGTTTGCACCAGAAAGCAAAGCTCCTGTCCCAACTATTCCTCAAATTGAACGCTTCATGAGTTTGCCGTTCTTTTTCTATCCAGAATGTAGAGTGGCCCTTCCTAATCCGGTCCAAATGAAGCAAGCTCTTGAGTGCTTCAACCCAACCCTTATCCACATAGCAACTCCGTTAAATTTAGCCTTTACGGCTTACGGTATGGAAAAAAGCATCACATACCAATGGTCGCTTCCTATCATACTCATTTTGATGATTATTTAAACTATTATCATTTACCCTTTCTCCAAAAATGGATCTGGAAATATATGCTGTGGTTTCATCGATCCTTTCAACGAGTATATGTCCCTTCTCAAAGTACAAAAGATAAGCTAGTCGATTTAAAATTCCATCCGGATCTAGAAATTTGGGGCAGAGGCATTGATCATTCCTATTTTCACCCTGAAAGAAGAACGAATTCAGTGAGAGAAACCTATCGGATTAAACAGAAGAACATCTTGTTATACGTAGGCCGAATTGCTCCAGAAAAGGAAATTGACCTTGCCCTAAGGACGTTTCATTCCTTACCAAGTTCAATAAAAGATGAAACTCACTTTTTACTTGTTGGAGATGGACCACAGTTAAAGATGTTATCACAATATAGCAATGAACAAGTGACGTTTACTGGATTTAAAGAAGGGGATGAATTAGCCGACATCTATGCATCAAGCGACCTATTCTTATTTCCATCCTCGACTGAAACGTTTGGGAATGTCGTCTTAGAAGCAATGGCTTCAGGTTTGCCAGTGATTGGAGCGAATGCTGGTGGAGTACAGCATTTAATTCAGCATGGAGAAACAGGTTTCTTATGTGAACCAAAAGATCAAGAATCGTTTACAAGATTGACAGGTAGATTATTGCAAAGTGGTTATAAGCGTTCAGCTTTTTCGGTGAGAGCACGTGAATATGCGTTATCCTATTCATGGGAGGAGATTTTTTCAGATCTTGTAAATAGTTATAATGAAATAATGATTCGCAATCAGAAAAGGCACTCAGCATAAGAAAACTCTTTGCAGACTTTGCTCCTCAAAATGAATCTATCGTATGAATTTGACCAAAACGTAAAAAGTAAAAAGAGATACGATAAAGAGGAGTAGACAAAGTGATGAAGTGGAAAGTTTTGTTTTTGGTCAGTTCGGTAATCTTAATAGGTTTTTTAGCTATTTCCTTTGCTGAGTTTGAGTATGGATTTGTACCAAAAGATGAGCAAATTGTAAATCGTACTCCCACCCAGTTTAATGAGGAAGTGGAATATGACTTAATGGGTGAGTTTTTAACTTCAGAGTCAGTAAAGAAGCTCAAAGAACAGCATCGTCAGCACGTTCTTTCACCAGAAAATGGAGCTATTAAAATTGATGATGAGTTAATTGAGGAAGGGAAAGAATTCTTCTACAAAGAAACATTTGGAAATGAAGTATTTCTAACAGATATTCTTGGATTTATTGACGGTCCGTTTCAGATAGCAAATGTTACAAAAGCGATCCTGCAACTTAAGGGAGAACCAACTACTAATTTACGGGTAGAGTTATCCGAAGATGTGACAATAGGCGATAAAACGTGGAAAAAAGGTGAGAAAATTGATACCGGTTTAGATGTAGCAAAAGGGGCTTTAACACCGCTTGGAATCCCCATTTCTTATTCAGATGGCCGGTTAAGGGCTGGATTAAGCTGTGCGGCCTGTCATGCGAGTGTAGAGCCTCAAACAGGGAAAGTACTTCAGGGAGTACCTAATGCTGATTTTGATAGTGGAATGCTTGTTGCCTTAGCAACAAACTCATCAGCCTTTTTCCCGACAGCGCAAATAGAGTCCCTTAAAGATTATATTCGCGACACAAATCGAACGATTACAAATTCAAAAGGAGAAGAGGAGATTCTTCCTGATCCTGTTGCCCTTGAAAAAGTTGTCGATGAGACATTTATCAAGTGGCCTAAAGGGAATTTCGATACGAGTGCGGACTTAACATCCAATCCCACTCAAACACCAGATGCATTTACACTTGGAGATCATCCATATAGCTGGAATGGGTTTTCCATTATTGGCCCTTTTAAAGGACTTAGCACGTTTAATAACAAAGTACATTCATTTAATTCTGATAGCCTTTCATTGTCGGAGCATAGTGACGCTTTATTGGAGATTGATAAGGAAATCTATATCGGAACCATTTTGCAAAATGCTGCAAATGAAGAGTATCGCTATGATCCTACTTCTTCCATGAAACCTTCTGAATTTTTTAAGACGGTTGACACAACACCGAATGTACCTGGTTCAAACGAAGGGGTAAAACCGCCAACTTATCCAAAAGTGTCAAAGGTTACTCCGCATGGACTGGTCGTTACCTCAATAGGAACAGAGGTCGGGAGAGAAAACAATGCTTTGTCAGCTTTCCAAAATACACTAACTCCACCACCATATGAACCGAAAGTAAGTGAGGAGACAAAAGCAAAGGGAAGGGACGTGTTTGAGAGAGCCGGTTGTATACAATGTCATTCTGGTCGAGCATTCACCAATAATCGGATTATTCCCACTGAAGAAATTAAGACTGAACCAACGCGCGCGAAGGCAATGAAAGGGATTGATAAGATACTAGGAGATTCGTTAATGTATGCTCCGAACACGCCAACACCATTGCCACCCAATCCAAAGGTTTTGCGTGTACCTACAGATCATATTGATGAGGATCAAATGAACTTAGCGTTTGTTATTGATTCAAATGGTGGATATAAAGTGAAAGGGTTAATTGGATTAGCCTTTACAGCACCTTATTTACATGATGGTGGTGTCTCAGTAGGGGATAATGAAGAAAGTGATCTTGGTATACCGGGCACAATTATGAAAGGGCAATTTCCCAATCCTTATAACAGCTTGAAGGCTGTTATTGACAAAGAATTGCGTCAAAAAGTCATTCAAGCAAACTCATCTGTTCAAGATCTTGAGGAAATGAATGTCAAAGGTGTGGGTCATGAATACTGGGTTGATCGAACAACAGGGTTTACAGATGAAGAACAAGCAGCGTTAATTAACTATCTGCTATCAGAAACAAGCCCAGATTTAAAAAAGTAAAAAAAGGGGATGTCTCAGGTTGAAAATAGGCCTTTGAGACATCCTCTTTTGACTTCCATTTTAATTTGGTCCAGCCTCTTTAATACGCTCATTTATATTTTCGAATTTCTTGAAGTTTTCTTTAAAGTTGCAAGCTAGTTCCTTTGCCTTTTTGTCATAGGCTTCTTTGTCTTTCCACGTTTCACGTGGCTGCAGGACATGATCGGGAACTCCTGCACAGTGAATAGGAATATGGAGACCAAAAATGGAATCAATATTTGTCTCGATCTTGCGCAATTCACCAGATAAAGCGGCTTGAACCATGGCACGAGTATATTTTAAATTGATTCGCTTCCCTACTCCATACTCTCCTCCAGACCAGCCTGTGTTAACGAGATACACATCAACATCATGTTGATCTATTTTAGCACCTAACATTTCGGCATAAGTAGCAGCAGGAAGTGGTAAGAATGGAGCACCAAAGCATGTAGAGAAAGTTGCTTCTGGTGATGTAACTCCTCGTTCAGTACCAGCTAGTTTGCTCGTATAACCGGAGAGAAAATGGTACATCGCTTGTTCTTTTGTTAATTTACTAATGGGAGGCAAAACCCCGAACGCGTCTGCCGTTAGAAAGATAATCGTGTTCGGATGCCCAGCAACACTTGGTAGGAGTGCATTTGGAATCGCATCGATTGGATACGCGGCTCTCGTATTTTCCGTTAAACAAGTGTCATCATAGTCAGCCTCACCGGTTTCATTATTAATGACAACGTTTTCCAAAACGGCTCCAAATCGAATCGCATTCCATATTTGTGGTTCTTTTTCTTCTGAGAGACTTACACATTTTGCATAACATCCACCTTCAATATTAAAGACACCATGACTGGACCAGCCGTGCTCATCGTCTCCAATTAACGAACGTCTAGGATCAGCAGACAGGGTTGTTTTCCCGGTACCAGAAAGGCCGAAAAATAATGCAACGTCACCCTCGGGGCCAGCGTTTGCTGAGCAATGCATGGAAAGAACGTCCTCTTCAGGTAGTAAAAAGTTCATCACAGAAAAAATTGATTTTTTCATTTCGCCAGCATATTCGGTTCCACCAATTAAAATGATTCGTTCTTCAAAAGACAAAATAACAAAAGCTTCTGAATTCGTTCCATCAACGAGTGGATCCGCTTTAAAAGTTGGTGCTGAAATAATGGTGAAAGGTTCATTTTTCGATTGTTGTGTTTTATTAGTTGGTCGAATAAAAAGCTGCCTTGCAAACACTTGATGCCAAGCAAATTCATTAATAATCGTTAAAGGAATTTGATAAGGTTCTGATGCTCCAGCAAATCCATCTGATACAAAAAGCTCCTCTTGCATGCCTAAATGTTCAATCACTTTGTGATACAACGATGAAAATACATCTTTTCCAATAGACTGATTAACAGAACCCCATTCAATTTTATCGGTGATGGATGATTCGTTAACAATAAATTTATCCTTTGGTGAACGCCCTGTATAGGCACCGGTTTCAACCGCTAATGCTCCAGTAGATGAGAGCCTTCCTTCTCCGCGTTTTAAAGACTGTTCGATTAGGGATGAAATAGGAAGATTAACGTGAACATGGTCTTTATTTATTAATTTGGTTAAATCAGCATGTAGACTAGTTGTATTCATCGTCGCAAAATCCTTTCCTTAGCTAAGATTCATTGTCAAAAAGTTCGAATTCTTTTCATTAGTATATCACATTAAAACTATTAATCTATACTATTTCTTTCCAATTATTCTGTGAAAAATGTTTTCATTTTTCTGCTGTTCAACACTTCCAAATTGTGAAGAATGTCAAATACAAGTTCCTCTTTTTGGCTTACTGAATAGGATGTAGGTAGTAACATGATATGCAAGGGAGGCGTTCACTTTGCAGGAAGTTTCGATGATGGATCTTGCAACGGTCTCAGCAGTTGTGGCAGCACTTGTCACAGTAGTGGGAAATGCTTTTAAGATTGAAAAGCAGTACCGAGCACTACTAGCTATCGGGTTTGCTGGAATCCTATGGTTTATCCCACGAGAATGGGGTGAGCAAGTTTTAACGGCTCTTATTATCGGTTTAACGGCAAGCGGGGTTTATAGTCAGGTAAAACCACGCGACAATGCAAATGAATTAATGAGATTGCAGCTTCAAGAGGATATGCGAATGGAACAAGAGATGCAAGAGGAGCAGGAGAAGCAGCAGAAACAAAAAGAAAGAGAAAGACGTCGAAAGAAAAATGAGAACCATGAGGATACACCATACTAATAAAAAATAGGAGCGTTATTTTATATTGAAACGAATTTCCCAAAAAGATCGTTCTTTTGGGAAATTCGTTTTTATTTTTTATTGATAGTAAAGACAAGAATAAATCAAAACCTATTGCACAAACTAAAAATGGTTAATATAGAAAGAGAAATTACCAAAAGTATCCTGTGAAATGAAGCTTGACAGGTTGACAGATAACGACAATGTGCGATATGATATGCGTCGAACGGATACTCTTATCCTGAGTAGGCGGAGGGACAGGCCCGAAGAAGCCCAGCAACCAACATTCTAAGCCAGAGTGAAAAGGTGCTAACCTGCAAGGCATTGCCTTGGACGATAAGAGGCTAAAGGTAATTATTCAACCCTTTTCCTCTATATAGGAAGAGGGTTTTTATCGTTTAGATGTCTTTACAGGTAGATAATTCCCATTCGATGGGGCATGAGTGCCGTCTTAAAGAAAAACATATGCTACTAAAAGCTGTGTTTACAAGGAGGAAGTTATGATGACAGAATTGAAAAGTAGACGTTTGTTTACGTCTGAATCAGTAACAGAAGGGCACCCTGATAAAATTTGTGATCAAATTTCAGATGCCATTTTAGATGCGATTATTACAAATGACCCAAATGCCCGTGTCGCTTGTGAAACATCTGTTACAACTGGGCTGGTTTTAGTAGCTGGAGAAATTACAACAAGCACGTATGTAGATATTCCGAAAATTGTTAGAGAAACGATTAAAGGAATTGGATATACGCGAGCAAAATATGGTTTTGATTATGAAACGTGTGCGGTCTTAACGTCAATTGATGAGCAGTCTGCTGATATTGCTCAAGGGGTTGACCAAGCATTAGAAGCACGTGAAGGTCAAATGACTGATGAAGAAATTGAAGCGATCGGTGCAGGCGACCAAGGGTTAATGTTTGGTTATGCGAACAATGAAACAGCCGAGTTAATGCCTTTACCAATTTCCCTTAGTCACAAAATTGCAAGACGTTTAACAGAGGTTCGTAAAGATGAAATTCTTCCTTATCTTCGTCCAGATGGAAAAACACAAGTGACCGTTGAATACGATGAAAATGGGAAGCCAGCTCGAATTGATACAATCGTTATTTCGACTCAACATCATCCAGAAGTGACCCTGGATCAGATCCAACGTAATCTAAAAGAATACGTGATTAACCCAGTCGTTCCACAGGAACTGATTGATGAAAATACGAAATATTTTATTAATCCAACGGGTCGTTTTGTCATTGGAGGACCACAAGGGGATGCAGGTTTAACTGGACGCAAAATCATTGTTGATACATACGGTGGTTACGCACGCCATGGTGGCGGAGCGTTTTCAGGGAAAGACGCAACAAAAGTAGACCGCTCTGGAGCTTATGCAGCACGTTATGTTGCGAAAAACATTGTAGCTGCAGGTTTAGCAGATAAATGTGAAGTTCAATTAGCTTATGCGATTGGAGTAGCACAACCTGTATCTATTTCGGTTGATACATTTGGCACGGGTAAAGTATCAGAAGAGTCATTGGTATCACTAGTCCGTGATAATTTTGACCTTCGCCCAGCAGGCATCATCAAAATGCTTGATTTACGCCGCCCGATTTACAAGCAAACAGCTGCCTATGGCCATTTTGGACGTACAGATGTTGAACTACCTTGGGAGCAAACGGATAAAGCAGCAACATTAAAAGAACAAGCGGGATTATAAGAGCAAAAACACACGAGTTCATTTCGTGTGTTTTTTTGTCGCTAAAAGAGAGGAAGCTTAAAAACCTGAGAAACGAGTGAAAGATGAAGCCTCAAAGAAAAGTAGAAAAATTAACAGGCTGGTATTACAGTAGATAGACAATTGAAATGGTATGCTTTGATGCAATATTGGTCAAAATGAATGGAGAAGGGGGGGTGAATGAATTGGCACAAGATGTACTTTGCGAAGTAAACAACTGTGTGTATTGGGCACATGGAAATCAGTGTGAAGCTGATAAAATTTATGTTGTAAGTCATACAGGTAAAGAAGCAGATAAGCAAGAGGAAACTGATTGCAAAACATTTGAACCACAACATTAATGCTGGTAGAAAAGAGCGATGGCCTTCGCTCTTTTCTATTTCTATTATTGATAATAATAATCAATATTATTCAATTACCAAAAAAATTTACGCATCGTTCCTTTGTTCCTGAATTACTTGCTTATAATGCTGGCCTTTTTCAACATACTCGCGGCGGATCCGAGCCATATCAACTAGATCTTCTTCGGTTAACTCTCGGATCACTTTTGCTGGCCTACCAAATGCTAACATATTAGCAGGGATTTTTTTACCTGGAGGAACAAGGCTGCCTGCCCCAATAAAAGCACCTTCCCCAATCTCGGCACCATCTAAAACAATTGATCCCATGCCAATCAGCGCATTTTTACGTATCGTACAACTATGTAACATCACTTGATGTCCAACAGTCACATCGTCCTCAATGATTAAAGGATATTTAGGGCTTTGATGAAGCATCGATTGGTCTTGGATATTGACCCGTTTTCCTATAATCGTAGGAGAGACGTCGCCACGGATAACCGTTTGAAACCAAATGCTTGATTCATCCCCAATGGTAACGTCTCCGGTGATGGTTACTCCGTCAGCAATAAATACACTTTCAGAAATTGTCGGAAATTTGTCTTGATATCGGTAAATCATAACATCACATCCTTTTCGTTTGATAAAAAAATCGATATACTTATCTTAACGTAAAAAAGGTTGGTCATGGCCTTTTTTTGAATAGACATTAAAGGAGGGGAACGTAAAATGTGGAAATGGGAAGTGGCTGAACCTAGAGGTGTTGTGATCATCGTTCATGGAGCAGGAGAGCATCATGGACGCTATATATGGCTTGCAAAGAAGTGGAATGAGCATGGCTTTGATGTGATCATGGGTGATCTCCCAGGTCAGGGGAAAACACGTGGCAAGCGTGGACATATTCAGTCATTTAATCAATATTTAGATTCGGTGGAAGAATGGATAGATGAAGCTCGGCTAAAAGGCTTGCCGATTTATTTATTAGGACATAGTATGGGTGGCCTTGTTGTCATTCGTACCGTTATGGAAAGAAGCATAGCGTTGATACAAGGAGTAATTTTATCTTCTCCTTGTTTAGGACTTAGTGAACCACCAGCTAAAACAAAGGAGTTCGCTTCGAAAATTCTACATCGAATTGTTCCTTCTTTCAGTCAAAACTCAGGTATTCGCTCGGAATTAGCGACGAGAAATGAAGAAGTACGAGAAGCTTATGTCAAAGACGAACTTCGAGTTAGCAAAGTATCAGCAAGGTGGTATCAAGAATTAACAAAGGCGATGCGTCTAGCTCACAGGTACCCTGAAAAGTTTCCGAATGTCCCTTTGCTTGTCTTGCAGTCTGGAGAAGATTACCTTGTTAACAAATACGATGTGAGAGATTGGTTTAACCTGCTAGCGATTCAAGAAAAGTCGTATAAAGAGTGGGAAGGTCTCTATCACGAAGTGTTTAATGAACCAGAGAGAGAGCAAGTTTTTCGCTATGCGATTGGCTTTGTAAACCTGCTAACACCTTAAAATTGTATGTTTAGTTGGAATATGCTACTGTTTTTAAAGAAGAAAAGGACTAGGAGGAATTTCGGTTGACTGCACCAACAAGACCTATCCCACTACTTATGAATATTTACAAGGAAGTTATTCCAACAGTACATAAATATTTTGACCCATGGATTGAAAAAGCGTCAGCAATCCCGGACCCTGAACTGCGTGCTCAGGCGCTTGATGCATTAAAAAAGAAAAAGTTTCATTGTGAAGGAGGCGGAGTGTACGGGCTTGTAGCGAAAGATCGTTTTGAAGAGCTTCTTCAATTTATTATTGCTTATCAAATTGCTTGTGATTATTTAGATAACCTTTGCGATCAAAGTCCGGCACTAGACCCTAAGGACTTTCGCTCGTTGCATCAATCTCTTTTAGATGCTTTGACTCCAGGGGCTGAGCTAAAAAACTATTATCAATACCGAGATGAACAAGATGATGGTGGATATTTGCATGATATCGTTAACACATGTCAATCCATCCTTGCGACGTTCCCTTCCTTTGAAAAAGTACAAGCAGGTATGTTGGAGTTAAGTGGCTATTATGGTGATTTACAAGTACATAAACATGTTGTGAAAGAGGAACGAATTCCACGTTTAGAAAAGTGGTTTGCCGAGCATCGTCATAAAGTACCAGAGATGACGTGGTATGAATTTTCAGCTTGCGCAGGTTCTACACTTGGCATTTATACGCTTGCAACATACGCAACAAAGAATGATCTAACGGAGGAAACAGCCCAACTCCTAAAGGAGGGGTATTATCCTTGGTTACAAGGCGTTCACATTCTTCTTGACTACTTTATTGATCAAGAAGAAGACATTGCAGATGATGAACTGAACTTTTTGTTCTATTATAAAGACGAGGAGGAAATGATTGAACGCTTTCGTCTATTTGTAACAAAGGCGGAGGAATATATTGAGAAGCTTCCGGATTCTAGGTTTCATCAAATGATTATTCGGGGCGTTATTGCCATTTACATTGCTGACGATAAAGTTCAAAGGGATAAAGAGTTAAAAAAGAAATCGAAGAAAATGGTGAAAATGGGTGGTCTTCCTACGATGTTGTTTTTGCTTAATCGATGGATGTTCAGGAAATAGCCATAACGAAAAAGTCTGATCGTCACAAAGAATAAGGTCAGACTTTTTCATCATGTATAATGGTTTGATTTTCATATCCATTAATCAGTAAGTCAAGCTTGCCACTTTCAGGACAAATGACTAGACCGTGTACGGCAACGTCTTTTGGGAGAAGAGGGTGATTTTTAATCATGGAGACACTGTTCTCTACATTTTTTTCAACATGATCGAAGCCTGTTAGAAACCCGCGGAGATCTACTCCAGAAAACTCAAGCATATCGATCGTTTCTTTCTGGATCCCACGCTCTAGTGATTTGTTTAAGATACTAGTAGGCTGTAAACCGGTCATGCCACAACCATGATGGCCAACAACCATCACTTCCCCTGCACCCAACTCATAAATCGCTACTAAAATACTTCTCATAATACTCCCAAATGGATGAGTAATCACAGCTCCAGCATTTTTAATGATTTTTGCATCACCGTTTTTTACATTCATCGCATGTGGGAGAAGTTCTAGAAGGCGTGTATCCATGCATGTTAAGATGACGACTTTTTTATCGGGGTATTTCGTTGTTTCAAAACGCTCATATTCTTTATTGAAAACAAAACGTTCATTGTGAGCCAAAACCGAGTTTAATAATGGCATATTTTGATTCTCCTCAAAGTCCAGTTGTATCTATTTTCAAACTATTAAAACAAATTGTCAATGGTTACCTTTTTTCGATGGCTACAACAAAAGGGGGATCGTTGACTTGATTGATAAAATCATATTTCAGAACATGTGCAAGACGTTGATCAATTTGCTCGACAAAGGAAAGGATCATCTCTTTTTCCATTTTTCCTTCTTCGTGACCATGATAAATTACAAGCACAATCGTGCCGCCTTTGGGCATGATGTCTAATAACGCACTAACTGCGGCAATGGTTGATGTTGGACGTGTGACAATCGATTTATCACCACCAGGAAGATATCCGAGATTAAATATGGCGCCTTTCACTTTCGACTGCTTTTTCTCAGGAATGAGCGAACGAACTTGTTCATGTCCTTCTTGGAACAAGGTAACGTATGGAGTGAGGTTGCGTTCTACTAATTTCCTTGAGGTGGACTCAATGGCAGCTTGTTGCACGTCAAACCCGTAAACATGCCCTTTATCTCCTACTAGGTTTGCTAAGAAAATCGTATCGTGCCCATTTCCAACTGTACAGTCAACAGCGATATCTCCCTCTGTTAATGCATTTTCTAAGACAAATCGTGCAAAAGGCAAAACCCCGAGAACATTCATTTACATGCAATCCTTTCAGTATCAAAGTATTTTCCTTGGGAACTATCTCGTCGTTTTAATTCAGCTTCAATTCCGTTTAGTACGCTCCATTTGTTCATGCTCCACATCGGTCCAATCATAAGGTCAGCTGGACCGTCCCCTGTTAATCGGTGAACAACCATATTGGGCGGCAAAACCTCTAGTTGATCGACAACAAGTTGAATGTAGTCATCTTCCTTCATCAATTGAAGCAATCCTTTTTCATACTGTTTCACCATCGCTGTTTTTTTCAATAGATGAAGAAGGTGAATTTTAATTCCTTGTACGTCTAGTTTCGCAACTTCTTTAGCCGTTTCCATCATCATGTCATAATCTTCGAGTGGAAGACCATTGATAATGTGAGAACAGACATTAATGTTGTGTTTTCTTAGTTTTTTAACACCATCTGCGTAACTTTGATAGTCATGAGCCCGGTTAATGAGCAGAGCTGTTCTTTCGTGGACTGTTTGCAGTCCTAATTCAACCCAAAGAAAGGTTCGCTTGTTCAACTCAGCTAAATATTCAACAACAACATCTGGTAAACAATCAGGTCTCGTTGCAATCGAAAGTCCGACCACTCCTTCTTGTTCGAGAATCGTCTCATAATAGGAACGCAACGTTTCAACGGGAGCATACGTGTTCGTATAGGCTTGGAAGTAGCCAATGTATTTGCCGCTTTTCCACTTTTTATGCATTTTATCTTTAATCGTATGAAATTGAGTGACTAAATCATCTTTTCGATCTCCAGCAAAGTCCCCGGATCCTCTTTCACTGCAAAACGTACAGCCACCATGTGCAACAGAACCGTCTCGATTTGGACAGTCAAAGCCAGCATCTAGTGGAATTTTAAAAACCTTTTCACCAAATTGCTCTCTTAAATAGTAGTTCCAAGAATAATATCGTTTATCGCCATACATATGAACTGTCAATTGAATCACCTTTCTCTTACATAAAGCAAGAAATAGTAGAGTTTGTTTGAAAAAAGGTAAAAATCAACCTTTTTCAGTGTCTGGTTTAAATGGGAATGGCTCCGCTCGTTGCGCGCCTAGTATGAGAAACCCGCTCATAACAGGATTTATAAAAAGATTGCAACGGCTTCGCACATTCCTCCGAGGGTACTGAAAAAGGTAAAGGTCAACCTTTTTCAGTGTCCTTTTGTTTTTCTATTGTATCGCCCTTTTTATAAAAACAGCAAATACGAATGAAAAATGATTGCAATCTAGATGGAGATCACCTAAGATGGCAAAGGGATGAATGGAAGGTGGCGAAAAAAGTTATGCCAAAATCACTTTGGTTCTTAATCGTGGCGATGGCTGTTAACATTACAGGTGCATCTTTTTTATGGCCGTTAAATGCAATCATTATCCATCAAGAATTAGGAAGATCTTTAACGGCAGCTGGCTTTGTACTCATGTTAAATGCGGGTGCTGGTGTAGTAGGGAGCATCATTGGTGGACGATTGTTCGATAAAATCGGCGCGTATAAAACAATGGTTTTTGGCCTTGTTGTCACGACCGTTAGTGCAGTTATATTAATATTTTATCATAGTTATTATTTTTATATGGTGTTACTTATTGGACTAGGATTTGGCACAGGGGTTATTTTTCCTGCGATGTATGCACTGGCTGGAAGCCTTTGGCCAGAAGGCGGAAGAAAACCATTTAATGCGATGTACATCGCCCAAAATGTTGGGGTGGCTGTTGGAACGGCGTTAGTCGGTGTTGTGGCAACCATTCAACTTACGGCCGTTTTTGCTGCCAATGCAATCATGTACGCGTTTTTAACTCTATTTGTAATGGTTTGTTTTCGGACCATTGGGGGCAAATCGGTTGAAGCCAACACATCAAACGTGTTTGAACAAAAAACACCGATCCGCAACAATTATCGCATCCACTCTTTGGCATTGTTATCCATTGCCTTTTTTATTTGTTGGGTTGCCTATACTCAGTGGCAAGCCAATGTGTCTGTCCATACCCAGTCGTTAGGAATTTCCCTACAACAGTATAGCTTCTTATGGACAATCAATGGACTGATGATTGTGTTTGCTCAGCCATTGGTATCCTGGCTGATCCGGAAATGGGTCCATACGTTAAAGCAGCAAATGATTGTCGGAGTTCTCATTTTTATGGTTTCCTATGCAATCTTGTTACAAGCAAGTGTATTTTCGATGTTTCTTGTTGCGATGATTGTATTAACAATTGGGGAGATGTTTGTTTGGCCAGCTGTACCAACAATTGCGAGTAAATTAGCACCGAAAAACAAAGAAGGATATTACCAAGGAATTATCAATAGTGTTGCAACAGGGGGAAGAATGATTGGCCCGTTATTAGGGGGATTGATGGTTGATTTCTTTTCGATATCGATGCTCATCATCGTTCTTTTGGCTTTGTTTGTCGTAGCGATTGCGATTCTGTTTATTTATGACGTTCCATTAAAAAGAATCGTAACAAATAAAAAGCAAGAAGCTGAAATAATAAGCTAAGCCAAAGCTTGCTTGACATAGGGCTTTGGAATTCATACAATACAAGTAAGTTCATATGTTGACGTAGACAAGGAGTAGTAATCATAATTTGGGTAACGAAGAGAGCTGACGGGTGGTGCAAGTCAGTCGAACAAGTATGATGAACTCGCCTTTGAGTTTTGAAAGTGAAATGAGTAGCTTTCAACGGATCACAACCGTTATTTGTGTAGAGCGAATGAAGAATGACTGATTCATTAATGTGGGTGGTACCGCGGGATATATAAAACTCTCGTCCCTAACTATTGTTAGGGATGGGGGTTTTTTCTATATAGTACGGATTCCCCTTGAAACCATGTAAACAACCTTAGTAGCTCAAAATGATCTCACCATTTGAACAACATTATAGCAGGAGGATTATAAGATGTCGTTTTCACATGATCAAATTGAAAAAAAGTGGCAGCAATATTGGGAAGAAAACAAAACGTTTAAAACAGAAGAAGAGCCTGATAAACCGAAGTTCTATGCATTAGATATGTTTCCGTATCCATCAGGAGCAGGGCTGCATGTTGGTCACCCTGAGGGGTATACGGCAACAGATATTTTGTCGCGAATGAAAAGAATGCAAGGATACAACGTCCTTCATCCAATGGGGTGGGATGCATTTGGATTGCCTGCTGAACAATATGCATTAGACACAGGGAATGACCCGGCTATTTTTACCGCGCAAAACATTAACACGTTTCGTCGTCAAATTAAATCACTAGGTTTTTCTTATGATTGGGATCGCGAAATCAATACGACGGACCCTCACTATTACAAGTGGACACAGTGGATTTTTACGAAGCTCCATGAAAAAGGCTTGGCATACATTGATGAGGTAGCTGTGAACTGGTGTCCAGCTCTAGGAACAGTTCTAGCGAATGAGGAAGTTATTGATGGAAAAAGTGAGCGTGGAGATCACCCGGTTGAACGCCGCCCAATGAAACAGTGGATGCTAAAAATTACGGCTTACGCAGATCGTTTGCTTGAGGATTTAGAAGAGCTTGATTGGCCTGAAAGCATTAAAGATATGCAACGTAACTGGATCGGCCGTTCAGAAGGAGCAGAAGTGACATTTAAAGTTGATGGACATGATGGTAAAAACGTAGAAGTGTTTACAACTCGTCCTGACACGTTATTTGGTGCAACATATATGGTATTAGCTCCCGAACATAAACTTGTTGATCAAATTACAACAGCTGAGCAACAAGAGCAGGTTGATGCATACAAAGCAAAAGTATCAGCGAAAAGTGACTTGGAAAGAACCGAGCTTTCAAAAGAAAAAACAGGTGTGTTTACAGGTGCGTATGCAGTGAATCCTGTTAATGGTGAGCGCATCCCGATTTGGATTGCTGATTATGTATTAGTAAGTTACGGAACAGGTGCAATCATGGCTGTACCAGCTCATGATGAGCGTGACTATGAATTTGCTAAAGCATTTAATTTAACGATACGTGAAGTCGTTGCTGGTGGAAATGTGGAGGAAGAAGCATACACAGGTGATGGTGAGCACGTTAATTCTGATTTCTTAAACGGACTGGATAAAGAAACTGCGATTACCAATATGATTGAGTGGTTAGAAACGAATCAGGTTGGGAAAAAACAAGTAACGTATCGTCTTCGTGACTGGTTATTTAGCCGTCAGCGGTATTGGGGTGAACCCATTCCTGTTATTCACTGGGAAGATGGAACGATGACAACTGTTCCAGAAAGTGAACTTCCACTTGAGTTGCCGAAAATGAAAGAAATTAGACCATCTGGTACAGGGGAATCACCGCTTGCCAATGCAAAGGATTGGTTAGAAGTAGTAGATCCTGTTACAGGAAAGAAAGGTCGCCGCGAAACGAATACGATGCCACAGTGGGCAGGAAGCTGCTGGTATTACCTTCGTTATATTGATCCAACGAACGAAGAAGCATTAGCGGACCCAGAAAAGTTAAAGAGATGGTTGCCAGTAGATATTTACATAGGTGGGGCAGAGCATGCGGTTCTTCACTTATTATATGCTCGTTTCTGGCATAAAGTCCTGTATGATATTGGAGTTGTCACAACAAAAGAACCGTTCCAGAAGCTTTATAACCAAGGAATGATTCTAGGTGAAAACAACGAAAAAATGAGTAAATCAAAAGGCAATGTCGTCAATCCAGATGATGTTGTCACAAGCCATGGTGCTGATACGTTGCGTTTATATGAAATGTTCATGGGGCCACTTGATGGTTCGATTGCATGGTCAACGAACGGTTTAGATGGAGCTCGTCGCTTTTTAGACCGAGTTTGGCGTTTATTTGTTGATGAGTCAACAGGAGAGCTAAGCTCTGCCATTCAGAATGCACCTGCGTCTGAGAGCTTTACTCGTGTGTACCACCAATCTGTTAAGAAAATAACGGAAGACATGACTGAGCTCCGCTTCAATGTCGCCATTTCACAAATGATGGTATTCATTAACGAAGGCTACAAACAGGAAGTATTGCCTCGTGATTTGATGGAAGGGTTTGTGAAGTTGCTTTCTCCAATCGCCCCTCATGTTGCAGAAGAGCTTTGGGAAAAGCTTGGGCACAGTGGAACGATTAGTTATGAACAGTGGCCAACATTTGATGAATCGCTTCTTGTAGAAAATGAAGTTGAGGTCGTTGTACAGATTAACGGAAAAGTGAAAGCGAAATTACTCATTCCATCTGATGCCACTCGTGAACAAATGGAAGAGATTGCAAAGAGTGATGAAAAAGTACAAGCTGCGATCGGTGATAAAACCGTTCGAAAATTAATTGCGGTTCCTGGGAAGTTAGTGAATATTGTTGTTGGATAACAACCATAAAATTGGATAAGGACGAAGAACCCTAGTTGCAAAGACAATCTAGGGTTTTTCCATATGGATTCATCCACATTGTAGGATAGGAAACAAAGTTACGGTGCAAATTAGAAATGGGTATGTAAGTACTCGACGATCATAATTGGGAGGGGTACTCATTATGGGGAAAAAACAATTGCTACTACAATCAGGTCAACCAAGTCTTGGGAAAGTAGATTTGCGAGAAACGAAACGGTTACTTGAGCAAGCCAAACAAGATCTTGAAATTGGAACAGAAACGTTTGTTAGCTCAGGTATATCAATAGCGCAACAAGGCTCTCAAGCGCAACCACAACCACAACAAAATCCAGTACAGCAAGCTCAGCAACAGCTTCAAACGGAAAACCAACAGCTACAGAATGCACAGTATAGCCTTCAGCAGGCACAACAGCAAGTACAACAACAAAAGTTGAACTTGCAAAACCTTCATCAACAAGTAGAACAAGGTCAACAGCATTTACAATCTCTTCAAGGTCAAGTTGAACAAGAAAAGAAGCATGTTCAACAAGAAAAAGAACAAGTACAACAAGCGCAACAACATGTATTTGATGCGATGAAGCAGCAAAATAAAATGAACTAACTGACTTGTATGAAAAAATAAGGGTGTGCGAGAGGTTTAAAAACCGTTCGCGCACCCTTGTTATTATGCTTCTGTCAATTCCGATATATCTACTTCAGAACGCTCTTCTAAAGGTCCTCTTAAATGAACGGTAGCTCGCGTTTCATCTTCATGTAACGAGTCGATCCACACGGAAGTACCATTATAAACGACATCAATATTGGCCGGAGAAGCAAGAATTTGTTTTACACGTTTTGCATCCATTTGATTCACCCCTCATATGTATTCATCTTATGATGTGTGGATAAAGATAAGATTATTCTTCTCCAACAGACAATAATCTAAAGGGAAAGGAAGAAAGTAGGATATATTTGTAAAAATAGTGGGAATATTTTGAGGATAATTGAAACTGAATTCAAATCCTAACCAATAACAGTGCTTTAGTACTTGTATATAGTGTGAATAACTTTGTGGATAGTCCAACATATACACAACAATATATGTTGGACAAATAAAGACTTTTCTAGAAAAAATCAAAGATCAACAGAATCAAAAACATAAACTGTGGATAATGTGGATATTATTTGTGTACAACTTGTTCTGCTGCAGACTTTCCTGCTGTATACCCTGTGGAAAAAGCAACTGTAATATTATAACCCCCTGTATAACCGTGAATATCTAACACTTCTCCACAGAAATACAGTCCTTTTTTCTTCTTCGAATGCATCGTTTTTGGTTCGATTTCCTTAATCGAAATGCCACCACCCGTAACAAAGGCTTTTTCAATTGATAGTGTACCATTCACTTCGATTTTAAAATGTTTACAGTGGCTAACAAGATCTCGCCATGTGTCGTGAGAAACAGTAGAAGCAGGAGTCTGTGTATCGAGCGAAAGTTTGTCATAAAGAAAAAGCAAGAACCGTTCAGTTGCAAATCCTTTTAATAAGTTCTTCATGGACTTTTTCGGCTCGTTTTTTGCTTTTGATAACAATTGCTGAAAAAGGGCCTCTTCCGAAATAGAAGGGAACAGGTCAATTTCCATCGTTATTGTTTTTGTTTCAAATTTCTTCAGTGCTTTTACAACATATTGGCTACAGCGTAATGCGGCAGGACCTGAAATCCCAAAATGAGTAAAAATCATATCTCCATCGTGCGTTTTAATTTTTTTGCCCTTTGGATTAAATACCGTTAATTCAATGTCCCGTAGCGATAAGCCTTGAAGTGTTTTTTGCTTGATAAACGATTCGTTTGATGTAATTGGAACTTCAGTAGGATATAGTTCGGTAATCGTATGACCAGCTTTCTCGGCCCAAGGGTAGCCGTCACCTGTACTTCCCGTATGGGGAACAGATTTGCCACCAGTTGCCACGATGACAGCAGGTGTTGCAATTGTTTCATGATTATGTAAAACGACTTCTTTGACGGAATCATCAGAGTATGTGATCGTTTTAACTGATGTGTTTGTTCGGATATCTACCCCGAGTTCTTTCACACGTTGTAGCAATGTTTCAACAACGGTTGTGGCTTTATCATTTATAGGGAACATTCTCCCTCTGTCTTCCTCTTTAAGTTGGATGCCTAAACCTTCGAAAAAGGCAATAATATCCTCATTATTAAAGACCGAGAATGGACTGTGCATAAACCTGCCATTACCTGGAATGTGAGCAATTAAATCTTGAAGCTCCATTCGGTTGGTCACATTGCACCTGCCCCCACCTGATATCGCTAGTTTCCGACCAAGTTTGTTTCCTTTATCTAAAAGAAGGACATTAGCCCCATGTCCGGCTGCAGCGATGGAAGCCATTAAACCAGAAGGGCCTCCACCAATGACAATAACATCATATTTTTTCACATTTCTTCACCTCAACTAACATACCGTATCATGTTTTAAATAAAAAAGGAATTGAGTGAGATTCAAGCAACGAACCGTAGACTATGGTAAAATGCAAAAGGAGTTTACGGATTCATTTTATGATTATTTGGAAAGTAGGAATGGAAGATATGTCAGATTCAAAACTAATGCGCGGTACGATGGTACTTACGGCCGCTACGTTTGCTTCGAAAATATTAGGTCTTATCTATATATTCCCTTTTACTGCTATTGTCGGCCAAACGGGGATTGCTTTATACTCGTATGGATATTTGCCCTATACCGTTTTATTAAGTTTAGCTACTTTAGGTGTTCCATTAGCCGTATCCAAATTTGTATCAAGATACAATGCGTTAGGAGATTACCAAACAGGTTACAGGTTATTTAAATCAGGGTTAATTTTTATGTCCATTACGGGTATCCTGGCCTTTTTAATATTATTTTTTGCGGCTCCTTACATTGTGCCCTGGATTATTGAGAATCCAACAGATAAAGGGAATACGTTTGAGGAGATTGTTTTTACGATAAGAATGGTAAGTGTTGCGTTAATTGTTGTACCAATAATGTCGATCATTCGTGGATACTTTCAAGGATTTCAATCAATGGGACCAACAGCCGTATCTCAAGTGATTGAACAAATTGTTCGGATTGTCTTTATTTTAGCGATCACGTTTTCAATTGTAAACATGATGGATGGCAGCATTGGCTTAGCAGTTGGATTTGCGACATTTGGAGCTTTTGTAGGAGCCATTGGTGGATTAGCTGTGTTGTTGACGTATTGGTTTAAGCGGAAATCCCTTATTCAAGAGCAAGTTGAAAAAAGTACGACTGACCACCAATTATCGTTAAAAGCGATGTATAAGGAATTGATTGCTTATGCGCTGCCATTATCGTTTGTTGGTCTTGCGATCCCGTTGTATCAGCTTATTGATTTGTTTACATTTAACAATACATTAATTGGTACTCACTTAACTCAAGATGAGTCTGAGGTTGCTTTTGCAGTATTTTCCAATACAGCTCATAAAATTATCTTAATTCCAATGGCGCTTGCCACAGCTTTATCGATTACATTGATTCCAACGATTACAAAATCGTTTACAACAAATGATACAGGCCTTTTGCAAAAACAAATTACACAAACGTATCAAGTCATTTTATTTTTAACAATACCAGCTGCTGTCGGGATGTCGATTTTGGCTTATCCAGCATTCGGAGCTCTTTATGGTTTAGAAGACTTTGAAATTGGTGGCTATATATTACGCTATTATGCACCCATTACCTTGTTTTTCTCACTGTTTGCTGTAACGTCTGCCATTTTACAAGGAATGAACAAACAAAAAATCGCTGTGATCGCACTAGCTGTCGGATTGTTCTTAAAGCTTGTGACCAATAGTTGGTTGTTATCCCTATTTGGTCCACTTGGAGGAGTGTTTGCAACATACGCAGGCTATGTTGCCTCGATTGCGGTAACCGTTTGGGCGATAGGAAAATATGCACAATTTAATTATAAGCTTATTGCCAAACGCACGCTTCTTATCCTAGTATTTGCGGGAGTTATGGCACTAGGCGTAATCGCAACGAATGTAGGTATGCAACATGTGATTCCAATTACAAATCAACTACGAGCATTTCCAACATTATTTGTTGGGATTATCGTTGGAATTGTGATTTACTTGTATCTGGGCTATCGTTCGAATTTAGCCGGCCAAGTTCTAGGAGCAAGGTTTTCCTTTTTAAACAGGAAAAAACAGAAGGTAAAGCAAGAAGGGTCGTAAAAAGTGCCTAACTGCCGCAGAGGAATGACACTCCGCTTTCC
>NZ_BAUT01000052.1 GCF_000513095.1 Halalkalibacter wakoensis JCM 9140
GGAACAATTACTAAAGTTTAAGGAGAATGGGTCTCTGAAGTAAAAGGGAGGAACCGCTTTGGAGTTGGTAGAGAAATTAATAACTTTATAGATGAATATGTTAGTGCATTAAAGGAAGGAAATGCTGCAATTTTTGCAGGTGCAGGTTTATCTATACCATCAGGTGTGGTTAATTGGAAGGAACTATTAAGACGTCCTGCGGCAAGGCTAGGACTTGATGTAGATAAAGAAAGTGACTTGGTATCGTTGGCACAATATATCTACAACGATTCAAAAACTAAAACACCTTTGACGGAGTTGATAAATAACCACTTTAGTCAAACTGGTAGAATAAACCGCAATCATGAAATCATTGCAGAGTTACCTATACGAACTTACTGGACTACTAATTACGACAAACTAATTGAACAAGCCTTAATTCAAGCAGGGAAGAAGCCTGATGTTAAAAAGCGAGTTAATGATTTGGCAGTGATAAAAAGTAAAAGAGATGCTATTATTTACAAAATGCATGGTGATGTGGAAGTAGCAGATGAGGCAGTTTTAATTAAAAATGATTATGAGTTATATGAGAAAAATAACCAGATGTTCACTATTGCTCTAAAAGGTGATCTTGTTTCTAAAACATTTTTATTTATTGGCTTTAGTTTTGAAGACCCGAATTTAGAGCATATATTGAGCAGAATTAAAATTTTGTTAGACGACCATACCCGTACCCATTATTATTTTATAAAAGAGGTTGCTGAAGAGGATTATCCAAATAATGCAGAGGGAAAAGAGCAATTTCAATACGATAAAATCAGACAAGAATTAAAATGTGCTGATTTAGAGCGATATTCTATTAAGCCCTTGATTGTAAAAAAATATGAGGATATAACAGCAATTTTGGAAACTATCACTGAAAGATACAATAGAAATAACCTTCTTATATCTGGTAGCGCACATGAATTTAATGATTATAAAGTATCGGGCATAAATGCAGAAGATTTTATTCATAAACTAAGTAAAACATTGAATCAAAAAGAGTTCAAGGTGGCAACTGGATTTGGTTTAGGAGTGGGTAGTGCAGTTATAAATGGTGTGTTGGAAGGAATGGAAGAATCAGGTACAAGAAATATAAATGAACATTTAATCATGAGGCCATTTCCCCAATATGCTACAAATGGAAAGGAAATTGGCCAATTATGGGAAGAATATCGTCAACAACTCATTAGTGAATGTGGAATAGTTATTTTTATGTTTGGAAATAAACTCACTAAGAAGGAAGAATCAGACGAAGATATTGTAGTAGAGGCAAATGGTGTTATTAGAGAGTTTGATATTGCAGTAGACAAAAACGCAAAAGTAATTCCTATTGGTGTAACAGGATATGCTAGCCGCAAGTTATGGGAACAGGTAATAAACGATTTTCAGAGATATTACCCTGAGTTTCCTTATTTAAAAGATAAGTTTATTAAACTAGGTGAAGACGGAATCGAATTTAACCAACTAATTAAAATAGTCACAGATATAGTTATTGAAATTAGAGGAGGAGAATAATGGCTAGAAAAACTTTTTTCAGTTTTCATTTTGAAAAGGATTCTTGGAGAGCAGGACAAGTAAGAAATAGTGGTCTTTTTAAGGGAGATAAATCAGGATTTATTGATAAAGCAGATTGGGAAGAGGTTAAAAGAAAAGGTGATCAGGCAATTAAAAATTGGATTAATAAACAATTGGAAGGTACTAGTACAACTGTTGTCCTTATTGGGAGTGAAACATCCGAAAGAAAGTATGTTGGGTATGAAATTGAACAAAGTGCAAAAAGAGGTAATGGGCTAATAGGTGTCTATATACACCGTGTTAAAGATGTAAATGGAAGAACTGATGCGAAGGGGAAAAATCCTTTCGATAACTGGTATTACGAACGAAACGGAAAAAATGTCTATTTTTCAGAAATATATCCTACTTATGATTGGGTAAATGATAACGGACGAGATAATTTAGGTAAATGGATTGAAGCAGCAGCTAAGAAGGCTGGAAAGTAAAATAGAATTAGAAACGTTACGGATAGGTAGAAAATCTATCCTTTTTTTCATTAAAAAAACTGGAATTACGTTGTTCAGTCTTGAAGGGTACAATATTACACAAAAATTAGGGGTAAACAGCCTCTAAAATCAACTTTAGTCACGTATACTATATCTAACCATTAATTCTGTTAATACTGTATTTCAACCGATAAAAATCAAGGTTTTTACTTCATTATCTTGAAGAGTCATCATGTATAAATTTTCATAAGATAATGGAGGAGATACACTTGTAGCAAACAAATCACTCAAGAAAACTAATGGAAAATGAAATTGTTGAATTCCATTACGAAGATTACCAATTTGTTATTACACGCTTTAAAAGAATCAACTGGAAGCAATACGAGGTGTTCGCTCAATTTCAGTACTTTTTATTTTTGTTTGGTAAAAGGCTAGCAAAGATTAATAAAGAAAATTCTTTAATTGAAGTTTTTAATACAGAGATTAGAGATCTTGTTTTTGCAACCTTTGAAGATCTTACTCTAAATATCGATTCTGTCCTGAGCGAGTATATTCTAGTTGATGATGCGATTTTCGAGTGTTTAAAACAAGTAGAAAAATTGAATCCTATTTATTTGGACAAAGACGAGGAGTGATATCCTTGTCTTTTTAATTTTCTAAATTTCCGAAAATGTTTATAAAATACTTGTTTTAAAATGCAGTAGTCATCGCTTTAATGTAGAAGTAAACGAAAAAGGGGGTGGAAATATTGCTTAAATTAAGTGTAGAAGAATTAATCGAAATTAATGATTTTTATAATGGTGCAAGTAGGGTGACGATAACTTATGCAACAGGCAATACGGTTCTATTAGAACTTTATGATGGTCGTGATATAGAAGAATACATTCTTAGTAAGAGGGATTTGACGAAGCAAGGGGAGGTTCTAGTGCTTCTTTAGTTTCGCTAATCGAAGGAATCAGAAGAACCGTCGCCGCGCTTTCATGAGTGGCTTGCTTCACCTAATGTGAGAACTCATTCCTAATTTGAATTGTCAGCTGTGTAAAGAGAAGTGAGCTAGATCAGTGAAGAAATTTGATTTACACTATATTGTTATCTAACAATTAAGAAAAATCCGTTTGTTGCCGTTGAACTGCGAGATGAACACGGATTTATCAAATTGGAATTTTTTTTTACCATTCTCGGATGGATTCACGCTTTCTATATCCGAAAGAAGTAAGAGAATCAAAAATTTTGCGAAAGTATTATGTAGTATAGATGAAGGCACAACGAGCAGGTGGAATTTCCTCGTTGTGCCTTCTTTCACGCGAAACTTCTAATTGACCCTGTTAGAACCGTCCTACTGCTTACTTAATTCGATAGCTATTCTAACGATGAGGTTATTACGTTTTGGCTGTTAATTACAAACATTATTCATCAATCATTGCTATATTAAAAATAATAACCAGACACTTGCTCCTGATGCGAAAAACGAACAATACAGTGAGAGGTACGCTGCACTTGTCTTTCTAATGTATGGTAGGAAAGGTCGAGAAGAAGCTCTTTGCCATGTTTGAAAAGAATAAGTGATTGTTGTGGGTTCGGGTGACGCTTGATTGTTTTGATGTGGTGATAGAAGATCCAGCTGCATTCATGAAGTTTAGGTGAGTGGGTTGGAAAGGCATAAATGTGTTCGTTTGGATTGATGGGGATCGGGATACGGCTTTGGATCCCCGTTTTGTAAATAACGGCTGTTTTTCGACCGTCATAATCAGCGCCACCTTCAAGGCAGCCTTCTTTCACAAGTTGGAGGACAGGCTTTTTTATGTAATAGAGTTGCTCGCGTTCCCAGACGACGGTGCAGTAGTCAATGTGATTGGCTGAGAAGAGCGCAGTCGTGTCGCGGTTAATTTCGTAGTGAGAGAGGATGAGTTTGTTCATAGGCGGGGCTCCTTTTTTGGGGGATGATAAAATAATTATTTACATAAATCGTTTATTGTTTTTCCTTTTCTCTCTTCATCGTTGGATAGATTTCTTGAGAGGCGGTCTTAAGTAAGAGATGAGGATCGTTTAACCCAAGTCCTGCAGATAATTTGTATAGGTAAGGAATGGTAGTCGTGGCGTTGCCGCGTTCTACTTTGCCAAGGTGCTTTTCGTCAACATCGGCTGCTTCAGCAAGTTTCCTTTGTGTCCAACCTTTTTCATTGCGTAATCCTTGGATTTGTTTTCCAATGTATCGATTGATCTGCTCATCATAATCCACCGGCTTTTGCTCCTTTTTTCTACTTATTATGAGATTGGTAGAAAAGAAGAGGAACCGTCTATACGCCGTAAAAAGGGATAAAATGGAAATTGGTATAGGTTTTTTTTATGGAGAAGTAGTGGTACGTAAAAAGCCCTCCAAAAAAGGAAGGCCCCACCATCATTCATTACCAACATGTGAGTTTACATATATTCAAAATATCGATCATAGAATAATGGACTTGTAAACATTTTAAGGAGGACTGTTGAATTGTTAAACTCAGAATGTGGAATTAAGTGGAATTCTTTTATTGTTGAACTTGATGGAAATTCATATGTCGATTTGGAAATCTTTGAATTAACACCTGAAGACTTTGTCTCCTTTTCGGAGACTAATTTTAGTGAAGGAAGTCGAGAAGGGTTGATCGATGCACTAAGTAATGCTAAGCGGGCAATTGATTGTCAGGTTGATTGGATTCTTTCATATCTAGGCTATGATTACAAGAATTTTAAAGATGAAAAGTATTCATATTTAGGAGAGGTAATTCTAGACTTTGAAAGTGAATTGAACATTAAAATTAACTGCTCCTTAAAATTAAGGTTTATTCAAGCGTTAGAAATAGCTCCTGCATTTCTAGTATCTAAGATAAGAAATATAAGGAATGAAATGGAGCATAATTATATCTCACCAAATGAACATGAAGTCAGGGAAGCAATAGATATTGCTAAGCTATTTGTTAATGCTACTCAAAACATAGTCCTGAGAAAAAAATTCACCAACTATTTGTTATATAGTGTAAATCCAAAAAAATCAGATCAATCAATGAAACGATCACATGAGGTTTCTTTACCCTCTATTAATATTTCGTTTTCCTTTAAAGACGAAGGTGAGAATGTAAAATATCTAGTTTCCTATTACCCTCCATCAGGTGAAATTTATGATGTAACGTTGCAGCCAGATTGTAAAGAATATGTGTATTTATTGAAAATTGGATTAACAGGAAAATTTAATCGTTTGCCTGCTATTTTTGGTTCTACCGTAGAACAAAGATTTGTTAACTATGAGGTTATTTATTCTTAATATTTAGAGTGTTGTGATACTCTTACTGTGGGTTAGGCACCTAATCAAATTACAGAACAAAAACAAGAGCCGGCATCTATATATTAGATGCCGGCTCTATGTTTATTCAAAACGTATTCTATTAAGAAGTGCTACATTTTAAAGACAAAACTCACTAATATCCACCAATTTTTAGTATAATAGTCATTAAAAGATAGAGAAACAGGCATGAAAACCACCACCAAACTCTACCACCAGGATGTGATACCTATGATCGTCTACGAAGCAACGAAAACCGAATTTCTAAAAGACGTATTCCAGGACGAGCTCGTCAACAACATCGTTCGTAACTATAACTCAAAGATCGGTCGAATCAACGAGCGTGAAGTACGCTCATGGGATAATTCGATGCAATACATGTACCGTGTCTTAAGTGACTCCGAAATCCCCGATAACGCGGGAGTCGCAATAGAATTTAAGATTCCTCATACCTCAAAACGAGTCGATTTTCTAATCTCAGGAAAAAAAGACGCGCAAAACTCAGTCGTGATTGTTGAGCTAAAGCAATGGGAGACAGTCGAGGTCATTGAGGGGAAGGAAGCAATCGTCAAAACGTTGATCAATCGTGGTCAACGGGAAACAACCCATCCATCTTACCAGGCTTGGTCATACGCAGCTCTAATCAAAGACTACAACGAAAACGCGCAAAAGAGTGAAATCATCTTTCACCCATGTGCGTATCTTCATAATTACATAGATCAAGGGGAACAAGATCCGTTAACTCACCCTGTATATGAGTTCTATCTTGAACAAGCGCCTGTTTTTGTGAAAGGGAAAGCCGCACAGCTCCGTGATTTTATCAAACGTTATATCAAGTATGGTGATAATAAGGAGAACCTCTATCAAATTGAAAACGGCCGTATTCGCCCTTCAAAATCTCTACAAGACTCGCTGAACAACATGCTTAAAGGGAACCAGGAGTTTGTGATGATTGATGAGCAGAAGGTAGTTTATGAACATGCGGTTCATATGGCCAAAGAGGCGCTACGTACGAAGACAAAGCAGGTGTTAATCGTGAAAGGGGGACCTGGCACGGGGAAGTCCGTTCTTGCAATTAATCTGCTAGTTGAGTTAACCAAGCAAAGTATGGTTTGCCAATATGTTACCAAAAATGCTGCACCACGCAACATTTATGCTAACAAGCTGAAGCAGGATTTTCGCAAGGGTCATATTGATAACTTATTCAAAGGCTCTGGTAGCTATGTGAATGCACCAGAAGATGAGTTTGATGCTTTAATCGTGGATGAAGCCCATCGGTTAAATGAAAAATCAGGCATGTTCCAACACCTAGGTGAAAACCAAACAAAGGAGATCATTCAATCCTCAAAGTTCTCGATCTTCTTCATCGACGAACGCCAACGTGTCACTCTAAAGGACGCTGGCAGCATCGCCGAAATCAGAAAATATGCAGGTGCAACAAATGCAACTATTGAAATCATGGAGCTTGAGTCACAATTCCGCTGTAACGGATCTAATGGCTATCTGGCCTGGCTAGATGACGTCCTCCAAATCCGTGAAACGGCCAATGCCGATTACATGGGAAGTCACTATGATTTCCGCGTCTATGATGACCCTAGCGAGATGAGGAAAGAGATCGAATCTCTCAATCAGACCAACAACAAATCCAGGATCGTCGCAGGGTACTGCTGGAACTGGGTAAAAGAGGGGAAAAGCAACACTAACTATTATGACATTGTCATAGATCAATTTGATTTCAAGATGAGCTGGAATTTAGATAACTCAGCAACATGGGCCATCGATCCAAAGTCTATTAATGAAGCTGGTTGTATCCATACATGCCAGGGTCTTGAGTTTGATTATGTTGGTGTCATTATAGGTGATGACATGAAGTGTGTCGATGGACATGTGATCACTGACCATACGGCACGAGCGAAGACAGATAACTCGTTAAAGGGATTAAAAAAGATGATGAAGAGTGATCCTGAGAGAGGCCAGCAACTAGCCGATAAGATTATCAGGAATACGTACCGGACGCTAATGACTCGTGGGCAGAAGGGGTGTTTTGTTTACTGTACCGATGGGGAGTTTGCGAAGTATTTGAGGGAGAGGTATGAGAAGAGTAGTAAGGTTTACGGGGAGAATGAGTTTTTTGTTGGGAATGTGGCGGAGGAAGATGAGGGGTATGAGTGAAGTTACTTAAGTAAAGGAATCGTTTATAAGTAGGTGACCTAATTATCTTTCTAAGAGCAAAGCACCTGATACTCACTGTTTAAACTAATAACTTTGAGTGTTGTGAATAATATAAGAAAATGCAAATTTCTTGCAATAACAAATTAATTCATTATTTTCCAATATGTGATAAAATAAGTCATGATCACACAGGTAAGAGGGGGATAGTTACAGTCTGTTAAATTCATCTATGTTTCTGCTTAATAAACTAAAATTAGGAGAGATACCAATGAGATTTTCTGAAGCTTTTAGATTACCAGATAGTCATCAAGGAAACTTTGACTTTCTGAACATTCGTATTGATTCAGACAACAGACTTTTTATAGACCCCACAAGAATTAACGCAGAAGAATCTCCAATTTTTCAAAGGTGTAGTGACATAGTAAATGATTTCTTTCATACTATTTTTGATTTATATGTTGAAGGAAAAACTCATGAAGTAAGAGATTATTTTCGGTCCTCGGGTGAATCAAATGAAATTTTCTTGGGTCTTACAAGAGGGTTTCCACGCGGCCTAGGGAATTCTGAAGAATCATTGTCAAGAGTATTTGATTATGTTCACGAACAAGGACTACTAGATGAACAGATAGTTGGTAGAATTGAGGATTTTCATGTTTTTGTTCCTGATTTTGGACAAGACTTGCTATCAGATTTAGTTGCAAGTTTAATTAAACAGGAGTTAATAACCTATACTCAAGAACAATGTGTAAATCATGGAATAAATCCAACGTACACATTGACTACGTCTTACTGGAATCATATTGAGCATAACTGGGAAGCCATTGAAGAATTAGTTCCAGAATATGACGGAAACCCTATAGTGCTAATTCCCAAACAAATAGTAGTTTCAGGTTATCTATATAATGCACATAGGTATTGGCAACAAGTAGTAAGTTTATGGAGACAAAGAGTGAATAGAGAAGAAAATACGATTATACATCAAAATAGACCAGGAAGTTCAACGTTCGCACCTAAGAAGGAAATTTTTGCTCATGAATTGGACAATCTTGATTTAACCATGAAACCGTATTTGTCCAGAATGACTATGGAAAATAGATCTATGATTGAACAATTCAGAAATAATATTGAAAACACCCAAAGAGGTGGTAATTCCAATAAAATGAGTGATGAGGATATAGAAATGTTTATTCAGAACTCTTATGAAGCTTTGGAAGAACAGAATTAGTATATAACCCCAGCTTTATCAAACTGCCTGACCCCAAACGTACAAAGCCTCACCGTACTCGGGGTCAGGCTATTTGTTCGTAATTTCTGATGTTTTAAAAATTTATTATCGGAGCTATGGAAGAATTTATTCCTGTTTTTAACAATAACCAATTGGTATAATAGTACTGGTATCTAAAAATGGTTAGGGTGAAGTTGAAATGAGTGATTTAACAATTTTACAATCAGAGATCGACGCTTTGGAATCTCGTTGGTATAAGCTCATTTTTTATGCTGTGAAAAGAACAGATAATGTTGAATATCTTTCTAAAAAATTCGACATTCCATACGTTAATGTAAACTTAGTTTTAAGTGAAAAACTAAAAGATTTATCTAAGGCAAAATACCCACTGTATGTGGAAGATATTTTAAGTGATTATTTTCAACAAGTTAACAGTGAATGGTTTTGGTTAGGGAATATTGAAATCCTTTTTGATAAACAGCTCCATATTAATCCTGTTCGCTTATTAGAAAATCAGAGTAAAAGATACAAATTAATCGTTTCTTGGCCAGGAGTACTTGAGGAAAATAAACTAATATACGCAGAACCTGGTCATCCTGAATATTTCGTATGCAACGAGTTTGAAGGAAGAATTGTTAAATCCTAAGGGGGAATAGTTATGTTACGTTATGATCAATTAATTCAATTTGAACCTGTGGAATCGGTTGTCCAACTTAGAGATGCAAATAATAAGGACAAAGCATTTGATCTATTGAGTACATATGTTATATCTAATCGCATGGAAGAGCAGTTAGATGAATTTATTTTTGAACAAATTCAATTTGAAAGAATGGTTGACAATAAAGGAACTTTAATTGTAGGTAATTACGGGACAGGTAAATCACATTTAATGAGTGTTATTTCTACAATTGCTGAACAAGACGGATCAAGCCAATACATTAACAACAAACGTGTGGCAGAGAAGGCTAAAGAGATTGAAGGTAAGTTCAAAGTGATTCGTACCGAAATCGGTGCAGTGGAAATGACTCTACGTGATATCATTTGTAATGTTTTACAAAAAGAATTAGACAAGCTAGACATAGACTATACTTTTCCAAAAGCAGATGCGGTGACAAATAATAAAGATATGCTGTTTGAAATGATGGACTTATTTCATGAGGAGTATCCAGACCAAGGGTTGCTTTTAGTAGTAGATGAATTATTGGATTATTTACGGAGCCGTAAAGAGCAAGATTTGACGTTAGACCTAGGGTTTTTGCGGGAAATAGGAGAAGTATGTAGTAAATCTCGATTCAGGTTTATTGCCGGTGTACAGGAAATGCTATTTGATAATCCGAAATTCCAATTTGTCGCCGACTCATTACGCCGAGTAAAGGAACGCTTCCAAGAAGTTCGTATCGTTCGTGAAGATATTGCCTACGTTGTTTCGGAGCGTCTATTAAAAAAAGATGAAAAGCAAAAAGCTTTGATTCGTGAGCATTTAGATAAATTCAAACCACTATACCATCGCTTAAGCGAAGATATGGAGATGTTTGTGAATCTTTATCCAATTCATCCTTCTTACTTAGAGACGTTTGAAAAAGTAAACATTGCAGAAAAGCGAGTGGTCCTTAAAACGATTAGTAGAGAAATTAGGAAGCTTCTCACTGAAACAGTGCCAGAAACCGAGACTGGATTTGTTTCATTTGACCAATATTGGCAGTACATTTTGGAAGATTCTTCATTACGAAGTGATCCAAATGTTAAAGAAGTCATGAATAAAGTCCAAACATTAGAAGATCGTGTGAAAAATGGTTTGAAACGTCCAGCATATAAACCATCCGCGCTACGTATCGTTCATGCTTTAGCAGTTTATCGATTAGCAACAGATGATATAAACGCCCCGGTAGGATTGACATCTGATGAGTTGAGAGACTCATTATTTTTAAATATAAGCTCTCTACTAGATATGGGAGATGAAGCAGCGGATTTTTTAAAAACCACGATAGAAGCAGTAGTTAAAGAAATAATGACAACTGTTAGCTTTCAATATATTTCTACGAATCAAGAAAGTGGTCAATATTACTTAGATGTTAAAAAGGATATCGCTGTTGACGATCTCATTGAAAAGAGAGGGGAAGACCTTACTGATAACCAGCTCGACAGATACTATTTTGAAGTTTTAAAACAAGCAACAGAAGTAACGGATAACACGTATGTGTCAGGATATAAAATTTGGTTACATGAAGTTCCTTGGGAGGACCGTAGAATAAAACGACAAGGTTATCTATTCTTTGGTGCACCTAATGAACGCTCTACTGCCCAACCAGAACGTGACTTTTACATTTATATGCTTCAGCCATTTGAAGTACCAAACTTTAAAGATGAGGAAAAAGCAGATGAAGTTTTTTTCTCATTAAAAAATAAAGATGAACAGTTTATGTGGTTGCTACGATTATATGGTGGAGCTCGTGCTATGAGTGATGATGCTGCTGCAACAACTAAGCGTCTTTATGATGAAAAAGTAAAAAGTTATTTAAAAAGTGTAAGTACATGGATTAAAGCAAATTTTGTCCAAGCATTTGATATTAAATATCGTGGGAAAGAAGGAACTGTATTTGACTTTGGGATGTTCTTACCCCAAAATGCTACTCTCATCGATATCATTGATAGTGTTTCTGAAGGGTTACTGAGTCAGTGGTTTGAAGAAAAGTATGAGTTGTATCCATCTTTTCGAAAACTAGAAAGATCGTTTTTAACAAAAGAAAATATGAGTACTTATATTAGTGACGCACTAGCCTATATTAACGGGCGAAAAACAAATGCTGGTGAGGCAATCTTAAATGGCTTAGTATTAATCGATCAAAATGGTGTTATTAATGTAAGAAATTCAGGTTTTGCAAAGTGGATACTAGAGAATTTAGAGGGTAAAGGACAGGGACAAGTTGTTAACCAAAACGAGTTAATTGAAACCATTTATACTGTCCAAGGTACAGAAGATGTTCGTCTTGTAAAAGAATTTAAAATGGAACCAGAGCTGTTAATAGTTGTTCTTGCTGCATTAGTACATGAGGGTGAAATTGTACTGACAATTGATAATAAAACATATGAAGGTATGAACTTTGATGAATTAGTTAAAGTTCCTATTCGAACGTTAACCAATTTTAATCATATCAAAAAACCAAATGGGTTACCTATCCCGGCGATTAATGCTCTAATTTCAATGTTTGAGGTTGGGCGTGGAAATGTCCATGATGATACTTGGCTAGACTTTGCGATCAAACAGATTGTTTCAAAATCACGTTCAGCCATTGAAAAGAATGTAAAACTAATGAATGATGTTCGAACAAAGTTTCAAATTTGGGATGGTCCATTATTTACAAATGAAGAAAAGACAACGTTTATCGATAAACTAGAAAGTTTAAAGTCATTTCTTGAAGGTTTACAGGTTTATAATACAAAAGCTAAGTTAACAAATTTAAAATATACACCTTCTGAAATTGAAGAACAGAAGGAGAACCTTGATGTAATACCTCAATTGGAACAACTACAAGCAAAAATAAATGACTTCACGAAAGTTGCTGATTATTTATCCAAAGCAAAATTTATTATGTCTACGAATCGTCAATGGTTGGAAGAAGTTGATATTGCACTAGATAATTTAGCAGAGGCTTTAAAAAATAATGAAAATTGCACTGCTGAGTTAAAAGATTTGGAAAGTTTAAAAGATCAATATATTGAGTACTATTTAGGTCTTCACGAGACAGCGCGATTAAATGCAACAGAAGAGAACAAAAAACAAGCACTGCTTCAGGATAATCAGTATAAAGCTTTGAGGGAGTTAGCTTTAAAAGTTGAGCTTCTTCCTATGCAAGCGCTGGAAGAATGGACAAAATCAATTCAGGCATTGAAAACTTGTTATCGTTTAACAAGAGAGGCTTTACAGCACTCACCAATTTGTCCATACTGTAAGTTCAATCCAAGAGAAGAAGGTGTAGTACAACATTTATCCTTAGAACAACTAGAAGATCGGTTAGGTGAACTATTGAATGGTTGGACAGAGACACTATTAACAAACCTTAATGATCCTGTTGTGAAAGAAAGTATTTTATTACTAACTAGTGAGCAACAGGAATTGATTAAAAAGTTTGTAAAGGACGGGCACTTTACATTGCCAGTAGATATTCGTCTACTTGAAATAATTAATGATTTATTAAAAGGGATTCATAAAGAAATCGTTGATATAGATCAAATGGTAAAGATGATGGGTGACGGTAATCCATTGACAGTTAATGAAGTAAAGAAGAACTTTGAAATGATGTTAAATGCATTGGTAGGCAATAACCCTACTAATCGTGTACGGATCATGGTCAAGAAATAAGGAGGAAAGCAACTTGAAAAAAGGGATAGAGCAAATGTCATTTCTAGAAAATGAATCCCAAACAGATAACGAACCTGTTGTCTGTTTGGGTTTAACATTCGATAGTGAAACAGAACGTAGAGAACATTTTCGTAATGAATTAAGAAAGAAGTTGCCGGAATTAAAAGAGATTGAAGGGTTTCCGATTGGTGAAGACGAGGATATCATCGCTCTTTCTGATCCGCCGTATTATACAGCTTGTCCTAACCCTTGGGTTAAAAATTTTATTGCAGAATGGGAAAAAGAGAAAGTTGATCTTTATAGAAGAAATCCAAATGAAGATTATCATAGGGAACCATTTTCAACAGATGTAAGTGAAGGGAAATATGATCCTATCTATAAGCTTCATCCTTATCCCACAAAAGTTCCACACAAAGCGATAATGAGATATATTCTACACTATACAAAACCAGGTGATGTAATATTTGATGGTTTTAGTGGAACAGGAATGGCAGGAGTTGCAGCTCAACTCTGTGGAGATAAGACTGTACTAGAAAGTTTAGATAATGATATTTCTGAAAAAAATATTGGAAGTAGAAAAGTAATTCTTAATGATTTATCAGTGATTGGGTCATATTTATCATATCACCATAATAAACCAATCAGAAACAAGGAGATAATTTTAGAATTATTAGATGAATTAGAAGAAGAGATTAATTGGATGTATACGACTGTACACAACACAGGAAACATCGAAAAAATATTAGAAAAAATAGGATTATGTGAATCAGTAATAGAAGTGAAAGAAGTAATTAAGGCTTACAAAAGTTATTTTGGTAGAATTAATTACGTTGCATGGAGTGAAGTGTTTTCTTGTCCAAATTGTTCAAATGAAATTATATTTTGGGAAAACTGTGTAGATAAAGAAAATGGAAAAGTATACGATAAATTCAAGTGTTCAAATTGTAATTCAATTAGCTCTAAAAGAGATCTAGAAAAAGTGTATACATCTAATTATGATGAATTCTTAAATAAAACTATAAAACAAAATAAGTATGTACCTGTATTGATAAATTACTCTTATGGTACAACTAGGTATGAAAAGGTTCCAGATCAATTTGATTTAATTCTATTAGAACAAATTGAAAATGTTAAATTTGAATCAAATATCCCATTAAATCAAATACCAATTGGAGATAAAACTGGTGAACCTATCAGAAGTGGAATTACCCATGTTCATCACTTCTATACACGCAGAAATTTAAAGGTACTGTCTGAATTTCTAAGTGTAATTGATAAAAGGGAATTTGGTTTTTCATTAACAAAAGTAGCAAATCAAATAACAAAAATGTACAGGTTTACAAACCAATCGGGGAAATGGGGAGCTGGTGGGGGGCCTTTATCTGGTACTTTGTATATTCCTTCTCTAATAAAAGAACTTTCCATGTTCAATCAATTAAGATTAGCCATACGTCAACAATTTGAAAAGGAAGGCTCGTTTGAACTCAGTAATTTTGCAGTTACAAATAACTCTTCCACGGACTTAAAAATGATTCCTAATAATTCAATTGATTATATTTTTATTGACCCACCTTTTGGAAGTAATTTAATGTATTCTGAATTGAACTTTATTTGGGACACATGGCTAAATTTAATAACAAATAATAAAGATGAAGCAATTATAAATAACAATCAAAAGAAAAAAATTGAAGACTACAGATATTTAATAGTAAATTGTTTCAAAGAGATTTATAGGATTTTAAAATCTGGGCATTGGTTAACGATTGAATTTTCAAATACAAAATCAAGTGTTTGGAATGCAATACAATTTGCCATCCAAGAGGCGGGGTTTATTATAGCAAATGTATCTGTTCTTGATAAGAAAAAAGGTAGTTTTAAAGTTGTTACAACTACAACTGCTGTAAAGCAAGACTTGGTTATATCAGCCTATAAACCAAATAAAAAAGCAGTTGATAGAATAAATCAATTTCAAAATACTGAGGAATCAGCTTGGGAGTTTATAACGCAACACCTCCAAAAATTACCTATATTTATTGGAGTAAAAGGGAATGCATCTACTATTCCGGAACGCACCTCACGAATTTTATTTGATCGAATGGTGGCATATCATGTTCAAAATAATATTCCAGTGCCTATTTCATCAGCAAAATTTCAAGAAAAAGTTGTACAACGGTTTTCAATACGTGATGGAATGATTTTCCTGGAAAACCAAGTAGCAGAATATGATAAAAAAAGAATTCTTGTTAAAGAATTTTCAGATCTAAGTTTATTCGTTTCTGATGAAGGTAGTGCAATTGAATGGATACGTCAGCATCTAATGAAAAAGCCACAGACTCGTCAGGATATTCATCCTAACTTCATGAAGGAAATTCAGCACATTGCCAAGCATGAGCAGCTTCCTGAACTAGATGATTTATTATTACAGAATTTCCTTAAATACGAAGGCGATTCTGCTGTTCCTGACCAAATTGCAAGTTATTTACGTCGTAATTATAAAGATTTACGTGGTCTGGAAAATGAAGATGAACAGTTGAAACAGAAGGCTCTTAATCGTTGGTTTGTTCCTGATCCAAATAAACAAGCTGACCTTGAAAAATTACGTGAGAAATCATTATTACGTGAATTTGATAGCTATCTTGAAGAGCTTGCCAAGAATAAGAAGAAATTAAAGCAATTTAGAACAGAGGCAATTCGTGCCGGGTTTAAAAAGGCGTGGGGAGAAAAAGATTTTGAAAAGATCGTCACAGTGGGTGAACGGTTACCTGAAAGTGTTATTCAGGAAGATGATAAGTTACTAATGTATTTCGATAATGCTCAAATTCGTTTGGGCTTGTAACGGAGAGGTGAGCTAATGAGTCGTTGGCGAGAAGAACTAATGAAAAAGTTTACAAATCAGTCTTACTCTTTATTTTTAGTAAATGATCCTGATTTGCTACTAGATGATGAAGTGATTTTGCAACAATTTCAAGATCAGCAATTCGAAGTTGTTCGATTTGAAAACTCAATCCTAATTCGTTATTTATTTGAAACAGAGTTTCTGAATAAAATAAAGAAAGCTCATAAAGTCATTTTATTTAGTAATGATGCTGATCATTTAGTCTTTCCTTTTGATTATATGCAAAATGGTTTATTCTTTGAAATAAGCATTAGAGAATTATTTCCGAAGTTTTCAGCGCCAATTGTTAGACTCATTGATAAAGAAGATTTTGATGCCTTGTATGCTGCGCACACGCAGTATCAAGGCTCTTCTTCTAATAGAGAAACAATTGAATATGTTGTAAATCAAGTATATAAATTAAGCTATAACCTCATTGAGTCCGAAGCTGACTTTTATAAAATGTTACTTGAAATCCATTATGATAAGAAAGAGTTACCTTTAATCATCCAACATTTTCTAGTAGAACGCTTACTAAACAAACCTTCATTAAAAAACGTACCCGTGCAAGAAATGATAATGAATAAATCGTTTTTTTATCGGTACATAGAGGAACAATGGAAGATATTAATCAAAAACTTGAGTCATTTTCAAAATGATGTAGTTATTGAGGAGACCGCTTTGTACCATACACATCCATTTAGTAATTCTGATGTAAGAAGGCTAATTAATGACTTATTTATAGAAGGCTTTTTGCAAAAAGTACATTTTAACTCAACATTAAAACTACCAAAATGGATGGAAAATGGTATTGATAAAAACGATCAATTAGATAAAAAGAAATGTGATGACCTGAATAAAAAAATTACTGATGCGTTGGATGCTGCCGATCGTTATAAAGATTGGATTAAAATAATGGAGTTAACAGGTGAATATAGTCTTGATGTTCATGGGAGTAAAGATGAGGAGGAGTTTAACCGATACGTAGGTTAATGAATGGGATTAATCAGTATTTCGAAGAATGGATGCTTGAAAAATATAAAACATTGCCTAGTTTACCTCCTTATCCGCTACCCAAAATGGTTCACCATATCCCGCATTTTATCTCATCAAAGCATAATGATGAGAAAGTTGCATTACTTGTGATGGATGGAATGGGGTTTGCACAATGGAAAAAAATCAGACAACATTTACTAGAAAAAGGCTTATCTTTTGAAGAAAACGGTGTTTTTGCTTGGGTTCCTACATTAACATCGGTTTCACGCCAAGCAATATTCTCAGGTAGTATGCCATCTGTTTTTGCTAACTATCTTGATACGACAAGGAAAGAAGAGAAACATTGGAAAAATTTTTGGGAGAATCATGGAGTCGTGAAGCAGTATGTTAGTTTTCAAAAAGGGCTAGGTAAACAAACCTATGATAAATCTGAGATTGTTCCCTTTAATCGACCAAATATAAAAGTTTATGGAGCAGTTATTGACATAATTGATAAAATCATGCACGGTGCCATTCAAGGTGAAAAAAGTCTAATGTCCGAATTGGATTTATGGCTTCAAACAAACTACCTATTTCAATTACTTTGTGACTTGCAGAGAGAAAACTTTACCGTTTATTTAACGGCTGACCATGGAAATACTGAAAGCGTTGGAAGTGGCAGGCTGTCTGAGGGAGTATTGGTTGAACAAAAAGGAGAACGAGCGAGAATATACTCCGACCAATTATTATTAAGTGCTGCCAAGGAGAAAATAGAGTCTATTCCTTGGAATAATATTGGATTACCAGCTGATTATAATGTATTACTTGCGAAATACGGACAAGCATTTGTTAATAAAGGAGAGCAAGTTGTTAGCCATGGTGGAATTAGTATAGAAGAAGTAATCGTGCCTTTTGTAAAAGTCTTATCACCGAAGGAGTGAAGTTAATGACAAAAGCAGTCGGGTTCGATCAAAAAGTTTTGCTGCATCATTTAGATTTTACAGCGAATGAAGCGAGGAAATTAACGAGAAAAGAAATGTACGAAGTATTAGATAATTATTTACGTAATGATATAAAAGGAACTAAATCTCGCAAAAATGCCATTACAATGTTAATGAAGATTTGGTTTATAGTTGATGAGGAAATTATCTCGTTACGTAATAAGGCACTTGAACTATTTCCTGATTTAAATAAAGAGGAAAGGTTGTTATTACATTGGGGGATGGTTATTCTAGCTTATCCTTTTTTCAAGGACTTAGTTCAGAAAATGGGCAACCTATTTCGTCTACAAGACGAAGTTCCAAGTGCAGTTGTGGGAAGAAAAATGAAAGAGCTTTACGGGGACCGAAGAAGAGTGGAGGTTGCTACAAGTGCTGTATTAATGAGCATAAAATCGTGGGGAATTGTTGAGATGTTAAAAGGTAGATCGTATAAACTACCAAATAAGATACACATAACGAACCCTGATGTTCAGTCGTTTTTAGTTGAAGTCATTATTAGAGCAACAAATGTTAAAGCCATACCACTAGACATGGTTCAAACCCATACGTTGTTTTTTCCATTTCAGTATGATGTATCGGCCACAGAACTAAGGGAAAGTAAAGTGTTTCAAATTGATAGGCAAGGAATAGATATGATCATGGTTGAGTTAACGTCTTAAAATGGGGGATAGTGCATGTTTAACGTTGGAGAGGTAGTAACTGGGGTTCATTTCCCTGAAAGTGTTGAAATTAAACGCTGTGAAGCATACGGGGATTATTACATCATTGAAGCGATTGGTAGAGAAACAAATCAATTTTTTGAATTGATGATCGAAAAAGAGAAGCTAAACGAGCTAGAAGTGTTAAGTAGAAGAGAAGAAAAAGAAAAATCATCGATTACGCCATTGGATGTTCAGAAATATATTCAATATTTAATGCTTCAAAATGAATCAAAATATTCTAAGTCAAGAGCTCTTGGAAACAAAAAACTTTTACCGTTACCACATCAGATTGAAGCTGTTTATAGTAGGATGCTACAAGTCCCACAAATTCGCTTCTTATTGGCTGATGACCCTGGGGCGGGTAAAACAATTATGTCTGGCATGCTAATCAAGGAACTTATGGCACGATTCAGTGTTGAAAGAGTGTTAATATTAGTTCCTCCACTGGTTATGAAGCAATGGCAAGAGGAATTAAATGAAAAATTTCAAGAGCAATTTCGAATTATCAATCGAAGTGTGTTAAATGAATATGGTAGGGAAAATCCCTTCGCTGTATATAATTTATGTATCGCATCAATTTATTGGGCTGCTCGTGATGAAATTAAACCTCTCATTCAAGAAGCTGAGTTTGATTTAATTATCGTTGATGAGCACACAAAATGGCTGCATATACTCATGGGACGGTCAAGAAGAAAACGTCACGTACAAAAGTTATACCAATTAGGTGAATCTATTTTAAGAAAATCTAGTCACTGCTTATTACTGACAGCTACACCACATAAAGGAGATATGGAAAACTTTCGTCACTTAATGAGATTAGTCGATGAAGATATATTTTCTAATATTGGAGAGTATGAAAGTCTAAAAGAGAAAACCAACCCTTTTATTATTCGAAGGCTAAAAGAAAACTTAAAAAATTTTGATGGAACTCCACTTTTTCCAAAAAGAACAACAAAAACCATACAATTTACATTAACAGATGAGGAATTAGCTTTATATGAAGATGTAACTCAGTATGTTAGAGAACATTTTAACCGTGCGATAACTAATGGAAGTAATAGTACCGCGTTCGCAATGATGTTATTACAAAGAAGGTTAAGTTCTTCATTGGATGCTATCTATCTTTCTTTGAAACGAACGTAAAAGTAGACTAGTGAAACTTTACAAAAATACAGAAATTGAAAGAAAAAAGCATCTTAAAAAATGAAGAATCTTGAAGTAGAAAATTATTTAGAAGAACAAAATGAAAATCAAGAAAACATTGAGATGGCCTTAGAGCAGTCGATTGATGTTATCGATATAATGGAATTAAAAAAAGAAATAATCGTATTAAAAAAACTAATTGAACAAATAGAGGATATAAAGCTTTACTCTGTTGAGAAAAAATATCAAGAATTAGAGAAGACGCTCTTTGGTGAAAATGGTTTATTGCATCACGATGAAAAAATATTAATTTTTACCGAGTCAGTCGATACTTTGAATTTCTTAGAAAAGAAATTATTAGAAAGGATTCCGAAACTAGCAAAAATTGTTGGTAAATACTCCATGGACGAACGCAGAAATCAAGTAGAAATGTTCCGTAATGAATGCCAAGTAATGCTAGCGACAGATGCAGGGGGAGAATCAATAAATCTTCAATTCTGTAATCAAATGATTAATTACGATATTCCTTGGAATCCAAACAAATTAGAGCAACGAATGGGACGTATTCACCGAATCGGGCAGAAAAATGAAGTTTTTGTATTTAACTTAGTTGCACAGAATACAAGAGAAGGTAATGTTATGATACGTCTACTTGAAAAATGGAACAGATGAAAGAGGACTTGGGGTCTGATCTTGTTTACGATTTTATTGGTGATGTATTAGAAGAAAGGTTTGAAAGTCTAGCAGATTTAATGCAAGAGGCTATCATTAATCGTGAGAAATTGGATGATATAGTTGCAAATATGGAAAAGGGCTTATCGGAAGAACATGCAAAGCTATTAAAACTCATGCAAGAGGAACGTCTAACAGAAGATACTGTGGACTTAAATACAATGAAAAGAGAGCATAACCGATTGACTGTTAGTCGAATCCCCTCAAGAGCTTATTCGGACTTAGCTTCATATATTATGGAGAAGAAGAAGGTCAGAATGTATGAGTCAAACGAAGGAAATGTTAAGCGAATTGAACGTTTACCAAAGTTTATCAGAGAATCGATCCCAAGCTTAACGAATTATCAAGGTGATACGTTCCGGTTTACTAGGTACAAAGAGTATGAGAACGATGAAATAGCATTATTAAACAGCGACCACCCACTTTTTAAGCTCACATTAGACTTAATGAAAAGAGAAAATGATAAACAAAGTTGGGGAAACTATTTAATATCAGTAAACGTACCAGAACCAATGACAGTTGAAATTTACCACATTAACATTGTTGACGGAACAGGGAAAGAATTAGAAAGGCGATTCTTGCATGTTGCTAGAAGAGAGAACGGCATGATGATTACACTTGATCCTATTGGGTCTTTTCAGAAAACTTTATGGAGCAATTAGTCGAACTTAATTCAGAAGTAGGTAGTACGTTCTTAGGGCATGTCCTAAAATACTCAACGGAGATTAGAAATACTGTATTGGATAAACGACAAAAACAGTTAGATAAAATGGTCTCATTTTTGGAAAAAACGTTCAATTATCAATACAGAGATACGTTAGAAAAGCTAGAAAAATACCAAGAAGAGAACTTAGAAAATCGGAATAGCGCATTAATTAATCAGATGAATGCTCAGCTTATTGATTTAGATATTAAAAAAGAAGAAAGATTAAATACTATATATCGTCAAAAAAATATTAGTATGAAGCCACCGAAGAAAATTATCACATTGCAGCTTGCCCCAGCAGGAAATTGTAAGCGTGTCATGGCAGTTGATTACGAAGAAACAATAAAATTATATGAAAAAGAAAACGGAAGAATGAATGTAAAAATGTTTGATAGTTTAGGGCTTGTGGACTTCTATAGTGAACGTTTTAATGGGGAAGAACGGTATATTATATTAACAACTGACGAAAGATATTCACTCTCTGATGATCAACTCGAAGATCTACATGAGATACTAGATAAAGTGTATATTTATGTTATGATAGATGGCCATGTTTACATGGAGAAGGCTATGAAGGATGGTATGTTTTTGGTTAGAAATAAGAATAAATCTTAGTGATATGTAATATTAAAACTTCAGCGACTGGAACTTATAAGTGCTATTGTTTCTTTAATGTTGTTTAAGCACACGTAACATGTATCAATTATTTTTATTTATCAGTTACCAGTCATCAAGCTAATAAATACTTTTGTAAACTACCCCATATGTTTTTTATATAAACATATGGGGTGATTTTTTACTCTTACTAATTTATGGAAACTTAGTTATAATTTTAGTTTATACTAGAAATATAGTAAAAGTTTGAATTAAGCATTCAAGAATAAATAAAGGTGTGAGTGTTAATGAAAAATCAAAGAGAAACTATTCGTAGGATGGTAGGGTATTTAAATAATGAGGAAAAAGATGGAGGCTTTTGGTTACCAAATATCCAAAGACCATTTGTTTGGAAAGAGGAGCAAACGGAACGTCTATTTGATTCCATACTAAGAGAATACCCAATAAGTACATTGCTTGCGTGGAAGACTAAGAGTAGATATAAAACGTACGTAAATTCATCCAAAACTTTAAGAAAAACAGAAGCTATCGGAGTTTTACGAATTAGAGAATACAAAAATTAAGATGTTGGTGCTGGATGGTCAACAACGATTACAAAGTCTGTTTATTGGCTTAAAAGGGAGTTATGAGGGAAAAGAATTATACTTAAATATATTAAGTGGTGATGTAACACAACCCGATGATATTAGGTATGAATTCAAGTTTATGGAAAAGGATAAAGCTAAATTTCCTTGGATAAAATTCAAGGATATTGTGTTTAGTAATGAAGAATATGATGAAGTCAGTGAAAGACTCATAGATAATAGCGGTTTGGGTCTTACAAGGGAGCAAGAAAAACGCATTAGAAGAAATGTTTCAAAAATAATTAGAATATTTACATCAGAAGAAACGTTAGTTTATCAAGAGTTAGATAGTGTAGATAATCAAGAAGCATATACGGAAGATGATGTTGTTGAAATTTTTATAAGAGCGAATTCAGGAGGGACAGTATTAGGGAAATCAGACCTTTTATTTTCGCTTCTCTCAGCTAGTTGGTCAGAATCCGATGAAAAAATGGAGGAATTGTTGGAGGACCTCAATAACACGGGGTACAAGTTTAATCGTGACTTTATCCTAAAGACATGTCTAGCTTTACTTGATAAAGGGGCGGCTTATAATGTTTCAAAATTCAGGGATGAAGCCACAAGAGAAGATATTTCAAATAAGTGGGATGACATTACAAATGCTATTAAAGATGTGAAGGATTTCTTATTTGGCAAGACTTATTTAAGGTCAGACAAAGCATTGACTTCTTATCTTGGTTTGATACCAGTAATTTATTTTAGATATCATTTTAAAAGCAAATGGCCGAATGTTAAAAGACTTGATGAGTATATATTAAGAACTTTACTAACTGGTGCTTTTAGTGGGAGTCCAGATACTGTTATTGACCGATGTATTGACGCCGTGAGGAAAGCGCAGGAGTTTAAAGTTGATGAATTATTTGATGCAATACGTAGGAGCGGAAGAAACTTACAAATTGATGAAGAAACAATTCTCGACCTTTCTTATGGCTCGAAGAATATTCATCTCATATTTAATTTATGGTACAAGGATTTTTCATATCATCCGGCATTTGTTAACAATCAACCGCAAGTTGACCATATCTTCCCTCAAAGTGCACTAAAGACAGTAAAGAAAGTAAACCCTGAAACAGGAAGAAATGTCTTAAAATATAGATCTGATGATCGTGACCAAATTGCTAATTGTATGCTATTAACACAACAAGAAAATGGTTCTGGTGGCAAAAGCGATACTCTACCAGAGAAATGGTTTGAAGATAAGTCCGATGATTATCTAGAAATGCATTTAATTCCGAAAGACAAAGAACTATGGAAAACAGAAAACTTTGAACTATTTTTAGTGGAAAGAAAGAAGTTAATACTGGATAAATTTAAAGGTTTAATCTACTAATCTATTGTTGAGGAGTTAAGACTATGGAATATAAATCAGTAGAAGATATTTTTCCTCTTATGAAAGATGAATATCACCGAAGTATGGCAGAAAAAGTCTACTACTTTATAGAGGGTAATTTTGATGATATAGAAATAGTGTCTCTTAGAAAATGTATTTCGATTGCAAAGAAAGGTTATATAAAGTTTGCTACGATTACCACAGAAAATAGTAATGCGTTATTACTGCATTTTCCATCTGAAATTAGAGATAACCTCTTAACACGAAAAGAGGAATTTAATGTCGAGTTTGAAAAACCAAAGAGGAAACTTTATATAAACCAAATCAATATTCCTTTTGCTTACATACATGATGTGAACGAGTTACAAAAGTTAATTAGGATTGCTTATGCTAATCCGAGAAGGAAGAGACATAGAGAAAAACTAACTTAAAAAACTCTATGTGAGAAGGTGAAATTATGTGGATTACTGTCGATTACCCAACAAAAAAGAAGCTGGACTAGAGCCTGGAGAGTATCGTGGAAAAGCAGAAACCCGAGCTATTAGAAAATAACGGCTATTGTGCGAGTTTTTGAGAATCAAATTTTTCAAATTCTAATCCTAAAGGGTTTGTCCAGTAAAAAGGGAATCGGCGAAACTATGATCTTCCAGAAAACTTAATTGTAAAAGAACTAATCCAAACGCTTTACACGGCATTGTTTGTAAAGCTTGATACGTCTGTTCTTGAAAAGTATCCTTATTTTCGCGAATGGAAGGAACTCAAACTCATCGTCGACGACATGATTCGAAGCAATGTGTACATATCGAAGGTGAATTCAGTCAAACACACCGTAACGGACCGAATGATTCAAAAAACACTCGGGCATCGCAATCCACTTTACCGGGAGGCTGCGCACTTGCTGTTGTTGTATCGCCGTATTATGAATAAATTTGATGAAGAAGTCGTTCAGCAACTGCTGCGGGAGACGTTTGTGTATCCGGAGAAAGAGGACGTGCTGTTTGAGTTGTATTGGGTGATGAAGTTGATTAAGGCGAATGCAGAAAAGGCAGAGTTGCAGCTTATTGATGGAAAGAGAAATTTGGTTGCGAGTTGGAGTGATGAGTATGACTATCATATTTATCATGACTCCACGGGTTCAAAGGAACTGCAATTTTCGATCTCAACCGAAGAAGTGAGGGAAACCTATCATCCTTATATAAAGAAGAAAGTCGACTCGATGAAGCGTTCTGCCGACTTAGCGTCTACTTTTTTTGAGCGAAATGTAGAGAGTAAGACGTTCTGGAGTGGGAGGCCGGATATTCTGATTGAAGTGTATGAGAAGGAAACCGGTGAGCTTCAGAAAGTGGTGATTGGTGAAGTGAAGCATACGAAGAATGTGGATTATGCGATGAAAGGCCTTCGTGAGTTGGTAGATTATATGGAACTTGTGAAGGGGCGAGATGGGGAGTATTTAAACGAACGTGATGATCTGGAGATGGAGGGAATGTTGTTTGTTGGGGATATGGAGGTAGAGAAGGAGAAGAGACAAGGAGTTTCGGTTGTTTCAGTGAGGGATGTTGGGTGTGAGGTTGAAGGCACTGGAAAAGGGAAAACCGGCTCTCTGTCGGGTTTAAAAGATGGCGATGCTCATTTGGTGAATAGGAAAGGACGCAGCAACTGAAATAAATGAGTTGCTGCTTTTTTCATTTTCAGGGGGACTTTCTATCTTCTAGTCATATGCGTGACTCCAATTTGTCCATTCATTTTGGTAGGGAACATTCTCTTGATTTTCTGCTAATCTCTTTACCTATTTGTTGAATGATTTTGAATTTTTGTTTTAGATCGTAAAATGAAAAGGCTGTCAACTGGAATTTTATATTTTTCTAGAAAAATAGTGGGTAAGGCTGGTAGTTTCTGATATAGTTATGAATTGTGTCTATTATAGGAGGGAACGAACATGAAAACAACAATATACTATTTTGGACTACTTCTTTTATTGATGGTAGTGATGAGTGGTTGCGCCGTAGAGGAGAGCGATCCGGTTGAGACGAAGACGAAAATTGGCATTATGTTGTCAGACGTCGGACTGGGCGATCAATCATTTAGCGATGCGGCATTTGATGGATTGGTTAGAGCTCGCGATGAGTTAGGAATTATTTTTGATTATCGTGAATTACGAGATACAGAGACGTATGAACAAGGATTAATTGAATTAGTAGAAGCCGAGAACGATTTGATCGTTGGATTAGGGTTTATGGTGCAGCAAGAGCTAGAAGCGGTTGCCAATCAATACCCTGAGCAACGGTTTTTGCTAGTAGATGCTGTATCTGAGGTAGACAATATTGTGTCTTTGACGTTTAAAGAAGATGAAGGAAGTTATTTAGCGGGGGTTATTGCCGCCTTGACGACCGAGACGAATACGATTGGATTTATTGGTGGTGACGATGTTCCGCTAATTCAGAAGTTTGCGAATGGATTCGTGGAAGGGGCAACAGCAGTTGACCCGGACATTGAGGTCTTGGTTGAATATGCGGGCGATTTTGGGAACGATGTACTCGGAGCCGAGTTAGCGAAAGACATGATCGAACAAGAAAGTGATGTGTTGTATTCGGCTGCGGGCTTTACCGGTGTCGGGGTACTGCGAGAGGCGCAGCAAAACGGGGTCTATGCCATTGGTGTTGATAGTGATCAATTTTACTATGCAGAAGAAGCGGTGATTACATCGATGCTCAAAAACGTTGATGTCGCTTTATTCGAGACAGTTCAAGAGATTCAGCAATCGAATCAATTACAGTCCAGACATATTGAATTAGGATTAGCGGAAAATGGTGTAGGACTAGCACCGATTCGAGTGATTCAACTGTCTAGTGAACAAGAAGCAAGGTTAAAAGAGGCGGAAGAAGCACTTTTACGTGGAGATGTAACGTTTTAAGAACAACATAGAAATGGCACAGGAGGAAGACGATGTCGATAAAAAGAAAAATACTCTTTCATTCGTTAGTGGCTCTTGTCTTAGCGATTGTGATGATTGGGTTTATTATTACGAGGATGTTATCCATCCAAGCGACGAATGAAAACAATGTGGATGTGTTGCTTGCGGTACATGAACTGAATGCAGAAATGAAACTTACGATGCAAAGCATGACCAATTATGCAAACAATAGCACAGAGAGCAATAAACAAGAGGCGCTTAGTGGAATTGAGTTAGTAGATGGGTTGTTTGATCAAGTTGATTTGCTGTTAGATCATGAGCGTAGCAGACAATCCCTATTGATCGCACAGTCAAAATTCGATGTGTTAAAGGAAGAAGCTAACCAAGCTTTGGACGCTGGAAATGTCGCGGAAGTAAATCGTCAAGCAGTGAGAATAAAAGGGATCTCAAATGATTTGTATATGTTGAATCTCCATGCGACGGCACACGATAACTACTTGCGTGAATCAACGAGAGCACAAATTGAGTTTCTTATTACGTTTGCGGTGATCGGAAGCATCGTGTTGATTCTTGTATCGTCGTTCGTGCTCGTGCGGATGACCAATAGCATTACGAAGCCGTTACATAGGTTAACGAAAAATGCTCAACAAATTGCTTCGGGAAATCTTGCGGTGGAGAAGGTTCGATATAGTGGGAAAGATGAATTAGGTCTTTTAAATGAATCGTTTACGAACATGGTTGATCAATTAACGAACCTGCTTACTTCCGTTGGAGCGGTTAGCCAAAAAGTGGACACTTTTACTAGAGAACTAGAGCATGAAAACCGACAGTTATCGGAATCAAGTAAACAAATTGCCGTTTCAACGGATGAGCTTTCGAAAGGATCGAGTACGATCTCTGAGGATTTGCAAAGTTCTGTTGGGCTAATTGAAAAAATGGACCGAGAGTTTGCAACAAATGTTCAAAGAGCTCAGCAATCGGTTGCTTATATGAAAGAGACGAACGAAGCAATTGGAAATGGCCGTAGTGTTATTGATGAACAACAACTTCTATTAAAAGAAAACATTGATGCCACTCAATCGATTGAGCAATCAACGGAAAAATTCATTAATTATGCGACTAAAATTGAAGACATGGCTCATACGGTGTCTAATATTGCCCAGCAGACGAATCTTCTTTCGTTAAATGCAGCAATTGAAGCAGCGCGAGCAGGTGAAGCTGGGAAGGGCTTTGCGGTGGTAGCAGATGAAGTCAGAAAGCTAGCGGATGAATCAACCGAAGCAACTACGCATATTTTTGAGATGGTAAAGCTCATCAAAGAAGGGTTAGCAACCATTTCTCTTTCGGTTGAACAAGGCGTGAAAATCTCAAAAGAACAGCACCATCACATGAACCTTACACTCGACACGTTTGAACAAATGGAAGAAAAAGTAGAGAATGTCTCTACTGTTCTTAAAGAGCTTGTAGATGGAGTCGATCATTCGAAGAAGTTTAATGAACATGTTCTTAGCAATGTCGAAAACATCAGCTCAGTCGTGGAACAAACCGCTGCGGGCAGCGAAGAAATTTCAGCGTCTACGAATGAGCAGCTCTATTCAATCGGAAACGTCGTAGAGAAAATACAATCGCTTAGTGAATTAACAGAAGAGCTGAACGAGGTGCTTTCACAGTTTAAGGTTTAGTAGAGTGGTAGCAGGAGAGTTGGCGGTATAATCATGATTCTATCGCTTGAGTACGTATTTTTGTGTGTGAACAGTATTATATAGAAGCAATCTCTATTTTCTTTGGTTGGAGTTTTAGTCTATGGGTGAAGCGATTGCTTCACCCATAGGCTTTTTTTGTGAGTTTGAATGGTGTGATAATAGAGGAAGAGTGGAGGTAAGGGTTTGGGTGTTGAAATTTTTGTCGAATTATGATAAATTATTAAATCTAGCCGCAAAAATTAATTTCAAATTAACTATTGCGCGGAATTATTTAATGTGATATATTATTACTTGTCGCCGCGAATGCTTAGTTCATTCGATGGTGATCGCAAAAAAGCTTTTAAAAAGTTGTTGCGCAGAACAGAAAGTTATGTTATGATAATGAATGTCGCTGAGGAAAACAACGACAAACGAGTTCTTTGAAAACTGAACAAAAGCCAAGCGAAATAGAGATACATGATATCTCGTCAATTATTTTTGTGATTTTAGTAAAAATCACAACGTATCGTTAGCGATACATTTTGAGCTAATCAAACACAC
>NZ_BAUT01000051.1 GCF_000513095.1 Halalkalibacter wakoensis JCM 9140
GGAAGCACTGGTGATGGTGGCGACACCGTTGAAGCACCAGAAGATGCGACAACCGTTGAACGCGAAGGCGATAAAGCTGTAACAAAAGTCGATGGTGAAAAAATCGCTGATTTCGTACAAGCCAACCCAGAGGCTGACCGTCTTAACTTCACTCTTGAGCGTGAGGCAGGAGAAGTAGCAGAACTTCGTCTTCCGAAACAAGCAATAGATGCATTAAGCAGTGCGAACAATAAAAACCTTGTTGTGGATGTTGTTTCGGAAGATGGAAGCATCAGTATTCCTGTTTCCGAACTTTCTAATGAAAAGATTCGTGCGGCTCTTGGGTTAACAGCGAGTTCTACTGATGACTTTGAGGTATCCATAACAATTGCTGTTGTATCAGGTAGCCAAGCGACTTCGATTAAGAATTCATTGGAAAGTCGAGTGAGTGGAGCAAGCGTGAAGTCAGACGTGGTAGACTTTACGATGTCTGTACGTTCTGGTGAGCGTGAAGCGAAATTAACTCGTTTTGATAGCTATATTTTCCGTTCCATTCCAGTTGCTGGCGTAACGAATCCGCAATTTGCAATTGCTTATAACGTGGATGCCACTCCAGTTATCGTTCCAACACAGGGCGGGACAGAAAGTGTTCGTTTTGCATCTCGTATGTTAAGTAAATACGTAGTTGCTGAGCGTACACCACTTCCGTTCACGGATTTACGTGCGGACTTCTGGGCAAAACCAGAGATCGACCGTTTATCTGTTCGTAACGTGTTCCAAGGACGTTCCGATGGTCGAGTTGCACCAGGGGAATCTGTAACACGTGTTCAACTTTCTGTGTTATTAAGTCGTTCACTTGCGATGATTTCTGATAGCGAATATAAAAAACAATTTAGTGATGTTACTGGCGATGAGTGGTTTATGGATGAGTTTCTTCCAATTGTAGAAACAGGGATTGTTCAAGGACGTCGTGATGGTTCATTTGCTCCAAATGCACCTGTTACTCGTCAACAAGCTGCTGCCATGATCTCACGTGCGATGGATCAAATTGGCTTTGATGATTCAAAATTAGGAACGGCGAATGCAGAAAATACGTACTCTGATTTTGATCGCATTGATGATTATGCAAAAGAGGATGTTGAGCGTTTACTTCAAGCAGGCATTATGGAAGGCCGTAACGATGGAACATTCGGTCCAAAAGAGCCTATGACTCGTGCTCAAATGGCAAGAGTGATTGATTCTTTACTTAAATTCCAAGGGTTCATGAACTAAATTGATAGGAAGGATAGGGAACCATATTCGGTTCCCTATTTTTCTAAGTAGAAAGCATGATGTTGGAGTAATTTACCTAAGAATTTTGTCGCATTCTCTTTTATTTTTGTGGTAATCTTAGAATTAGCAGTGGAAAAGGTGTGGAGGAAATGATTTTATGGAAGAAACGATAAGCCTTAAAGAAATTTTTAGTACATTAAAAAAACGAATCGTTATGATCATGGTGATTTCGTTGGCGGCTGTGGGAATAAGTGGATTGATCAGTTATTTTTCTTTAACTCCAATCTATCAATCTTCCACACAAATACTCGTCAGTCAGCAAGCCGCAGGAGCTAGTTCTGCACTCCAAGCAGTTGGATTTGATGTCGATTCCAAGTATATCCAAACGTATAATGTTATTATGAAAAGTCCTTATATTTTAGATGAAGTAATTGGCGAATTAGGCCTTGAGCGTTCTCATGGTCAATTGAATAGTCAAATAAATGTTTCACAAGAAGGTCAATCTCAAGTCGTGACCATTCGAGTAGAAGACCCAGATCCATCTTTGGCAGTAGACATTGCCAATACGACAGCGGCTGTTTTCCAACGGGAAATTTCAAATCTATTACGAATTGATAATGTGGTTGTGTTAGCGCCTGCTGAACTACATCCCAATCCAACTCCAGTCAGTCCCAATCCGGAACTGAACATGGCGATTGCCTTTGTTGTTGGTTTAATGGCTTCGGTTGGTCTTGCGTTTTTACTTGAATTTTTAGATCAAACCATTCGTACAGAGCAGGATATTGAACAGCACCTAGGTCTGCCTGTTATTGGGGCAATTGCTCAAATGGATGAGGGAGATACGGTCAAATCAATTCGGTCAAAAAGAGTAGGAAGTGACAGCAATGATAAGACGAAATCGGCAAGTTAAAAAAAGTGAGAGAGCAAATCATCGTAATATTGTCAGTCATGTTGATCCGAAATCTCCTATCGCTGAGCAATATCGTACTCTGCGTACCAATATTCAATATTCATCAAGCGAAGTGCAGATGAAAAGTATTCTTGTGACGTCTGCGAGCCCAGGGGAGGGAAAATCGACAACTATCGCCAATTTAGCCGTTGTTCTTTCTCAACAAGGGAAGCGTGTGCTACTCGTTGATGCAGATATGCGGAAGCCGACGGTTCATTACACATTTCGAGTTGACAACCTAGTTGGATTAACGAATTTATTAACGGGACAGGAAAAAATAGAGGGAGTCATTCAGGCAACTCGGGTTTCTAATTTATCGGTTATCCCTTGTGGCCCGATTCCACCGAACCCGTCAGAACTGCTTGGTTCTAATCGAATGCAGCAAGTATTAGATGAGTTACTAACAGAGTTTGATTATGTATTATTTGATGCGCCCCCGGTTTTGGCCGTGGCGGATCCAATTGTGCTTGCAAATCTTTGTGATGGCTCAGTCTTGGTTGTGAGCAGTGGGAAAACGGATCGGGACGGCGCTTTAAAAGCGAAAGAGCAATTAGATCAATCAAAAGCGAAATTGCTTGGCGCTGTCTTGAATGAGAAGCCAAGAAGCACTGATCAATATTACTATTATTATGGTGGAAGTAAATAAAGAAAAAAGTTGTCTCTCACCCGTTTGTGGTGGAGACAACTTTCTTTTTTAAAAAGAACGATAGGCTGTTCTAATCAACCTAAGTCTTACCGCAAGACTTATTTATAGGATGGACTGATTGGAAGGAAAGTAAACATCGAATGATCGATAAAAGATTCGCTTTAAATGTTTAGAGGCGATGGCTAAATGGAATGAGTTCTCGAACAATGGCAGAGATCGTCCTCTGTGGCAATCGTTATCACTCTATTTATCTATTCGTGCTGAATTAAAGACTATTATCATATTGACTTCCTCTAGCAATTCACCTATTCTACAAGTAGATATGAGTATGGTAGAATATCATGTTTTGAGGAGAGAGAGAATGAAGAAAATGAGTAGACGCGCTGCTGCAATATGGTCATTGGTTTTACTGCTGTCGACACAGTGGCTATTTGGTAGTCCTGCTACGGTAGAGGCTTCTAGTACGGTTGTTTCCTCGTACAAAGTGTCTCCTGGAGTGGATTATCGGCAAGAGCGTGTAAGAATAAATGGTAGCAATCAAAAGACAAATGTCTTGGATGTTAATCTGGAAAATTCCTTTACGAAGCTTGCTGTGAATACACCAATCCCGTTTAGTCAAACGAAGACGACAAGTCAGCAAGCGCGTGAGCGAACCGTCGATGGCCACCGCGTTGTTGGTGCGGTCAATGCGACGTTTTTTGATATGAGTGACCCGAACCGCCTTCCTTTTAGTATTATTTCAGAGAATGATAGGGTTGTAAATTATGGTACCGTATCGAGCGGTCGCGATCACTATCGTAGTGAGCCGATTGCATTTGGAGTCAGAAGCAATGGAAAAGCAACGGTAGATCACTATGATATTCGCTCAAGTGTTTCGTATAACGGTCATTCCTTACCAATTACCAATATGAATTATATTCGTAGCAATAATGATTTGTTGTTATTTACACCGATGATGACAAACGGTCGGACTGGGACGAATGAATTTGGAGTCGAAGTGATCGTTCGTGGTGCATCAAAAGATATGAAAAATCTACAGTTTGGTGACCGGGTAACAGGTACGGTTGAACGGGTAAGAGGATACGGAGATAGTGGGAATGCTCAAATTCCGGAGGATGGCTTTGTTCTATCGGGCCATGGTAGACAAAATATTGATCTATTAACGAGCATGAAGCCTGGAGACACGGTAGAGGTCTCGGTTGACATTGATGATAAGTGGAAAGGTGCTCAGTTTATGCTTGGCAGCGGTCCACAGCTTGTTCGAAATGGACAAGTGCATATAACGATGAACGAATCAAATTGGAGAGCAAGTCAACGTGTCGCAAGGACGGCTGTGGCTGTGGATCGTACGGGAACCAAGGTCCAAATGATAACAGTGGAGAAGATGACTTTACGTGAATTTGCCGAATATCTTGTCTCGCTTGGAGTCGACCGCGCCTTAAACCTTGATGGCGGGGGATCAACGACGATGGTCGCGCGTCAGCATGGGCAAACGTATGCTACTTTAGCCAATGTTCCGTCAGCTGGCTCAGAACGCCGTGTGTCAGCGACGTTACAAGCGATTAGTACAGCACCTGCATCGGCTCCAGCGAGACTGCGGATGGATTCGATTCAAGCACCGGTTGCTGTCGGATCTACGGTTGAACTGAAATCGCATTTCGCGATGGACGAATACTACAACACCGTTCCGTATCGTGAGAGCGATCTAACGTTTACTGTCACAAATGGCGTCGGGGAAGTGAATGGGAAAACATTCCGAGCAACATCAGCAGGAGAAGGGCGAATTCAAGCTCGAATTAATGGACAAAGTGTGGGAAGCATTGAGGTTAAAGTCGTTAATTCGTTTGATCGATTAGCGATTACCCCGTCAAAGCTTACGATTGGCACAGGAGAACAGCACCGTTTTACAGCCGATGCCATTCGAACTAATGGGACCAATCCAATCTTTGATTCTTCGTTAGTAAATTGGAGAGTCGAAGGAGGAATTGGAACGATTACGCCAAACGGACGTTTTACAGCTGGGAATGAGAAGGGAACAGGAGCGATCGTCGCAACATATGGCAATATGGAGACACGCGTTCCGGTAACGGTCCTATCAACGAATCAGTTCAGAGATGTCCCGAATGACCACTGGGCATATGATTCTTTATTGTTCTTGAAAGATCGCGGAATCTTACGTGGATATGCCGATGGCACGGTTAAGCCAGGGCAGCCTTTGACACGTTCTCAATCTGCATCCATGCTCGTTCGTGAATTTGACTTACAGGCGAATGAGTTCCAATCACCGAATTTTAAAGATGTTCCGAGTGGTTTTCATGCTTATCATGATATTCGTGCGATTTCAGGTGTCGGATTCATGACAGGAAGAAGTGATAGTACCTTTGATCCAAATGGGTATTTAACGCGTGGGCAAATGGCTACGATTCTCGTTCGTGCTTACGGGTTAGAAGCTCCTCTTCCAGAAAAGCCGACATTTACAGATGTTGAAGTAGACCACTGGGCGTACGAAGCGATTGAAACACTTGCCTACCATGGAATTGCGAGTGGGTATCAAGATGGACGATTTGGACCGAGCGACTCGGTGTCACGTGCGCACTTCTCTGTCTTCTTAGATCGATCGATTACAAAGTTGGTTAAATAAAAAGAAAATAGACCTTCAGCCTGGTATGAGAACCGACTCATACTAGGCTTTTATTTTTTTGTTTGACCGAAGATGAAAGGAAGCAAAGAAACAACACGTTTGGGAATCGATGACCATAGTAGCACGAGATAGCCTAAGAAAGAAGCGGAAATTCAATGAACAAGAGATTAGCTAGTACTGAAAGTATCGTAATAGCATCTTCCCTTTGCCCCCCTCTATTTCCATTAATTTGGCATTGAGAGATTCCGAGCTTCGCGGTATTCTAGGTTTTGTAATAACAACGACATCAGCTACTAGATGTTGTGGGTGTCGATACAATCATATATTTAATCATTCAGGGGGAATTTATTCATATGTCTTATCAACCACGTTCTTATCGTAAATTTTTAGCAACTTCTGTAACAGCTGCAGCTGTTGTGGCAACAAGTGTTGCAGCTACACCGGCCAATGTTTCTGCTAACGTTATGTTTTCTGATGTAGCGGCAGATTATTTTGCTGCTGATGAAATCAATGCATTAGTTGAAAAGGAAATTATTTCAGGTTACCCAGATGGTACGTTCAAACCAGGTCAATCGATCAACCGTGGACAAGCTGCTTCCATTCTTGTTAAAGCGGCTGGATTAGAAGTTCCATCTGCCATTGATGCAGCGCCATTCAGTGACGTATCATCTGTTAATAATTTCGCACCTGTTCTTACAGTGATGAAGGATGCTGGATTTATCGGTGGTTATCCAGACGGGACATACCGTGCTGGAAATAACATTACACGTGAGCAAATGGCTTCGATCTTAGTGAACACATTTGGTCTTGAAGATACAGGCGAGAAGGTGACAATTACAGACCTTGAATCAGCACACGCAAGTCACCAAGACAACATTATCAAGCTTGCTCAAGCAGGTATTACCAATGTTGAGCAATTCCGTCCAAAAGAATCAGTCACTCGTGCACAGTTTGCAACATTTGTCTATCGCGCATTAGAATTACAGGTTGAAACGGATGAGCAAATCGTGGAATCAGCAGCAACTGCTATAACAGGATTCGTACGCAATGGTGACACTGGGATCGAAGGCGTGACAGTAACTGTTGGTGGCAAGTCGGTTGTTACAGATAAAGAAGGTTTCTATCAAGTAGCAGGCCTTGCTGCTGGGGAGCAAGACGTGACATTCAGCAAAACGGGTTATCAGCCTAAAACGAAGAAAGCTACGTTAATTGAAGATGAGGCTGTATCATTATTTGTTTCAGAGCTTACTCAATTAAATCAAGAAGAAATTACTGTAAAAGCGAATGTGGTTGATGCTGTAACAGGTGCTTCTGTAACAACAGCAGATGTAGTTGTGTCTAAGTTTAATCAGTCAACTGAAGAATTTGAAGAGCTTAACCTTGGTGAGGACTTCTCATTTGAAAATGGAGAAATTTCAATTACGAATACGGAAAAAGCCGTAAACTTTGGCGACAAGCTACGTCTTCAAGTATCTCGTGACTATGCTTCAAACAGTAAAAATGCTCTTCATCCATCCGAGTTAATTGATTTCACACTACATGCGGATGCAGCTTCAAACATTCTTTCAGGAATTGAAATGTCAAAAGTAGAAGCAATGACTCTTTCTGGAGTATTGAAGGATGCAAATGATGTTGTATTAGCAGATGCAGATGTGGAAATTCACAATGAAGACGGAGAGTTTGAAACAGTCAAGACGAATGCTTCTGGTGAATACAGCTTTGATGACATCACTGTACCATCTGGTTCGTATTCAATTAAAGTCGATAGTGCAGATAATGCCCTATACCTTGGTCAAGTAACGATTACAGAAGGTCAAGATGCAACGCATGATGTGAACCTTGTTCAAGCAAATGAGTTAGCATTTACAGTACAAGCACAAGGTGTCAATGAAGTGCTACGTACAGAAGGATTACAAGCTGAACTAGTGCAAAATGGTGCCGTTATTTCTACTAGTGTGATTAATGGAAGCAAGTTTGCATTCGACCGCATTCCTGCTGGTGACTATACGGTACGTGTAACAGGTGATTATGTTCTTCCAGCTAGCTTTGCGGTAACGGTAAACGATCAAGAAGCACCTAATACAGCTGGTGATCGTTTAACAACGGCTGGTGTGGTTGAAGTGACGGCTGAAGAAGGTGCAACGGTAAGACTTCTTCAAGACGGTGAAGTGAAAGCTGAAACAAGAGAGCGTAATGATAGCGATGCTTACACATTTACAAGTGTAGCTGCGGGTGATTACCAAGTACAAGTAAGCAAATCAGGGAAAGTAACAAAAACCGTTGATGTAGCTGTGACTAAAAACAACTCTAGCGACAAAGACGTAGAACTTGTTGATGTAGAAGATTCTGCAAATGTATCTGGTGTCGTTCGTGCAGAAGGAACGCTAGCTCAAGCAACAGCTGGTTCTGTCTCGTACTATGCAGTTTCAGTTGAAGACAAGGAAGTTGGAGAGCTTGTTGAAACAACGACGATCCAAGGAAACGGTCAATATGAGACGGTAAACGTAGCTCCTGGTGTATACCAAGTAGTTGTTCGTGCAGATGGCTTTGAAACGAAAGTAGCTTCTTTAACAGTAGCGGCTGGTGATAACATCCAAAACCGTAACTATGAAGTAACTACAGGTGGAAATGCATCTCTTGCTTTATCATTTGTTGATGAAAATGGTGATGAAGTAGAAGTAGCAGCAGAGGATGTTTTATTTGCAGATTCGTATGCTGGTGTGAAAACAGCAGCTGAGTCTGAAACGGTATCATTTGCTAATCTTTCTGCTGGCACGTACAGTCTTGAAGTAGCTAAACAAGATGGTAAGCAAGCTTACAGCACAAGTGTAACGATTGCAAAAGGTGAGGAAAAAGAATTTGAAGTCGTTCTTCTTGATGAAGTCGAAGAGCGTACATCATCTGTTAATATGCTTGTACTGAATGAAAACAATGCAAATGCAACAGGATTCGTCGCTGCATTTGATACAGAAGGCAAACTGGTACAAGTCGTTAGCTTAACAAATGGAACAGCTGCCCTTAACTTAGGTAACGGTTCTTACGATGTTCGCATTTTCGTAGATGGTTATAAAGTTGTGAAAAACGAAGTCGTGGTTGATAAGAAAGACGTAACAATTCCAGTTATCCAACTTAAAAAGTAATAGATTATTGTAAAAAAGTTCGAGTCATCAAGTAGACTCGAGCTTTTTTTCTTTGTTTTTCGTCCGAATCAATAAAGAGTCACTTAAAAAGGCGTTTGTACCTTTTTCAAGTGACTAGGTTGTTTCTTATGTTCGAACTTCTACCTTAGAACCATCTTGTTTAAATGGAAGAAGAACGGTTACTAATTTGCTTGTATGGGGCGGGATTTCTAAAGCAAGGTCATAGGAAATCTGCTCAAGTACGGTTTGATGCTTTCCTCGTAACTCAAATGGCACATTTTTTAGACGGAGCGTTTGAGAGTGATTGTTTTGAATGAGCAAGGTTGTTTTGGTTAGCTTTGTTTTTAATCGTGTTGTAGAAATCACTTGGATGGCAACGCGCCCTTCTGGAGGAGCTGGTTTAGCTAATGCTTGTTTTACGATCTCGGCTTGTTCCTCGGCTGTATACGTTGCGTTCCAATCACCCTTTATAGAAAGGAAGTGATACTCTCTTTTTTGAGTTAAGTCAAAAGCCAATGTCCAGTCAATGATTGACTCAGGTCTTTCTGTCAGTTGATCCCGTTCAAAGACAAAGGTCCACGGACGCGCCTGTCTAGCAGGTATATGGCCAAGAGCTGTTAAATCAAAAGCTCCTGTTGCGATCAGTTGTGCTTTAGTAAAGAAAGCCATCTGAACCTTTGCGAACCTCACCGACTCATCAAGTCCGTTACGAATGAGTGCCGTCACTTCTAAGCTGCCACTGTTTGTCAAAAAAGCAGAGACCCCGCTAATAGCGAGCTCTCCTTTTTTAAGTGGTGGTGATTCAAGCAAAGCGAACGATAACGCGTATTGATCTTCCTTTGAGAAGGTTTGATCAGTTGCTATTGATAAAGGTGTTTCCACTGTCTCTGTAGAAGTCAGCTCATGCTCTTTGGCTCCGATCAACGTTTCCAACGTTAGCGTCGATTGATCTGGGTGTTGTTTCTTTCTAGCTTCTTCCCAAAAAGAAGTCATCAGTCGCCTCCTTTTACGCTTCAAGGTATGGTTTGATGTTTTTCGCTAAGTGAATACAAACGTCTCGTTCAACCGTTTGATACATATTTGTAAATAATGCATAACTTTCACGGTTGTAAATACGCATCGGATCTTCTTGACTATACCCACGAAGCCCGATTCCTTCTTTTAAGCGATCCATCTCATCAATATGTTGAAGCCAATGAATATCAAGTGTCATTAACAATATTTGTTTTGCTTTCATTTGGACGTTTTGGTTATCCGTTAGCGTTTGTATTTGTTCAACATATTGATTTACCTGTTCGCGTACATAACTTTGTACTTCACTCTTATCTTCCATCTTTTCTGTCACATTTATGTCTGTTTGAGGAAATAATTGATTTAATTGACGATTGATGGCGGTTAGATCCCACTCATCAACGAGTAATTCATCTGTACAATAATGATCGATGATGTTCTCACTCGCAGAAGCAATCATTGGTGTAATGAGTGCTAACAGGTCCTCTTCCAGTAAAGCTTTGTCACGTAAACCGTAAACAACGTTTCGTTGCTCGTTAATAATATCATCAAGTTTTAATGTATATTCTCGTGTAGCATAGTTGTTATGTTCACAATTTCGTTGAATGCGGTTAATGTATTTTTCTAAATCTGAAAAATGAACGAGGCCATTCTCATCAAACGATAATTTTCCCTTCATTTTCTCAAGTTCATGCTCGCCAAATCGCAAGATAATATCATCTTCAAGGGAGATAAATAGTCTAGATTCCCCAGGGTCTCCTTGACGACCGGAACGTCCGCGTAACTGATTGTCAATCCGTCTGCTTTCATGGCGCTCGGTTCCGATCACATATAATCCACCTAGCTCCGCAACACCTTCCCCAAGCTCAATGTCGGTCCCGCGGCCTGCCATATTTGTTGCAATGGTAATTTGACTTTTTTGTCCCGCTTTCGAGATGAGATCAACTTCCCGTTCGACGCTTTTTGCATTCAGCAGCTCGTAATTAAGAGACTCTTTATCTAAGTACTCGGCCATTGTTTCCGATTGAATAATGGATGTCGTTCCAATTAAAACGGGCTGTCCCTTTTTATGACGTTCGATCACTTCTTTTGTCACGGCTTTATATTTATCATCCTTTGTTTTAAAAACAAAATCAGGTTGATCGACGCGAATACGCGGTTTGTTCGTTGGGACTTGGATAACATGCATTCCATAGAGCATTTGGAATTCTTTTTCTTCAGTTTTGGCTGTACCTGTCATGCCACAAAGAGTTGGATACATTCGGAAGTAGTTTTGGATCGTCACAAGTGCTTGTGTCTTATTCTCTTCCGTTATTTCCACTCCTTCTTTTGCTTCAAGTGCTTGGTGAAGTCCATCACTGAACGAACGGCCTTCCATTACACGTCCTGTGAACATATCAACTAATTGAACTTCGCCATCTTTAATAATATAATCAACATCACGGCTAAACATCACATGAGCACGAACTGCTTGTAAAACGAAGTGGAACAACGTTTGGTGCTCTAAATCGTACAAGTTATCGATCCCAAACGCACGCTCAACCTTTGTGATGGCCTCATCTGTTAAACTAACAGACTTCATAACAGGGTCGTACATATAGTCTGTTTCTTCTTTTAAACCACGAGCAAATTTGGCACATATGTTATACAAGCTTGGGTTAACTTGCGTTTTTCCGGCTATGATGAGCGGAGTTTTTGCTTCGTCAATAAGGACACTATCAATTTCATCGATAATAGCAAAATGAAATGGGCGTTGCGAGCGCTGACTGTAATCGTAAAGCATGTTATCACGCAAATAATCAAAGCCGAATTCATTTCCAATTCCGTACGTTATATCGGCTAAGTAGGCCGCTTGCTTTTGATCAGGGGTCAGGTTCGGGATATTTAATCCAACGGAAAGTCCTAGAAACTCATGAACCTTTCCTATTAAATTACGGTCGCGCTCTGCTAAATATTCATTAACGGTAATAACGTGAACACCTTTACCTTCTAATGCTCTTAGGTAACTTGGCAAAGAGGCGACTAGGGTTTTTCCTTCTCCAGTCGGCATTTCAGCGATATCGCCTTCAGAAAGAACAAGGCCACCAATAAGCTGAGAATCATAGTGGCGTAATCCGAGTACTCGTTTTGATGCTTCACGAACGACAGCAAAGGCTTCAGCTTTTATGTCATCTACGGTTTGACCAGCTTCTAATAGGTCTTTAAAGGAGGTGGTCTTTGCTTGTAGCTCTCCATCAGATAAAGAAGAAAGACTAGCCTCATACGAGTTAATTTGATCAACAATTTGTCTATACTTTTTAATTTTTCGCTCTTGTCCGTCTCCTATTAACTTTTTCATTGTCGATAACATATTTCAAAAACTCCTCTATTCAAAAGTTATATAATCGTTTTTTTTTAGATACGTATTAATTAGTTTTTCAATAAATAATTATAACATGTATAACAATTAAAGTAGATGCCAAATTCAAGCAAACATCGACAACGTGTCGAAAGGTTTCTAGGAAAAAACCGAAATCGAGTCTAATTCGTACTGCGAATAAGTGGTAATTTTGTTATACTGTATCCATATCTTTACAATCATGGTCTTTTTTTTATTGCTTGTCAGTTGAGAAGGAGGAATTACTAAATGAATGTATGTAAACGGTTCGTCGTGGTCCCGCTATTGACGGCTGCCTTGCTTGCCCCTGCATTTGCACCAGCGGCAGCGGCCAGTCCAACGATTGCGACTCCAGGTGCTTCTAAGGATTACGCGCACGTATATGAAAGTCTTGGTCTAGAAATACCAGAGGAAGTGGAAGCATCCAAACAAAAAGAGGACGAGCTATCCTTTAGCCAAGATACATTTGTGGTGGAGCTAAGTCGTTCTTTATCACAATCCGATCACCGTCGCTTAGGAGGGACAGTGAAAAGAAGTGTAGCGGGATTGGGATATGAAGTGATTGAAGTTCGAGGCCGTTCACTAGAAGATGTGATGGCGGCGTATGCTGCGGACTCTCGTGTCAAATCGGTGGCTCCAAGTGCATCATTCGAAAATTTGGACAAGACCCTAAAGTAGATGAGATGTATCATCTGAATCTATTAGAGGTTGAAAAGGCTCATAGTTTAGCAGGGGACAACCAAGTGAAAGTAGCGATTATTGATGAAGGGGTTGATTATGATCATCCGGAATTGAAAGGGAAAGTGGTTAGTGATTTCAACGTTCAAGAGCCGATGCGCCGTGCGCTAAAAGGGAGTCACGGTACTCATGTTGCAGGAATTGTTGCAGCGGAAAAAGGAAACGGTCTGGGGGGCTATGGGCTACATCCAGAAGCCGATATTGTTTCCATTGATGTGTTCAATGGTGGATATGGCACGTCCGACTATGCAATTGCAGAAGGCATCATGATTGCAGTCGATGAAGAGGTAGATGTGATTAATATGAGTCTTGGTGGCGCGTCAACTCCAATTATGCAAAAAGCAGTGGAAAAAGCCATTGACGCTGGAGTTACCATTGTTGCAGCTGCTGGGAATAGCGCATCAGATTATGCTTCATATCCAGCTGGATATGAAGGAGTGATTAGTGTTGGATCGACCGATCGTCATGATGATCTGTCCTACTTTTCAAATTACGGTTCATCGATTGATGTAACAGCACCAGGGAGCAAGGTCTATAGTTCGGATTATCTCCCTTATAAAGGATCGTCATTTAGTTCTTATGATGGAACGTCTATGGCATCACCAGTCGTCGCTGGAGTCGCTTCATTGTTATTATCAAAACACCCTGATTTAACACCGCTTGAAGTCATGTATGTCCTGCAACAATCAGCGAAAGACCTTGGAGAGACTGGTTTTGATACGACGTTTGGTTATGGACGAGTCGATCCGGTTGCTGCTTTACAATTTGATATTGAGCAAATCCCGACTGCGGTGCGTGAGACGTTAGCTCAAGCTGAGCGAGCACAGCCAATTACGTTGACAGAACAAGATTTTGAAACGTCTGGAACCATCACATTTCCTGGGGAAACGCACTATTGGATCACAGACGTTCAAGCAGGTGAAAAAATTCAGCTGATGCTTGAAGGGACAAGTCCGTATGACTATAAAGCAGAACTGGAATTTTACCTTGATGGAGAGGTAGAAGCAGAAAACACGATTACGGTAAACGATGTTGGATCTGGAGAGATAGAAGGATATTTATTCGAAGCTGAACAAGATGGAAAGGTCGTTGTTTCCGTAAAAGATGCGTATAACAAGTATCATGAAAACGGGGAATCATCTTATACGTTAACTCTAGCTAAATATGAAACCTTTTTGGAAGATAACAATACAATAGAGACCCCGGTCCACGTTGAATCACTTCCATTCTCAACGAACCAAAGCGGTCTGGGATCGTTTTATTTAGCTGGCGATGAAGGCGACCAAGATTACTACCGTTTCACGGTTGAGGAACCGAAAGTTGTGGAAATTTCCTTATCAAGCATTCCAGGATTGAATCCAACGATTCATGCTTATTTCGCAGAAGAGTTTGATCGTGAGTTAACAGAGGACATGCTAGAAGGTTTGCCGCAGGAGATCATTGATGAAATGATGGACCAAGAGCCTTGGCCATTTGCATCAGCGAACCGAAATGGAATTGCTCAAGGAGAAACATTGACGTTTGAAGCGATGCCTGGACAGGAATATGTAATTGAAGCAACAAGTGTCGATAACTATATGACCTTTTATTATGATCCATTTATGATGTTGATGTACGACGATGTTTCCGAACGAGCAACATCTTCACACATCCCTTATGAGCTCACGATTCGTGGAGAAGTGCTACCAGCGGATGAGGACGATTTCCCAATGGCCCTTCAAGATGATGCTCCTCTGATGATGGACGAAGAGGAAATGGAAGAGCTTCCGATTGCAAACTATTTAAAGAAAAAGCAACAATTTGAGCAAATGTTTGAGCTATATGTTGGCGGCGGTATGTATTATTTTGAAGGAGAATTAGCGGACTTATTAGAGCTAGCGCGACCATATACGGTTGGGGAGAGCATAACAGGTTATTTCCAATACGATTATGATATTGATCTTCTGAAAGTAGAGCCGACTGTTGATGGAATTTACCATTTTGATTGGAATGAAACAGAAACGTTACAGCCATTTGTTGAAGTGTATAAAGTAGTGGAAGAGGACGGAGAAGAATATTTATCCTTTGTAGCTGATTCATACGGATTTAGTTACTATGGAATGGATTTAAGTACAGGGTTACAAGTAGGACTTGAAGGAGATGAAACATATGTCTTTATGTTATCAAGCTTTTACTTTCAGCCATCACTAGACCAATATGAAATAACATCGGACATCTTAATTGAAAATCCTGGTGATGCGTATGAAAAGAACAATACACCAGATACAGCGAAAGACTTACCAGATTACTCGTTTACAGCCAACTTTGCCTTGAATCGTGATGTTGACATGTTTTATATGGAGGCCAAACAAGATGGAGTCTATGGATTTCATGTCGAAGTGCTCCATGGCAAACAGCACGAGCAACGTGGCGTACCATCTGAGTTGTATACGACGATTGATCCAATGGTGATGATCGTTGAAGATGTGAAAGGAGATCGTGAGCTTGCCCCAGACAGTCCTGCCTACTTATTTGATCGTGGCTGGGATAATGAAGATGAACATGGCTCCTTCAAAGTAAAAGAGGGACGTGGTTATTTCATCATTATTGAAAACTGGTTTAACACACCTTCGTTAACACCTTATCGTGTTACAGTTGCCCCTGCTCATGAAGCAAAAGAGAAGCCGGTAGGAACGATTCCAGAGCTTGCCAAACCAGTAAGACAGGTTGGAAGCAACAAATGGCAAGCCGTTGATTTCTTAGCAGCGGGTCTAAAAGATGGGGATGTTCATTATTATTCCTTTGACCTTGACGAGAAATCAGATATCCAAATCACGCTTGATGTCCCATTTGATCTAGATGGTGAGCTAACCCTTTATGACAAAGACGGCCATATGCTTTTACAATCGAAGCAATATGGACAAGGGGATGCAGAAGTACTGCAAACTACGTTAGAAAAAGGACAATATTTCATTGGAGTCAAAGATATTGAAGGCAATCCTAGTATTCGCCCATACGAATTGACAGTTGATCAATTCTAGCAGTCTGATACAATAAGAAGAGTAGAGTAAGAGGGGTTTGCTCCAAATAAGATCGTAACAAAAGAGGAAGAGCTTTTGTTCGTCTCATAGGAGCAGCCCTTTTATTTGATAGAAAGGGGAGAGGACGATGGGAAAAAAAGCAATCGGAGTCAGTTTGCTTGTATTCACTTTACTATGTTTCGTTTTCCCTGGAGCGACAGCAGCTGAAAATGGAACCATTGCAGAGAGGAAAGCCTTGCTTTCTGAGTTAGCAATTCAGTATGATGTGCCACCAGAGATTGTGCTGGCGATTGCCTATCAAGAAACGCAGATGCGTCAATTTGATGAAAACGGTGATCCGATTTTAAATGCTGATGGAGACGGTGGCATTGGCATAATGCAAGTGACGATGAGTCCAAGCGAATTGGAGCAAAAAGGAATTGATGAACAGCGATTGAAAGACGATATCGCTTATAATATTGAAGTTGGGATTATGCAACTTCTTGAGAAAAAAGCGTGGGAAGGCCGCTTGTTGCCTTCGTTTCAACAAGTGACATCTCCAGCAATTTTAGAAGGCTGGTATTTTCCTGTCCTAGCATACAACGGATTAGAGCAACGAAATGATCCGAACCGTTCAAATCGAACGTATCAAGATCAAATTTTTGCTACGATTGAATCACGCGCCCTGTTACGCACGAACCCACCTTCTTCATTTGAAGTGACATACAACGAAGGTGGCAACATTATGCGTTTTCTAGAAGAGCAACGGAATCTATCAATCTTAAAGAAGCAACGAACGGAAAGTAGACAAATGTTTCAAGAGGGAGAGATTGTCTTCACCTTTCATCCAGAACATGAAGCGATGAATCTTCGCTCTGAACCGAATACCTCTTCTTCTTTTGAAAAAGTCACGCATGCACACCCATTTACAGTCGTAAGTGGACCTTATTATGACAACAATTTGAACAATTTGTTTGCCTTTTATGAAATAAAGTCTCTTGATGGAACGCAAACGGGCTATCTCGCATCCTCTTATTTACATCCGGGTGAGATTAGTATTTTCCCGGATATTCAAGTGACAAATACGGAAATGAGAAGCGCTGTTGCGATGCTTGAAGCTCGAGGGTCCTTAAGTGGCTATCCTGATGGTACATTTGGGACGAACATCCCTTTGCAAAGGCGACATGCGGCGAAAATACTAGTAGAGGAATTAGAGTTATCGTTGCCAGCAGGCTTTGAGTCAAAGGCAACGGATCATGAAGACAATACGTACATGCTTATTGCGGAAGCTCATGGCATTTTAACGCCATATTCCGATGGGACAATACGCCCGCGTGATTCTTTCCGACGCTCGCAAATGGCTTTGGTGCTTACTCGTCTATTCGGTGAGGATTTCACTGAGCCGACACGAGAGGTGTCATTTACAGACATCGACTCTTCTTTCAGCGGATTTGAAGCGATCAACCGACTTGCTTATAATGGTATAACAAAAGTCGAAGGTGATGCTTTTAGACCGAATGAATCCGTACGCCGTGGGCAATTCGCCGTCTTTTTAGCGCGGGTGGATGAGCGAGTAGCGAATAACGAATAGAAGCAGATAGAAGACGACTCGGTCTCTTACAACTTGTAAGAGGCCGAGTTTTTTGGGGAATTTCCGAACACGATAAAAAAAGACGGCATCGCCGGGAGCCGTCTTTTTTTATCATTTAGATGAATACACCTTAAATCGATCATCTAAGCTTCGTGCGACAAATAAAGAGAATTGTGCACGAGTCGTTTCTTCATTTGGGCGGAAAGCTTGGTTTACTTGAGTCGTGACTCCGTTTGCCGCTAACGTATTAACGTCGTGATAAGCCCAAAAGTCACGATCGATATCGGTAAAAGAAGCAAAGCTTGTTGGACCTGCATAATCAAATGCACGAGTAAGCATAGAAGCCATTTGTGCTCTTGTCACATGGGCATTTGGTTGTAACTTTCCATTGGTACCGGTCATAATCCCTGCTTTTTCTAATGCTTTAAAGGAATCAATGGCCCAGTGTGAATCTAAAACATCGGTTGCTTGCAGGCGGTATTGGTTTGCTGTTAGGTTCAATGTTTCACTTAAAATTTTGGCTGCTTGAGCACGAGTTAATGGTGCATCAGGTTCGAATAAGCTCTGTTGAACCCGAAACAATCCCTCTCTCACTTAAAAAACGAATAGCTGCTTTGGCAAAGTGTTGCTCTGATACATCAGCATACAGTGGCTCGTAACTATCGACTTCAACAGAAACGGGTTCAAGCTCACTACCTATTTCTTCCTCTGAAGCAAAGGCTGATGGACTTATAAACAACAAAGCAGAAAAAGCAAGACTAGTAAAAGCAAAGCGCTGCATCTTGTTCATGATCTGATATCCTCCCGAAAACAAATTTCTAAAAATTGACTGTACATCCATCTTAAAGAAGATTAGTAGAATTGTAAACAAATTGGTAGAAAAAAGAAAAAAGAACGAAACATGGAGAAGGGATTGAGTCCCTTTTTCCATGTTTCGTTCGTTTAGCTCTTCTTTGCTATAGTTTTGGATTGCCTTATTCATTCTCCTCGTCGTTAAAGAAGCTAGCATAGAACCCGAACGAATCTGTTCCGTAGCGAGCGAGGAAATCCCGTGTAGGGGAATAGGCTCTGTCTAAATAAGCAGCAGCTTCTTCATGTTCGCCAAGGAGGTCGAGAACATAACTGATCTGGTAAAACAACAAAGAATCGTCTGAATCGAACCCTCTTAATGTAAGTAAACGCTCAAGGCTTTCTTCGTATTGCTCGTCGATTAAATAAGCTTGTGCGAGAGTTTGCAGCGTACGTTTATGAACCTCTTCTTCGTTTTCAAGCAATTCTTTTTCTAGAGAAAAAATAAGGTCTAATCCTTGCTCGTAGTTCTCTTCTGAATAGAGAAGCAACGTAGCATATTGGACGGTCGCTTGTTGATCATCTGGGTTGACTTCGTATTGAACGCGTGCGGAATGGATTGCATCGACTAGAAGCTGTGCCGAGGGATTAGAAACATGTTCCACATGGGCTAGCAGAGCATCATAATAGCGATTCATATACAAAGCCGCTTGTTTTTCATCATGATCGAGTAAGTGGCGCATGTAAATAATGACCTCATTAAAACGACCTGCATCTATTTCATCTTCCATAATCGTGTTAATGTTATCGATGGATAATTCCTCAAGTCGAAACTTGTTTGCTAGTAGTTGAACCATTTCTTCATCATATATAAATTCAGGATCTGTATAAGCGTAGGTTTCGGTATCAATTCGGTTTTCTTCAGCTAATTTTCGTTCCATTTGGGCCGTTGAACAGCCTGTTGATAGTAGTAGTAGCGTAGATGTAATTCCGATAATTTTAAAAAAGTTTTTCATGTTCCCCCACCTTCATTGTTAATACCATGTTTAGTGTAGCCGATTTAATCGAAAAAAGAAAGAGAGGAAGCAAATTGCAAAGCACCTCAATGATGTTATCACTAGTCAAATTTCGACCAAAACTAAGCTGAAATGACTATTTTTGATAAAATGCAAACAAAACATAGTCTCGACAAATTATCCATGATATTCTATAGAAAACAAAGAAAATAGTTTAGTAGTTTTTTAGGAGGAGGCATTAAGGGTGATAACAAGGAAAGTCTTTTTAGTAATAATGGCCGTGCTTCTCTGTATTCCATCGCTCATAGGTGGTCAACCTCCCGCTTATGCAGATGAATTTGAGTATAACGATGTGGCGAAAGGGTCATATGCTTATAATGAAATTCATTATTTATACGAAAAGCGAATTCAAACTGGCGATGCAAGTGGGAACTTCCGTCCAAATGAGTCCCTAACGAGGGCACAGGCGGCTGTTATTATGACGAATGCATTAGGAATTGGAGGATCAGTAAGCGGTCAAACATTCTCAGATGTGAGACTGATCATTGGGCATATAGTGCGATTGAACGGGCGGCTCGCGCAGGAATCTTCCGAGGTAATAATGGGCGCTTTAGTCCAAGTGATCCCATTAGCAAAGCGCATGTTGCTATCATTTTAACACGGGCTTTTAACTTAACCGGTACACAGACAAGTCATTTTAGTGATGTATCTGCTGATTTTTATGCAGTGAGAGAAATTTCTGCCTTAGAACGAAATGGGATTGTTGAACGTGCAAGCCGTTTTCAGCCTAATCAGTCCGCAACAAGAGCTCAGTTCGCAGCTTATGTGGCAAGGTCGTTTGAACCATCTTTCCGATTAGATGTAACGGAACAAAGTGTTCTTTATCAAGGGAAAGTAGCGAATACGAGCACACCTTTAAATGTCCGCTCACAGCCGAATATGGATGGAGACGTGCTAGCTAGGTTAACTGTTGGTACAACGGTTGACATTTTGGGGGAAGTTGGCAATTGGTTTGAGATTAAACATGGTAACGGTGTAGCATATGTACATAAAAACTACATCCAAAAAATAGGAAGTAGTACGTCTCCTTCTGACGATCGAAAAGTGATGGAAGAGGGACGAGTTATTGCCAATTCTCTTAATGTTCGTCAAGGTCCAAGTGCAAGTACCGAGACGATTGGTCGCTTAAGCTTCGGTACGATTGTTGATATTTATGATTATAGTGGAAACTGGGCGTTAATTAAATTTAATGGCCAGTGGGCATACACTCACAAGGATTATTTGGTCACTCGCAAGCCTGGTGAAGGGAGCGGTTTAGGCAATCTTGTTATTGCGATTGATCCGGGTCATGGCGGGAAAGATCCTGGTGCAGTCGGAAATGGACTTCGTGAAAAAGATGTTGTCCTAGGTGCAGGTTTGGAATTAAACAAAAGGCTAAAAGACTTGGGAGCTAGTACGGTTATGACACGTAATAACGATACGTTCCTTGAATTAAGTCAAAGAGCCAAAATAGCCAATGACGCCAAAGCCGATCTTTTTATAAGTATCCATGCAAATGCCGCTGCGTCGGCATCAGCGACAGGAACAGAAACGTATTGGAATAACTCACATTCAAGCGAGGAAAGCAAAGCATTGGCCGAAGCAATTAACAAACGGTTAGTAGAAGATCTGGGGATGCGTGATCGAGGAGCAAAACAAGCCAATTTTGTCGTCATTCGTGAAACGAAAATGCCAAGTGTTCTCATTGAATTAGGGTTTATTACAAATAGTAGGGACGCAGCAGTAATGAAGCGGTCAGACTTCAATGAAGTCGTCGCGAAAGCAGTTATAAAAGGAATTGAAGATTTTTATAATTGGTAATAAATAGACTCATATGATCAATTGGATTGTTATGGGGGAAGAGCTGTGCGTACATGGCTAATCAGTGTCATACTAGGTACAAGGTGAAAGCGCTCGGGTGAACAACCGAGCGCTTTTGTTTGTTTTGGATGTGTCTTGTTTCGCATCTGCTGTAAGAGCGAACAGTCCAGGCATCAGGCTAAAAAATCAACTTTCTTTGATTATCCAATGCAAGAGTTGTGTCGATTATTGTATAATGAAGAAGTTAAACATTTTATTAGGAGGCGTTCCTGTTGAAAGTAAAAAAAGCCATCATTCCGGCGGCAGGTCTTGGAACTAGATTCCTTCCTGCAACGAAGGCACAACCAAAGGAAATGTTACCAATTGTTGATAAACCAACAATCCAATATATTGTTGAAGAAGCTGTTGAGTCGGGGATTGAAGATATTTTAATTATTACAGGTCGTGGCAAGCGTGCGATTGAAGATCATTTTGATAAAATGGTTGAGTTAGAGGATGAATTAAAGAGAAAAGGGAAAGATGTTCTCCTAAGATCTGTTCAACAAAGTACGGACTTATTAGACATTCACTATATCCGTCAAAAAGTGCCAGCAGGTCTTGGACATGCTGTTTATTGTGCGCGTAAATTTATTGGAGATGAGCCGTTTGCGGTGCTATTAGGTGATGATATTGTGAAAAGTGAGAACAATCCTTGCTTAAAGCAGATGATGGAGTTGTACGAAACGCATGAAAGTCCAATCATCGGTGTGCAGGAAGTACCACTTGAGGACGTTGAACGTTACGGAATTGTTGATTGTGAGCAGGAAGGCGAAGGGATTCATAAAGTCAACCGCCTTGTTGAAAAACCGAAGCAAAGTGAAGCACCCTCTCAAATTGCGATTATGGGTCGATATATTTTAACACCTGATATTTTTGAGATTCTTGAAAAGACTTCACCAGGAAAAGGGGCAGAAATTCAACTTACCGATGCGCTACAAACATTAAGTGAGCAACGTGACGTGTTAGCATATGAATTTCAAGGGACGCGCTATGACGTTGGCGAGAAGATGGGTTTTATTAAAACAACGATCGAATTTGCCCTTGAACGTGATGATTTGAAAGACGAGATGGAGCAGTACTTAGATGAGCTCCACTTGAGACGCCAAACGAAAAATAAGTAAAGGACGTTTTTAGATGAAAGTTGGAATTATAGGTAATTATGGACACAATAATAATGGAGACGAAGCGATTTTAACAGGAATCCTCCATCAGCTTACAGTAGAAGTAGGCATAAAGAAAGAGGATATCGTGATCTTTAGCAACAATCCAGACAATACGAAAGCACGTTACGATATACAGTCTGTTCCGCTTCTCTACAAAGAAGGAAATGTCCTTGCATCTGGTTTGAAAACAGTGAAAGAGAGCCATCAAGTCATGAAAAAGCTTGACCTCTTGATCATTGGCGGTGGTGGCTTATTGATGGATATGTACAAACGTGATGCACCCCTTTACAGCGTCCTCGGGATGACTGGTCGCCGTGCAGGCTGTAAAGTTATCATCTATGGTGTCGGAGCAGGTCCGATTACGACAAGAGCGGGGCGTTTCTTTATCCGTCGACTGACGCAAGCAGCAAGGTCGATCTCGGTTCGTGACCAAGATTCTAAGAAGTTGCTTCAATCGATTGGCGTTCAGAAAAACATTGAAGTGATTGGTGATCCTGCTTTTTCTGTCCCTGCCCTAAAAAAACACGAACCATCAAAGAAGATTAAAAAGGTTGGCGTAACGGCGGTTCCTTATTTTAGTACACAGTATTGGCCAGAGCCAGATGTAGCGAAGTACGAAGCATATGTTGACGGAATGGCGGCTTCACTTGATCGATTGATTGTTGAGAAAGAAGTGGAAGTGACATTCTTCTCAACGAAATACCCTGAAGATGTTCAAGTGACAAAGGATATCCAAGCAAAAATGACGGAAAAAGATCGCGTCACGTTGATCGATGACAATCTTCATCCGACAGATATTGTCTCGATCAGTGCTGAGCAAGATTTGATCATTGGAACGCGTCTGCATTCGTTAATTTTATCTGTTGTGGCACAAACCCCGATTATTGGGATTGGTTATCATCACAAAGTTCATGATTTCATGGATGTTTTGAATCGATCGGAGCTAGGAGTGAAAATCGATCACGTACGAAAAGAGACGACGGCTGTTTTCGATGTGTTTGAAACAATCGAACAAAAGTGGGAAACGGTACAAGATGACTTTGTCACGGTTTCCAAACGGCTAAAAGAAGAAGCGAAGTTAGGATTGAAACAAATTATAAAATAGAGTGATTGGTGTGGGATTGATGATAGAAAAAGTGATACCGGCAGAGCGAGTGAATCAGCTGCTGCTGTGGGCGACGGTCGCGTTACTTATTTGGACGTCGATTGAATTGCAATTTACGAGAATTTGGGCAAGCTACATTCCAGGACTGATTCGTATGCCGATGTCGTACATCGGTGAAATGATCCTCGTTGGAATGGTCTTTGTAGTCCTCTTTCATCCAGCTGTTGGCGGGAAAAAGGTACTAGAGAAGTTGAAAAATCCACTAAATACGAGCTTGCTGATTTTGTTTGCCTTTGCCCTTTTTAGTATGTTTGTAAACAATGTTCCGTTTGCACAAGGGATTTTTGGAGTTCGTGCTATTTTTCAATACGTCATTCTATTTTTTGTACTGCTTGTGATGGATATTCCACAAGCATGGGTGAAGCGTGTCTTTCATTTGATCATTGGAATTGCACTTGTGCAGTCGGTGATTGGTTTTATCCAAGTGGCCCTCTTAGTTCCACTTCCACTTCGGAATATTACAGAAAGACGAAGCATTGCTGTTGGGGAAGAAGTGCGGGCTTTTGGAATGATGGATTCGAGTAACACACTTGCTGGATTTTTAGTTGCGGTGTTACTTCTTGTTGCTTTTTATTTATTTGCGTTCCGTGCCGAATTATCAAAGAAAGAAATAACGATTTACAGCATAATCGCGGTTGTGCTACTAACAGCGATTGCGTTTACCTTTTCACGCCAAGCGTTTTTAGCACTTATTGGCTGTTTGGCGATTATTGGTATTTTGAACCGAAAAAACAAAGCGTTCCGCGTCTTATTAGTTACATCAGCGGTGCTCGGTGTTCTCTTTGTTGTCGGATACGGCTTGGCGCTTGTCTTTTTAGAAGGATTTGCGCAACGGAATGTATACACGTTAGACTTATCGAAAAACTACCGCTTCCTTATTATATTAAGTGGACTTGAAGTGTTTATGTTCAATCCTATTGCAGGAGTAGGACCAGGAATGTTCGGAAGCAACGCGGCTTTTGTCTTTGATTCTCCGTTTCATCAATTTATGAACGAAGGCTTGCCGTCGACGATGAGAACAGTTGACAACAATGCGCTATATGTTCTAGTTGAATATGGCATCATCGGTGTCATCCTCTTTGCTGCCTTTTTCTTCAAAGTGTTGAAGGAAATGACGTTATTCTCCGAATCTAACAATGCTATGGCCAAGTGGGTTGGGTTGTTTGTTGTGACCTTTGGTATTGCCTTTGTGTTAATGGGGCTTCTTTCCACAGCTTGGGAGAATCACCAAATTGCGCTCTGGTTCTGGTTGTTCCTCGGAATTGCTGTGAACTGGATGAAAAAGGAGAAGTCCAATGAGTCAAAGTAAGAGAATTCTCGTCCTAAGCAATATGTACCCAGGTCCAAAGCAAGCGACATTCGGTATTTTCGTTAAAAACCAAGTCGAAGCCCTTCGAAGTCGGGGGCATATCGTTGATGTCGTAGCTGTTGATAATCCAAGTATGGGGAAGAAACAAGTCCTCTTGAAATATAGCAAGTGGATGTGGCAAACGTTTCGTACGTTGGCGGCAAAAGGAAGAACGTATGATGTCGTCCACGCTCATTATGTGTTCCCAACCGGGATGCTGGCACTTCTATTTAAAAAGGTGTTCAAAACGAGAATGGTGGTCACGGCACATGGTGGCGACATTGAACGGATGGCTAAAAAGAACGAACGCATTCGCAATTGGACGAAGAAGATCTTACATGAAGCGGATGAAGTGATTGCCGTTGGACAAGACTTGCAACAAGCGATCATTTCAGATTTCGGTATCCCAAAAGAGAACGTTTCGTTGTTAAATATGGGTGTAAACCGCACGATTTTTCAACCACAATCGAAAAAGGAGGCGCGCGAATCACTTGGCATTGCAAGTGGCGTGCGTCCGCTTGTCTTTATTGGGAATCTCATTCCTGAAAAGGGAATCTGGGAACTCCTTTCTGCCTATGAACAAGTACAAAAAAAAGATCCAGCTGTAAAGCTTTATTTGGTCGGAAACCCGAAGAAGCCTTCATTCTTAGAGACGATTCATACGTTGATCGATGAGAAGAAGCTCGCTGTTGAAATAAAGGAAGCCGTCCCACAGCAGGAGGTGGCTGTTTGGATGGCGGCTGCTGAAGTGTTCGTATTGCCGTCACATTTAGAAGGGTTTGGCCTTGTTGCATTAGAAGCGATGGCATGTGGAACTCCTGTTGTTGGAACGAACGTCGGTGGGCTTCGTTATTTGCTCGCAGAAGACCACGGGCGTCTCGTCGAGGCGAAAGACAGTACCTCCCTAGCAGACGGACTACACGAGGTTTTAGTGGATGCCAAGCTTCGCCAAACGCTGACAGAGAACGGTTTTGAACGTGTAGAACAGTATGACCAAGAGAGAATCATCGATAAACTGCTTGAGCTTTACGGCAATGTAGAAGAGGAAAGGTAAGAAGTCTAATGAAACGAAAGAAAGTGCTATTCATTTCCTCCATTGGAGGGCATTTAACACAGCTTTTGCAACTGAAGCCGCTGTTTGAAGAATATGATTATCATCTTGTCACGGAGAAATCCACCATTACAGAAGAGCTGAAGAAAGAACATCCCACTTCCCTGCTTGTTTACGGAGCTCGAAACTATCCAGTTAGTTATCTTTTTAAATTTTCATATAACTGTTTGAAATCGCTGTTGATTTTTCTTAAAGAACGCCCAGATGTTGTTGTCACAACAGGGGTTCATACAGCTGTACCGATGTGTTATATCGCCAAGCTGTTTCGCAAAAAAGTCGTTTTCATCGAAAGCTTTGCCAAAACAACGACACCAACGCTTTCAGGAAAACTTGTCTATCCTATTGCTGACTTGTTTATCGTTCAGTGGGAATCGATGAAAGAGGTTTATCCAAAAGCGGTGTATGGGGGGTCTATCTATTGATCTTTGTTGTTCTTGGTACACATGAATTATCATTTCAACGTCTGCTTCTTGCGGTAGAACGACTACAAAAGGAAGGCATCATTACAGAGGAAATCGTGGTCCAGCTTGGGCATACGTCTTTTGAATCGGAGAAGATGAAGCTGATTCCGTTTATGAGCTACAGTGAGATGGAGCGTTACTTTGAAGAAGCGAGTCTTGTTATTACACATGCTGGAACCGGTTCAATTATTACCGGTGTCAAAAAAGGGAAAAAGGTGATTGCAGTTGCGAGACGCCAAGCCCATCAAGAGCATAATGACGACCATCAAGTGGAGATTGTTGACCAATTCACAGAAACAGGGTACATCATCGGGATAAAAGAAGTTGAGCAGCTAGAAGAGGCGCTTGAGAAAGTGAAGGACTTTGAACCAGCCGAGTATCAAAGCGGTCGTGATCATATTGTCGGATTGATTCGTTCTTTTATTGAAAAGAGCTAGAGAAGGTAAGGTGCTTACATGAAAGGAAAATCATTATTTGCGATTATTGGAGCGGTCGCGGTCATTAATTTAGGCTCCCGCATGATTGGCTTTTTGCGGGAAGTCGTCATCGGCTATCAATTCGGAACAAGCTATGTTGCTGATAGTGTCATTACAGCCTACACGTTACCTAATTTCTTTTATATTGTCGTCGGAGGTGCCGTTACAACGGCCTTTATTTCGGTGTACAGCAAAATGAATGATGGTGCCTTGCAACAGCGGTTTTTACAGTCGGTGTTTACGTGGTTGACCTTTATCCTTGTCGCCTTTACAGTGGTGCTGATGATGTTCTCTGATCGTGTGATCGGGTTGCTCTTTAGAGGGTTGTCAGGAGAAGAGCTCGCGCTGACGAGTGAGCTCTTTACGATTATGGCTCCGGCAACGTTTTTTCTCGTCTTGTCCATGTGGCTGACAGGCATTTTAAATGTCAATCAGCAATTTAAGCTTGCGACGACCTCCACACTTGTTATGAATGCAACCTTCGTTCTAATCGCGATTGCCCTTTTTCCATTTATGGGGCCGTACGCTCACGCTTATGGAGCGATTATCAGTTCGTTTGCGATGGTCGTCATGCTTATTTATTTAGTGAAAAAAGGGAACTTCTTGAATTTTCGCTTTGCGTTTCAAATGAGTAGTGAATTCAAACGGATGCTTCGATTAGGATTTCCAATTTTACTTGGCGGAGCGACGTTGCAGTTTTATTTTCTCATTCATCGAATCTTTGCCTCGACGCTTGAAGAAGGGGCGATTGCGGGCTTAAATTATGCCTCGAAAATTGTTCAGCTTCCACAAAGTGTTCTGATGACAGCTGTTACGACGGTGATTTATCCGCTGTTGGCGAGAAAGGTTGCGGCAAATGAGGATGGAGAAATTGAACAGATTTACCAAAAGGGATTAAGGATGCTAGTTATTACGATCTTACCCGCTTCGATTTTTGCGTTCTTTTATGCAGAAGAGATTTTTACGGTCGTCTTTCAATACGGCAACTTTACGAGAGAATCCACTTTAATCGCGGCACCACTTTTTCAAGCACTTGTGATTGCGATGTTTGCCCATGCCGCGAATGCTTACGTAACGAGGTTTTTTTATGCGAAGGAAAAGTCCGTCCTGCCAGTAACGTTGAGTGTTATTTCGGTGTTTGGAATTAACGTTGTGATCAACTTTATGTTGATTGAACAATTTGGAGCATTTGGATTAGCTATTGGGACATCGGTTTCAGCACTTACCAATTTTCTTCTTCTAGTGATTGCAGCGAAAATCGTGTTAAAATTAGATGTAATTCAACTGAAAAATTGGAAAAGCGCATTGCCCATTGTCGCGATTTGCTTCAGCCTGGTGCTTGTACAAATCGGTGTAAAATGGCTCTTGCCTAATGCGTCTGCTTGGCTTACGTTGATGGTTGCTGGAATCATTTCGGCGCTCGTTTTTGCCGGAGTGGCTTATGTTACTCGCCTCCCGGAACTAGATGTCATAAAGAAAAAAATCGTAAGACGAGGCTAGTGGTGGACAAGCTCTGGCTCGTTTGCGTACATGGGATTGATTATTTTAAAAATGAGGTGTCAGGATGAGGAAGTTCTTATCGTTAATGGCTGTTGTCTTATTTGTGAGTGGTTGTTCAGATGTAGGAGCATCCAAACAAGAGGAATTAGCAAGTGATGAGTATGTTACGAAAGAATTAGATGCTGTGAAAAAAAGCGCTGACTCCCTAGAAGAGCGTCTTGCTAAAGTGGACCGTGATATTCGAGCGTTAGGGGGAGAAGGCAGCAGTGGCGGAGCAGGATCTGGTGCAGGAGGGGATGATTCGCCTGTTCGATTTAGCGATATCCCGTCCGATCACTTCGCATATGACGAAATTCGCTTTTTAAGTGACCGTAGAGTGATAAGCGGCTATCCGGATGGAACGTTTGCCCCGAATCAAACGATTACGCGCGCGCAAACGGCCGTTATGCTCGTTCGTGAGCTTGGCTTAACAGCTCCAGTTGATTATGAGTTGAAGGCAACGGATGTTTCCCGCCATTCAAGTGCCTATAATTCTATTAGAATAGCAGAATACCATGGCCTCATGCGTGGAACCGATGGCAAGATGAATCCTGGAGAAGGGCTTCGCCGCTCGCAAATGGCGGTTGTGCTAGCACGTGCCTTTGAGTTAGAAGAAGCTGATCACGACTATTCATTTACTGATATTACGAGCTCATTTCCAAATTTCAAACAAATTAACACGATCGCCCACCACGGTATCACAACGGAAGTCGGAAAAGCATTCAGACCGAATGAAACGACGACACGAGCACAATTTTCGCTCTTTATGGCACGCGCCATTCATGAACCATTCCGTCCGTAATATGATTTGATAGACAGATGCTGCTGATGAGAGCGGCATCTGTTTTTTTGTGGAGTGAGAACTGATATGGGGTGCGTGGCGTTGGGGGGAGGG
>NZ_BAUT01000050.1 GCF_000513095.1 Halalkalibacter wakoensis JCM 9140
CATTCCCCTGCTAAGGTTACTTTTGTTCCTTTTACTTATCTTTAACTTGTTCTTCTACGATTTCTTTTAACATATTCATTTTCTCTTTAACGATGGGATTTGAGCGATTTGTGGTTCACCATGCAACGTTATTAGACCTTGTTTTCTCTGGGAATTGCTATCGATCCTCTCAAAAAGCGGACGGGATGGGAGGCCGACTCCTGCAGGAGGGAAGGGCAGGTTGAAATCCACCGGCGTAGCCGGTTAGTTCAACGCCCGCCTGCTGGTGCGTGCCCCCCATCCCGGTAGCGAGGTCGAAGCGACTTTTCAAGTCCGAAAAAACGACTTTTTCAGTGTGCTTCTCTATTCCCCTCAGGAGTCGAGTGACTTATGCTCCATTTCACTAAGAGGAAAAAGATATTACTAGAACACTCTTTACAAAAGAAATGTTTATAAGTAAATAAATGATATTAATATGTTTACTTATCTATTAATCTGTTAATGCTGTTTAAGGAGGTGAGGAGAATGATGAAGAATAGTTTACTTTATAGTGTACTAGTAATGTGTTTGGTCGGATTATACTCTGTTCAGTCTGTGAGCAGTGATACAAATAAAATAGCAGAATTAAAAGAAATCATTGAGGTTACAAAAACGGAAAAGATAGATGTGCAATCATGGTCTGTCTACTCAAAGTTTGATCGTAAAATGGTGAGGGATTCTCAATCTGTTGATCAAATGATTCAGGACTTAGAAAAAGAAAATCGTGAGTTTGATTGGAATGAAGAGAACGTTCGAAATGGCGAATACCGCAAACGAGTAGGGACAAAACAAACGTCAATCGGTACAGAACGAGTTGTCATCACGTCACATGAAAGTGCAGGAACACAGATGATGAGCATGACTCATCAAATGTCTGGTAAGGGATGGAAAGATGAGATGTATGACATCATTTCGGAAAACATTCAAGGTGAAGAGATTTACGTGACGGTGCAAGGGTCAATGAAGAAACATATGGAATTGGACCAAATGGCAAACAAGTTAGTTAGTGAGTTTTCAGGAGAAGTAAAGGAAGGGATAGCAGAGGAGACATTTATTTCATTATCTGCTTACACCGATCAGTGGCAGAACGGAATTTCAATCAATGAGACAGAAAAAGTGAACCTGCAAATTGGTGTACGAGATTTAGGGAATGAAGGCAGTGTGAATGTGACAATTGGAACGCCGATTATAATAGCTGAATATTAAGAGGAGAGCCTACATGACTAAAAACATGTAGGCTTTTTCTATTAATAGTCTAGTGGAATACACACATAAATTTTCATGCTAAAATAAGCATAAGGTTAATTTTGGAAAAGATAGATGGCTAATAACAAGCCTAGGATAAAAGGGAGGAGAAAAGAAAAAATGAAATTAACACATACAAGAATTCTAGTAAACAATTATGAGGAATGTTACTTCTTTTATAAAGACACTCTTTCTTTTGAGTGCACATGGGGAACTGAACATACCAAGTATGCTCAATTTCAAGTTGGACAAACGCAACTAGCTATTTTTGATAAACAACAAATGCTCGAAGATCTAAATGAATCAAATGATGACGAAAGGAATCTTCCCAAAAATGAAGTTGTCTTAATTTTCGCAGTAGATGATGTAGATGAGACCTTCCAATCTTTAAAATCAAAGGTTTTATTTGTTTCAGTACCACATACAAGAGAAGATTGGGGAATACGTGTAGCACACTTTAGAGACCCCAATGGCACATTGATTGAAATTAACACGAACATTATGGACTAAGTTTTTTATGAAAAGGGGATGGAACGCACCTGTTCTCATGAAAAGGACAGGAGGTTCACCTCAAAATAGAAGCAAGCTTTCATCTTTAGCCTAACGTATAGAAGAGTTGGGAACGAGGAGGTTGTTAAAATGAAGTTACTTAAAGAAACGGATTCAGATACATTATTTCCATACATTATGACAACGGGCCTTCTTTTAGTAATTACAGCCTTTTTTTTGCCTGTTATTGTAGTCTTGTTCGTTCAAGATATGCTTTTCTTTTCGGCTGATCACTGGACCTTTATTCGTCCTGCAGCTGCCTATATTGGATTCGGAAGTGGAATGATCTTGATAGCGATCGTTTTGTTTTCATTTTTACTAACAAAAATGTATTCGGAAAAGAAAGATAAACCTTATAAGTGGACTGGCTTCCATCTTGTTTTCCTTTTCATGGTTGTTCCGCTATTTGTCTTCTCTATTTATCATTATGCTTATTTTGATGAGCAAGGTGTTCAAGGAAATTCCTTCTGGAGCTTATCTGAAACTAGAATTTCATGGGAAGATGTTGAGGAAGTGACGAGGTTGGTTGAAGAAGGTTCCTTACTTGTTACGGCTTATACGTTTTCGGATGGCCATACATCCATAACGATTCCTTATGATCCACAAGATTACCGGACTCGTCAGTCGATTACTCATCTTGTCAACGTATACAATTGGGACGTTGCTGATATAATTGAAGATCGAGAGAAAAAGTAACATCCAAGCTGTGTCTCTTTTTTGAGTTAAGAGGGTTATAAATATTCTGTAAACATGAAGTTTCATGGTAAAATTAATGAGTGGTCAAAAGTAGGTGGGAGTTGAGGTGGATGATCTATATAGGCCTAGCAGGTTGGGGAGACCATGATGATTTATACATAGGAATGAATAGGCAATCTAAGTTGGAAGTTTATGCAGGTCATTTTCCAATTGTCGAAATCGATGCTTCCTTTTATGCGGTTCAACCTCTTCGGAATATGATAAAGTGGCTTAAAGAAACACCGAATACGTTTCGGTTTGTTGTAAAAGCTTTTCAAGGAATGACAGGGCATCAGCGCGGCATTGATCCGTTTTCAACGAAGGAAGAGATGTTTGAAGCGTTTCGAGAATCCGTAACTCCCTTACTTCATGCAAATAAATTAGCGATGATTCTTTGTCAGTTTCCACCATGGTTTGACTGTAAAAAAGAACATGTTCAATGGGTCCGTTATGTAAAGGAGCAACTAACAGACCTTCCAGTAGCACTGGAATTCCGTCACCGTTCATGGTTTGATGGGAACATGAAAGAAAAAACATTGCAATTTATGAGAAACGAGCAATGGATACATAGTATTTGCGATGAGCCACAGGCCGGAATGCGTTCAATCCCAATTGTATTAGAAGCGACTCATCCAGAAAAAACATTAATTCGCTTCCACGGACGCAACATTCACGGCTGGAATGACCCAGGAGACGGAACGTGGCGAGATGTTCGCTATTTATATAAGTATAATGAAGACGAATTGTGCCAATGGAAAGAAAACATTGAAACACTAGCAAAACAAACAAAGGATATTTTCATCATTTTCAACAACAACTCAGGCGGCGACGCAGCAACCAACGCAAAACAACTGATACAAATGCTCGGAATAGAATACCAAGGATTAGCCCCAAGACAATTAGATTTATTTTAGGCTACCTCCAAACAGGGTGCTCTTCCCTGTTTGGAGGTAGCCGGAGCATTGAGCGGAGCCGCCGTAATGGTTTTAAGCTTTTTGAGTGAACTTCCAGGAAAGCGCACGGCGAGAGAAGCCAATGCAAACATCCATTGGGAAACGTCAAGAAACAGGGTGTTCTTCCCTGTTTGGAGGAATTCAATATACAGGAATAAGGTGAATAAATGGTTTGGATCATTTTGCTACTTGTTGGATTACTAGGAGGTACACTAGGCAGTTTGATGGGTCTTGGGGGTGGAATTGTCGTTGTACCAGCATTGCTCATGTTGGGAAGTTTTGCATTAATTGATATTACCCCACAAGTTGCAGTTGGAACATCGCTTTTAATCATGATATTCACTGGGATTTCTGCGACTTTATCCTACTTGAAACAAAAAACAGTTGATTATAAAAGTGGATTGCTTTTTTTTAGTGCGAGTGGTCCAGGGGCAATTGTAGGAACTTGGTTAAATCGCGGGTTTGATACAAATTCATTCCAAATTTATCTAGGCTTCTTTATTTTATTTGTATCGTTCATTCTTTTTATTCGACACTATTTAAAGCCCTTACCTCGTTCAGGAAAAGGAATTGAAAGGTCGTACAAAAGTGAAGATGGAACGGTTTATACATATGGGTACAGGGTTTTGCCGGTTTTGATCATTGCCTTTGTTGTAGGGATGCTTTCAGGATTATTTGGGATAGGCGGCGGGTCATTACTTGTACCAGCTATGATTGTTCTGTTTGCCTTTCCTCCTCATTTGGCGGTAGCTACATCCATGTTCATTATTTTGTTATCTGCAATGGTTGGTTCAATTTCTCATGTTTTACAAGGGAATGTGAATTGGCTTTATGCGTTAGCACTTGTGCCTGGTGCGTGGTTTGGTGGGACACTTGGTGCGGCGATCAATCGTAGGTTATCAAGCACTAAGCTTGTCTTTATACTACGATTGCTGTTAATTGTTATGGCGATTCGTTTAATATATGAAGGGCTTACATAGTATTTGTTTAAGGGTAATGAAAAAGGACGATTTTCACTTTTTCAATGCCCGTGAAAGGGGGGACCGTACTTGACAATAGAGAGAGTGAAGATCTTTCACAGCAATGACATTCATAGCTGTTTTGATCATTGGTCACAAATGGTTTCCTATATAAAAAAAGAACGAGATGAAGATTCATTGTATGTAGATCTTGGAGACCATGCAGATCGAAGTAATCCTGTTACAGAGGCATTGTTTGGAAAAGGGAACGTTCAACTATTAAATGAGGTACAACCGAGTTATGTAACGATTGGCAATAACGAAGGTGTAACGTTTTCGAAAGACCAATTGAATGATCTTTATGAAAAAGCAAATTTCTCAATTTTGATAGCAAACTTACTGAACAATGATGGAAGCCATGTAGAGTGGGCAAAGCGTTCTGTTATTCACACGATGAACAATGGGATTAAAATTGGGCTGCTTGGTCTTACAGCGCCATTTACTCAATTTTATGACCTATTAGGTTGGGACGTTTTAAATCCGAAGAAGGTGATAGAAGAGGTGGTGCCTGAGCTAAGGAAAGAAGCTGACATCATCGTCCTGTTATCCCATTTAGGATTAAAAAAAGATGAGGAAATTGCTCACGAGTTTCCCGGTATTGATGTCATTGTAGGTGCACATACGCATCATGTTTTGCCGACAGGATTGTATATTAATAACACATTAATTGCTCAGGCTGGGAAAAATGGTGCTTTTCTAGGTAAGATTGAGATTGCGTTTGATATGAACACGCGCTCTATCTACAAAAAAGAAGCGATGTTAGTTGATGTGAAAAAGAAACTAACAGATGCTAATACGGACCTACTTCTAAAAGAACTGAAAATGCAGGCAGAACAAATATTAAGTGAAGAGGTTACAACATTGCCGAAAAGATTTCCCATTGAATGGCAAGAAAAAACGGAAGCTGCCCAATTATTATGTGATGCAGTGACTGAATGGTGTAATGAACACATTGGGATGATGAATGCAGGCGTTCTGCTTGATTCGTTAGAAAAAGGGACGATCACAAGAGGCGATATTCATCGCATCTGTCCACATCCGATTAATCCTTGTGTTGTAACATTAACAGGGGAAGACTTAGAAGCAACGATTAAACGCTCTCTTACGAAGGAATTAACCCATCTTGAATTAAAGGGATTTGGGTTTCGTGGGAAAGTATTAGGGAAAATGCATTTTACAGGGATTGAGATTAACGAGCACGAGGAGATTTATATACTAGGAGTTCCTCTTCAAAAAGAAGAAACGTATAAGTTAGCTACTCTTGACATGTACACTTTTGGTTACTTGTTTCCAAAGATTGCAGAATCAACGGGGAAACAGTATTTTATGCCGGAATTTTTACGTGATGTTCTTTCATGGAAGCTTCAAAAAAATTGGACATAAGTTAGGTTCACGCCTCCACATCGTTTTTCATATCGTACTAATGAGAATGATTTGAAAAACGATGACAGGAGGGCATAACGGTGCTAGAGATGAATCCGATTCAAATTGAAGGCGAAACGTTTATTGCTGTTACGTTGAAGTTACCGAAAACCAATTTTATGGCTGTCACAAATGATACAGGGTATATTATGTGTGGAGCACTCGATATTAACCTTTTTAATACAAATCAAAAGTTAATTGATCGAAAGATTGTTGCAGGGCGTGCCGTTGGCGTACGTACCATTGAGCAATTACTAGAAGCCCCATTAGAGTCTGTGACATTAGAGGCAGAACAGCTTGGAATTCAAGCTGGAATGAAGGGGAAAGATGCATTATTAAAAATGAAATAATGATCGGGCTTCGTTCTTTACGGATAAAGGCTTCTCAGCTATTCCTCAAATGTTAGAGGACATGTTGGGAGGCCTTTTCGTAGGTGAAAAGAACCAAGTCATTTATCCTCTTTTTCTACGTCAATCCCTAAAATTCTACATATTCCATCGCTTTTCTAAATAAAATTTACCAATTTGGAAGGGATTTACTTGCAGAGTGTCCATTATGATGTAAACTGATTGTAAGAGCGTTTCTTTTTAATAGTGAGTGCGAGTTCATCTAGATCTACTGGTAGGATGATTACATTGAACGGTCACTAGAAGGAGATGGACATGAGATTAGTTGCGGTAAAATCAGTGACAGAGGGAGCACAACTTGCTAAGCCTATCTATAATGATAATGGACAGATCCTTCTTTATGAGGGAGTCGAGTTAACGCAACGTTCTCTCACTCGTCTGTATGAATTAGGCATTTCTTTTATCTATATTCATGATGAGCGTACCAATGGTATTGAAATTGAGACAGGTGTTTCAGTAGAGACAAAGCGAAAAGCAATCAAAACGATCAAGACTGAGTTTCAAGAAATTGCCTCTAATCTTAAATTAAAAAAGTCATTTAATATGGACCATTTTAATAAAGACTTTGCGACGATTGTTCGTGCCATTTTGTCTGACATTAAAAACAACGAAAATGCGCTCACATTGTTATCAGACATGTTTGTGTATGATAGTTATATTTTTACTCATTCCTTAAATGTAACGGTCTATACTCTCGGTTTAGCTGTTGATCTTGGATTTACGGACAAGCAGTTAATGGAGATTGGTATGGGCTCCTTACTCCATGATATCGGCAAAATGACCATTCCGGTTGAAATTTTGAATAAACCTGGGCGTCTAACAGATGAAGAGTTTAAAGTGATTCAAAATCATTCAATGGCAGGCTATAATATTTTGCGCCATGCACCGAATATTTCTTTGCTCTCAGCTCATTGTGCTTTGCAGCATCATGAACGTTTAGATGGGACAGGCTATCCTCAAGGGTTACAAAAAAATGATATTCATTATTATGCGAAAATCATAGCAATAGCGGATGTGTTCGATGCGGTGACTTCAAATCGAGTATACCGAAAACCTATGCTTCCACATGAAGCATTAGAATTGTTGTATTCAGGTGTTGGGAATCAGTTTGAGCAAGACTTAGTTGAAGCATTTAGACGGACCGTCGCTGTCTATCCAGTTGGATTAACGGTTACATTGAGTGACGATCGAGTCGGAATCGTTGTCAAACAAAATAAACAGCTTAGCACACATCCTGTCGTCCGTATTATCGAAGAAAATGGCGTCGAGATTACACAAACGTATGATATTGATCTCATGAAACAATTAAACGTAACAATTGTTGCCACGGAAGCAACATTGGCCGCGGCTTCTTTACAAGTATAAAAAACAGCGAATCGTTTTTAAAATTTATATATTCTGGGCATGTTTTTCAGTGTTCTTCCCATGTTCGTTCCATTACGCTGCAGCCACTCGCACCCGCAAGGAGGTGCCGAGCCTCCTCGGCTGCGCCTGCGGGGTCTCGGCCCTACCTCTATTTCCCGCAGGAGTCGAGTGGCTTCCGCTTCATTTCACTACGAGGAATACTCTCTAATTACTGCAACGCTCCTTGTGTAGACAGCCCCAAGTTAAAACCCCCAGCGTATATACATCGTAAGTGTACAGCAAGGTATTCCTGCTGCCTCGTCTCTAAGAGTAAACGTAACGCCAGTTGGGCTATATGATGTTTCTACAACAGTCGGGACCCCTGTTTCTCTTATAATACGATCCACTTCTGCATCATCACTCGCTTGAGCCGCATCCATTAGTTGTCTCATCTTTTCAGGGGAAGAAACAAGACTATTGACGATGATAGAGCCGTGCTCTAGTAACGTTTGGTACGAGGTTAAAGCTTGTTGAAAGTAGCTAATATCTACAGGCGGAAATGGAGAGTCTTGTTGTCGATAAAAAAAAGCTTGAGGTATCCAATAGCTTTGATAAAACACCTAATTCAATCCTCTCTATACTTGATAAAATCGTCTATAGACCAATATATGCAAAAAGGGAGGTAAAGGGACTGTTTTGCACTGTAAAGCGTGGTAGTAACTCTGGCTTTTAGAGATAGAGAAGGCATTAGGAAAGAAAAGCTGACTTTTTCAGTACCCTCGAAAAAAGTCAGGAAATGTCACACGAAAATATGCATTTTCAACCAAGTAATAAGTTGTAAATTTTAAGACTTGACTATACAATAGATAAGGTACAGTTTTACAAATAAATTCCATTTATCTGTAAAGCAACTAAAACTAAAGATATAAGGGGGAAATTTACATGAAAAAATTAAGTTTCTTAATGATGCTAGCACTTATGTTAGTATTGGCTGCATGTGGTGGTGCTGGTGAAGCTGAGCCAGAAGCTGATGGCGGTGCAGATGCTGGTGAAGCTGAAACAGAAGATGCTGGTGAAGCTGATGCTGGTGGTTTCACTGATATCACTGTTATGACTGGTGGAGAGCAAGGAGTTTACTTCCCACTAGGTGCAGCACTTGCAAATAACATTATTAATGCAAACATTGAAAACGTTTTGGCAGCATCGTTCTCGTCAGGTGCTTCTGTTGTAAACATCAACGGACTTGTTGATGGAGATGCGGACCTTGCTTTAGCTCAAAATGATATTGCGTACTACGCGAGTGAAGGAATTAACATGTTTGAAGAAGATGGTGCGTTAGAGGGATTCCAAGGAATCGCAACGCTTTACCCTGAAGTTGTTCAAATCATTACTGCTGCTGACAGTGGTATTGAAACAGTTGAAGATCTAGTAGGAAAGCGTATTGCTGTAGGAGACATTGGTTCTGGTGCAGAAGCAAATGCTCGTCAAATCCTTGAAATTCATGACATCACATATGATGATATTAGTGCAGAATACATGAGCTTTGGTGACGCGGCTGGAGCAATTCAAGATGGAAACATCGATGCTGCTTTCATCACTGGTGGGTTGCCAACTGGTGCAGTTGAACAACTTAATGCTCAAAAAGACATTAGCCTTGTTTCTATTAGCGCTGATAAAGTAGCTGAGTTAACGGCTGAGTATCCTTATTATACTGATTTCACAGTAAGTGCTGATACTTATGGAACAGCAGCTGATGCATCAACAGTAGCTGTACTTGCTATGCTAGTTGTTTCATCTGATATGGATGAAGATCTAGTTTATGAAATCACAAAAGCTATGTTTGAAAACAGCGATCAATTTGCTAGCGCACACCAACAAGGTGAAAACATTACGTTAGAAACTGCTTTAGACGGTATGTCTATCGATGTTCACCCAGGTGCTCAACGCTACTATGATGAGAACTAAAAACAGGTTTTTCAGCAAAAAGGCACTGCTTTTCAGCACTGCCTTTTTGTTCCTTCTATTAATCATCGCAATGTTGAGCTTGTCATCAGAAGATAAACAGGAATATTTTCTGCAAATTTACCTACCTTATGAAGATAAAGTTTTTTTTGAGCAACTAATAGAGCCTGATGATACATTTTATCATGAGTACTTACACTCTGTAGAACAAACACCAGTTAGAGAGTATTACAAAATTGATGAAGATTATCGAATGATTGCAACGGAAAGCTGGACGAAATCATTTGGTGCAGGTTTGCCTTATGAGTCAAAAGAAAAGCTTGAGAGAGTAGATGGCTTTTTTGTTATACACGATGATCGTGAGTTAGATTATTTAAATATACTTCCATCTAAGTTATACCCTCATCAATTCTTTTTTAAAGATTGGACCGTAGATTTGTCTAAGGATTTAAGTGGCAAACGTATTCGTATTCAAGTAATAGAGCACAAATAGAAAAAAGGGTGTATTTATTGGAGAGTAAAGGAGTTGAAAGAATGTCGAAGAAAGAAGAAATTAGCTATCAAGCTGACCCGGAGCTCGAGAAAAAAGTAAATGAACTTGCTGGAAGTGATCGATCAGTACGAGGATGGATGGCGCTATTAATTTTAAGTATAGCAATACTAATGTCACTTTATCACTTGTACACTGCTGGATTTGGCTTAATACCAGGTATCGGGACACGTTCTCATATGATTATTCATCTTACATTAGGTCTGGTTCTTGTTTTTCTAATTTTTCCAATCAAAAGAGGGTTAGGACAAACGAAAATTGCTTGGTACGATTTTATTATCGCTTTAATAGCCCTTTTTGTAGGGTATTATCTATATGCCAATCAAACGTCAAGCTCCATTTTAACGGGCCGTATGACCGATATGGACAAGGTTGTTGCGATTACGTTGTTGGTGCTTGTTCTAGAAGCAACACGACGAGTCGTTGGAAAACCACTTGTTATTATTGCAAGTGTTTTTATTGCATATTTCTTTTTAGGTCATTATTTAAATCCTCCATTTAGACATACGCGAGCCAATTTTGAAAATTTTATTTATGAAATGACCTATACAACTTCTGGGATTTTTAGTACACCATTATCCGTTTCAGCCGTATATGTCTTCATCTTTATTTTATTTGGGGCCATATTAGAAGCAACAGGCGCAGGGAAAATGTTTATCGATTTAGCGCTTAGAGCATTTGGAAAATATAAAGGTGGTCCTGCTAAAGCTGCAGTTGTTTCTTCTGGTATGCTTGGTTCTATTTCAGGAAGTTCCGTAGCAAATGCAGTTACAACGGGTACATTTACGATTCCTTTAATGAAAAAAGTGGGCTTTCGACCACAAACAGCCGGAGGAATTGAAGTAGCATCTTCTTCAAGTGGTCAGTTATTACCACCGATAATGGGTGCGGCGGCCTTTTTAATGATTGAGTATACGCCTTATTCTTATGCAGAAATCATTCGTTCTGCAGCCATTCCGGCAATTTTAAGTTATATTGCCATTTTATTCATGGTTCATATTGAGGCGTCTAAGCACAACATTAAAGGGTTACCAAAAGAAATGCTTGTGTCAGCAAGAAAAACAATGATTCAACACGGCTATCTCATTTTGCCAGTCATTGTCCTCGTTTACTTTTTAGTACGAGGAAACACGGTACCTAATGCAGCATTTTTCTCGATCGTTATTCTATTAACATTAGCGGTCTTTACCCATCGTTTCCGTGAAAAGATTGGACCGGGGATTATTATTGCCGTCATTTTAGCTGGATTGGCATATTCCATGCATTTTGTATTGAACTGGAATATTGAAATAGCCGTTATGGTGACGATTGGAATCTTTATTGCTCTTTTTGTTGTTCTACTACAAAAGAGCTTCAAAGTTGATGCAGCACCTGTTCGATTTGGGATGCGCGAATTATTAGCTGGTTTTGAAATGGCTGCACGTAATTCATTGACCGTTGTCGTAGCATGTGCTACAGCCGGGATTTTAATTGGCGTCATTAATTTAACTGGTTTATCTGCAAGGCTACCAGTCATCATCGTGAATTTTGCGGGGGACAATCTTTATTTAGCTCTTGCCTTTACCCTTGTGGCTTGTCTAATTTTAGGACTTGGTTTGCCAACAACAGCCACATACGTTATTCTAGCAGCAATGGTTGCACCAGCCCTCGTACAAATGGGTGTACCAATTATGGCAGCACACTTATTTGTTTTGTATTACGGCATTTTAGCGGATGATACACCGCCAATTAACTTACCAGCATATGCGGTTTCAGGGATCGCTAACTCTGAGCCAATTCGAACCGGGATACAAGGCTTTAAGTTTGACTCAGGTGCGCTGCTTCTTCCTTTTGTTTTTGCAACGAACACCGTCATTCTATTGCTCCCTGAAAATGCTGGTTTATACTCATGGCCGGTCATTGCTCAAAACATTTTTACAGCCTTACTCGGGATTATTGCATTTGTTATATTCATTCAAAACTTCTTCTTAGTGAAGTTACGTTTTTATGAGCGTCTGTTAGCTCTTGCAACAGCAATCGTTTTTATTCATGGATCATGGGTAACCGATACGATCGGAATTGCGCTTTTAGCGTTATTAATTGCCATTCAATTTATGCGCAAAAAGAAAATGGATCATGAAGGTCAAGCCGCAACATCATAGTCAGATTATTTTACAGGAAATAAGAAGTCTGACAACTTAAAAGTCTAGCTCTCCTCTTGAGAGTTAGGCTTTTTCTTGTTAGTCTCTTCTCGTAAGATTCTTTTTATAAAGGGTAAATTTCAATGAGAAATGAATCGCAATAAACGAACAGATTAACGCGTAATTACTAAGGATCAGATAGTGAAGGAGGAAAGTGTTTAGTAACACCACTCTTTCTGTTAAAATAGACAAAGGAGTTTTTCAAGAAATGAGGGAAATAACGTGAATCATGCAGATCAAACGTATTTAGATCTTTGTCGATATATACTAGAAAATGGCACGAAAAAAGAAGACCGGACAGGCACCGGAACGATCTCAGTCTTTGGTTACCAGATGCGATTTAATTTACAAGAGGGGTTTCCGCTTCTTACGACGAAGCGAGTGCCTTTTAAGCTCATTGTCAGCGAATTGTTATGGTTTTTAAAAGGAGATACGAATGTTCGTTACCTGTTGGAAAACAACAATCACATTTGGGATGAGTGGGGGTTTCAAAAATGGGTGGAATCAAGTGATTACACAGGCCCTGACATGACTAACTTTGGCCTTCGTTCTCAGCAAGATGAAGCATTCAATGCGGTTTATCAAGAACAATTACACATCTATCAAGAAAACGTATTACAAGATGATGAGTTTGCAGCGAAATACGGCGACTTAGGAAATGTGTATGGAAAGCAGTGGAGAAGTTGGGAAGGGGCCGACGGAGAAACGTATGATCAAATTCAGTATCTTATTGATGAGATTAAACGTAATCCGGATTCGCGAAGGTTGCTTTGCAATGCCTGGAGTGCCTCTGAATTAGAAAATCAGCAGCTTCCACCATGTCATTATGCTTTTCAGTTTTATGTGATCGATGGAAAATTAAGTTGCATGTTTAATATGCGATCAAACGATGTGTTTCTTGGTTTGCCATTTAACATTGCTTCCTATGCGCTTTTGACGCATTTAATTGCACAAGAATGCAATCTTGAAGTAGGAGAACTAATCTATTCAGGAGCAGACGTTCACATTTATTCCAATCACATTGAGCAAATCAAAACACAAATGGAGCGCGAGCCACGTGATTTGCCAACGATTCAGTTAAACAAAGAGAAAGAAAGTATTTTTGATTTTGATGTGGCTGATATCCAACTAGTTGGTTATGATCCACACGGTCCAATTAAAGCTCCAGTAGCGGTCTGATATATGATGTAGGGGTGTTAGTACAGTTTTCCTGAAAATTTGTGAAAGTGAAATGAAGCGGAAGGGCGAGACCCCACAGGCGTAGCCAAGGAAGCCACTGAGAAAGTGCCGAACTGCCGCAGGGGAATGAGACTCCGCTTTCCGCGGGTGCCCGGTGAGCCTCCTCGCTGTCGCCTGCGGGGTCTCACACGTGGGTCACTGCTCCCGCAGGAGTCTCCGTGTCATTCCCCTGCTAAGGTTACTTTTGTTACAGTTACTTATCTTTTAACTTGTTATTCTTACTCTTCTAAGATTTTTTCAAACACATATTTTTCTCTTTAAAAAATGGAATTTGAGCGAATTGTGTTTTAACATGAGAGATCACTAGTTGGTAACACCGCCATGAGTAAACAAAAGTACGATTGATTACCATCAAACAGAAATACAGCCAGGTGATGATAAGTCTCGTGCTTTTTCATATGAAACCACAAAAAACGTTACCGATTTAATATCTATTTAATCGGTAACGTTTTTAGACACTGTTTTCTGTTGAAATTTCTATCGTTCCTCTCAAGAAGCGGACGGGATGGGGGTCGACTCCTGCAGGAGGGAAGGGCAGGTTGAAATCCACCGGCGCAGCCGGTTAGTTCAACGCCCGCCTGCTGGTGCGTGCCCCCATCCCGGGAAGCGAGGGCAGTGCTCCCTCAAACGAGCACTTTTTCAGTGGATTCCCTCTAATTCCCGAAGGAGTCGAGTAGCTTCCGCTTCATTTCACTACGAGGAAAAACGATATTTGGCCATGATCTAGACGAAAACAACTCCAAAAAGGCTTGTAACTTTTCTTATTGCTCCGTACTCATCGCGATTTCATCAAGTAATTGCCTCGAACGTTTTGCGTTTCCTTCAGCAAAGTTTTCTAACCTTGTTTTTAAGACGTCGTTGTGATGAATTCTTTCAGCGAGAATTAAGTACGTTCTCATCATTTCTTCTTCCTGTTCAAGGTTTGCTTTTAATTGTTCGACAATATCTGATGGTGAAAGGGCATCTTCCCGGTCTTTATCACGGTCGTAATCAACATGGTGATCCATCCACTAACACCTCCTTTAATATTCCCTTTAAGAGTCTACATTTATGTCGTATTCACGACCTGTCATCAGTCTTTATTTGCTCGATCTGTCATACGCCAATTAATGATACCGACTACTAAGAATAGAAAAAACAAAGCAATGTATACTCTAGTTGACCAATTGCCAAATTCAGTGAAGGCTAGGAATAACCAGAGCAAGCCGGCAACAAAATAAAAATAGCTGCCTACAGGAATTTTCTTCATAAAGCCCTCCTATGAATGCTCAATCTCCTTCTTGTCTGAAGAGATATTTCTGTAATGTATTACATATAGTATAAGTAGATTGTAGTTCAATTATCCTGTTTTGTCTTGAGCATTTTTCAAAGAGCGAAGAATATGTCAGGAATTGTAGAACGATTTAGATAGGGAAAATCGACGTTTGTGACGAAAATATGTACAGAGAGGAGTGTTATATGTGGAAAATGAAAAAGATTTCGTCGTTAAGAATCATTATCTAGTAGAGATTAATCAAGCTAGACAAGAAAATGTAAAGCAGAACCTAAAAACGTGGAGCTGGGATATTTATATTGCCATGAATGGTGAGCAACAGGTAGGACGTGCCTTGGCGCCAGGAAAAGGAATTGAAATACCTTGGACTCAGTTAACCAAATACGATGGTTTAGAAGAAATGATTGAAATTTGTGAGCAACAAATGTTTAAACAATCATAAAAGGACTCTCTAAGAGAAGAGAGCCCGTGACTGAACGACTAGGATATCCTAGCGTTTTTTTATTTTAAAATAGCGAAAAATACTCTTTTCAAGCATACCGCGGTGGTACGTGCAGATAGTCAATATGAATTCAAATAAGTCATCACAAAGTGTAAAACGGTTTTTTCGTTCGATGGATTAATATATGTATGTTCTTTGTCACCATGAAACTTAATCGAATCATATTCAGAGAGATGATAATAATCATCCTCAATTTTAAGCGTTAATTGACCATGCATGACTGTTACATATTCAATAACACCTGTTTGATGAGCTCCTGGATTGTATTCACTATTTGGCTGGAGAAAGGCCCTGTGAATCTCACTTGAACCAAATGTAGAGGTGTCAAACATTGGTTCTAACGTACAAGCCTTATTGGCGCTAATTACTTTGTTTCCTGTATGAGCTCTTGAGACTTTAATTTCACTCGTATCATTTAATAAGAAAGAAATGGGGATTTGAAGTCCATTCGCAATTTTCCAGATTACCGTCAAAGAAGGATTAGCCTCTCCTCGTTCAATTTTACTTAATGTCAGTTTGCTCACGTCTGTTACATCCACTAGCTGTTGCAGAGTTAGCCCGCGCTCTTGTCTTATTTTTCTCAATGTATGACCAACTTGTTTTGCTAACTTCTCAGCATCGGTTTGATTGGTTACGTCCATTTGCATCACGCTCCAAAATAATTTTATATAAAAAGTCTTGCTAAGGGTATCCTCTTTCCAAATAATGGAGTATATTATAGTTAACTATAAGTATAGTATACATTACATACTCTCGTTGGAAGGTGAACGTATGAAAGAAATTTTACTCGGTATATTAGCAGCTATGTTTTTTGCTGTGACGTTTGTCTTAAATCGCTCAATGGAACTGTCCGGTGGAAGTTGGATGTGGAGTTCATCCTTACGATTTCTTTTTATGCTGCCATTCTTCTTCTTTATTGTTACTTTTCGCAACAATGGGAAAGAAGTCCTTGCTGAAATTAAAAAAAATCCCATTCCATGGTTTGTTTGGAGCTTTTTTGGGTTTGTTTTATTTTATGCGCCCTTAACATATGCTGCGGCTTATGGTCCCGGCTGGCTTATTGCTGGCACATGGCAATTGGTGATTGTGGCAGGAACGCTTCTAGCTCCATTGTTTTTCCTACAGGTACAAACGGCTGAGGGGATGAAGCGAGTGCGTCAAAAGATTCCAGTTGGTGCTTTGTGCATTTCGCTCGTTATTTTATTTGGGGTGGACTCATGCAAGTTCAAAATGCAAGTACGGTTCCGATTCAAACAGTTCTTCTCGGGGCACTACCGGTTGTTCTTGCAGCATTTGCGTATCCTTTAGGCAATCGGAAAATGATGGAGGTATGTGGTGGGAGATTGGACACCTTTCAACGCATTTACGGGATGACATTAGTGACCATGCCATGGTGGATCGTTATTGGAGGTATAGCACTCTTTCAAGTGGGGACACCGTCTTCCGATCAAATCGTTCAATCTTTCATTGTCGGTGTTAGTTCAGGCGTGATCGCGACAACATTGTTTTTTCTTGCCACAGATCGAGTAAGAGGAGATCAAAAAAAATTAGCCGTCGTGGAAGCAACACAATCTACACAAGTTCTGTTTGTGTTAATTGGTGAGATCGCCCTGTTATCTAGTCCATTGCCAAACGGAATCGCTATAATTGGTTTTTGTCTCATTATATTAGGGATGCTAGCACATAGTTATTTTTCAAAAAAATTACCATCTAAAAAAGAGCCGATCAACCAAGTTCAAAAACAACATAGTGTATAAGAACAAGGGTACTGAGAGAATCAGTACCCTTGTTCTTTATTGTAAGATCTTTTCTAGTTCAGAAAAACCAATTACTTTTAATGCTTCAATCTCATCGTCATCAAAACGCTCTTGTAACGTTTCTATAAGCTGTTCATGTCCATCTTCATCGCTGTTTCGAACATCCATGAATATCCCAATCAATTCAGTTAATGAAAACTCCTCTAAAACCGCTTCAATCGCTTCATCTCTTGATGAATAGACAAGCTCTTCATTTGTTTGATGATCTTCATTTTCTTCAATCTGTCCCCTCTCATCGATAGATTCTATCTTTTCATGTTCGACCATGTGTGAAAGAGCCTGCTCGGTTTCTTCTTGTGCACCAGATGTCGAGGAACTTTGGTAATAACCGACGAAACTAGGTACAGCAACACATAAAAAAACAAATAAAATCCCAAAAAGAATGGCTTTAACCATAGAATACTACCTCCTTTAGAAAAAACTGATAATCTTTCAAGTAATAGAATACATTAGAAAAAAAACGTATTACCAGTTTAGTCAGTTGAATTCTTTTTCAAACGAAAAGTTACATGTTCCTTGTTTGAATCAGCCGTTTAGTGCCAACAATAAGCTGCTAGGAGGTTTAACTTCATGGAACAATATGATGGAAATTTATTTGTCGGCTTATTTTGGGGTATCGCGTTAAGTCTGCCTCTCTGGCTATCAATTGTAGGTTGGATAAAATGGTTCCTATAACGTCCTTCTTGAAAAGACGTTGATTGCAATCATTTCAAATCTGAACAAGCAAAAGGCGGTTGACTTCGAACGGTAGAAAAGAGGCCAAGCCCCTCAAGAGACAACGGCTGAGGAGGTTTGGCAACAGCCCAACGAAAACTATTCAATGGAGGACGAAACGGTTTCACTAAGAAAGGTTTCAAAACGACCTAAAAATAAAAAATAAGCCTGTAGCTGTTCAGATCGTTCGCTACAGGAATTTTCATTTTACATATGAGAAAAGCTATCGTGTTTGTTTGCGATAAGTTGAGAGGAGATCAACATTCGCAATTCTTCTTCCGACGCTTCATAAAATTGACGACCATCTGGCATTTTAAACATGTCATTTTCTAAAAGGCTATCGATCATTTGCTCTTTATCGATGTGAAAAAAGGTATGAGACATAGAAACACTCCCTTTTTACAATTGTAAGCGTTTACATTAATTATTATAGCCGTAAATCCAAGCCATTGTCAACCAATATAAAGGAGAATTTACGGAAATAGGTAAAAAGAGTGAGTCCTTACATAGTGAGTGGTGTAAATTATGAATTTATTATCGGGTTACACTCTTTTATTATCGCAACCAACAGATTTATTGTCCAGAACAAGCCATTTATTGTCCACATCCACCATTTTATTGTCCGATCGCGAAATTATGATACGATAGATGATAAGTATATGAGGTAAAGGGGTAATACATATGATGTCGTTTGTTGTAGCAATGGATCAAAACCGCTTAATAGGCAAAGAAAATCAATTGCCATGGCACCTACCAGCTGATTTGAAGTTTTTAAAAAAGTGACGACTGGACATACAATTGTGATGGGAAGAAAGACGTACGAATCGATCGGAAGACCTTTGCCTAACCGAAGAAACGTCGTGTTAACAAGAGACGAACAGTACGAGGCAGAAGGTTGTGAGATCGTTCATTCTGTTGAGGAAGTATTGCAAATCGCAAGTTCAGAGGATGAGTGCTTTGTTATCGGTGGAACAGAGGTGTTTAAATTATTTTGGAACCATGTAGACAAGCTATATGTTACACATATTGATGAATCGTTTGAAGGAGATACGTATTTTCCAGAAATATCCGCTCATGAATGGGAGATTGTATCAGTCGAAAAAGGCATGGTCGATGATAAAAATAAATATGATCATGAATTTAGGTTGTATGAAAGAAAAAAGTGAGGACTACATTCTAATCGTTCATTTTGCACCTGACGCTCATATATTGAGCGTTTTTTTCTTTGGAAAAACTAACTATGTCGTAATTTGTTGAATTTCGTTATAATGGCAAGTGAGTATAGATATTCTAGGGAATTGGGTGTTATTTACATGAAACGAACGAGTAATGGATTAGTCATAGCACAAGCCTTTCTACTTCTTATTTTCCTGTTTACTAGTTTTATGATAAATCATTTGACTGCACAAATTATGATTGGCCTTCTGGTTGTTTTGATGATCGTTCTAATGAGTTGGAGACTAGCAAGTATGTATGATCGTTTATGGCAGTCCAACCATCAGCTGAATAGAGAAAAGAAAGCATTACAGCAATCTAAGCTATCTTTAGAGAGAAAAAATGAAGATTTTCAACTTCTTTTTAATTCACTAGATGGCGCTATTTTTTCGATTGATCCGCTTAAAAAACGTGGATATTTTTCAAATGGTACGGAAGAGCTCTTGGGGTATTCGGTAGAGGAGTTGAATCATAATCCACACATTTTTAAAGAGCTTATTCATGTAGAGGATTTAGAAAAATATAAAAAGGCCGAAATGCAATTAAAGCTAGGCAATCTTTCAGAAGTGAAATTTCGTATTGCTCATCCTAATGGTGACGAGAAATGGGTCGAAAAAGTAGCAACTCCTTTCCGAAACCAGAACGGTATTATTGAAAAGATAGTTGGACAAATGTTTGATATTACAGATCAAATGAAGCTAGAACATGCTTTACAGCAATTGGCTTATAATGATGACTTAACGGATTTACCAAATCGGAAAGCGTTAGACCGTCATATTGAAAAAGCGCTAGCACGGTCTAAAAGACATGAACACAATTTTACGCTTATGTTTATTGATTTAGATGACTTTAAAAAAGTGAATGATACGATGGGGCATGAGGCCGGAGATGTATTACTAAAAGAAGTAGTAAATAGACTGCAAGATTGTATTCGTGATGAGGATTTAATTTCTAGAATAGGTGGAGATGAATTTATTGTTGTGTTTGAAGAAACAAACAAAGCCATCATTGAAGAAATTGCTGAGAGAATTATTGAAAGAGTAGCTCTTCCATATTTCATACATGAACAAGAAGCGAAAATCTCACTAAGTATTGGTGTAAGCATGTACCCGGATGATGGAATTGATAAAGAGACACTGATTGATCATGCTGACAAAGCGATGTACTATGCAAAGAACAATGGAAAAAACAATTATAAGATTTATACACCAGATTTACAGGAGATGGAATCTAAGAAAGGCATCCTTGAAAAGTGGATCGATGCCATACAGAATTCAAAGGTTTTTAGTCGTACGTAGAGTTGAGCAAAAATAGTTATTTAATTTCATAAAGCTAGAGAATACACTCCCTCCAACTACCATTCAAGAAAACAATAAAAAAGGACCACACTTTTTTATTGTTTTCTTGGTCAAACTGTCCACCTTTGTTGCATATACATTGGACGAAGGGGGTTTTCAGCATGAGAGCACCGAGAAGAAACATACGACCCCGACCTCGGAAAGGTCCACTGCCGTTTCGTTATGTTTTGTTATTATCATTCTTAATTTTCGTAGTGCTTACCGTTCAAGGGTTGTGGATTATTGAGAAGGGGATCAGGCCAACGTTGGTTCATATCGCAACAACAGAGACGAGAAAAATTGCGACGTTAGCGATTAATGACGCGGTGTCTAAAAAAATTAGTTCAAGTTTAAATCAAGAAGAATTGTTTATTACGGATTATTCGAGTGATGGCATGATTCGATCCGTCCAATTTAATTCTCAAATTTATACTCGAGTGTTGTCCGAGGCGACAGCTCGTGTTCAACGTTACTTACGTTTAGTTGAACAAGGTCAACAATTTGATATTACCGTTCCTGATGAGGTGGAACTTGATGAAGGGGAAGCACAAGGGATGCAGGATATCGATGCAGAAGGAGGAATCATCCACACAATTCCTCTAGGGCAAGCAACGAACAATGCGTTACTTGCTCACCTCGGTCCACAAATACCGGTTCGTTTCTCTGCGATTGGGGATGTGAAGACTGACATGAGTTACAGTGTTGTGGATAGTGGAATCAACAATACGACGCTTTCTTATCACATTGATGTAGAAGTAGATGTCAAAATCGTTATTCCATTTGCAACGGACACAGATACGGTTTCGACTCAGATTGTAATAGGAAGTATTTTCGTTCCTGGTGAAGTGCCTGAATATTATTCTGAAGGCGGTGGAGGAATGATTCTACTGCAGGAATTGATAAAACGACAGAGGCTGAAAGTGGCCCTAATTCACCTTCGCAAGGGGACGCACCAGATGAGCCGGCAGAGCCAAGTGGTGCAAATTAACATTGCGTATCGACGAAAAACATGTTAATATCCATAATTGGTAATTAAATAGAGGTGCCTCATTTTTTAATGAGGTAGAGGCGCGATTGCCATCAGTATCTTTTCTAAGGATGACAACAATGAGGAAAAGAAAAAGGGGCCATCGCCGAAGTGGAAGTAGAAGTCACGCTATTTTTGCTGGATCTGTATTGAAGAAGTGCAGAGCTGTCATAATTTGTAGCGGCAAGTTATGGAGGACTACCATTATGGGGATTCACTCGCGGATATAAGGCGATAGTGGGTTATCCACTATTGCTTTTTTTTGTGGAAAAGAACTCGAATTTATGGTTTCTTTTCCATTCTCGTTTTAGAGTGTTGCTCATATTCGTTTATAGTTGGGAGTTTGTCCTTTAATCTATATAACTACCATACATTTTTAGGAGGTATGAATATGGAAGCATCTATTTTTTCTTTAGTCCCTCCGATACTAGCACTTATTATGGTTATTTTAACAAGACGAGTTCTGCTATCACTCGGTACAGGTGCGATTATCGGTGCGTTAATGGTCAACGATTTCAATCCAGTTGCGGCTGCAGCAAATATTTATGGAATTGTGATGGGCATTATTTTTGATTTTGAAGTCGAGGTCGTTACGTTTGGAACGGTAACAAGCGCGATTTTTGCTGAAGGGTTTGCCATCAATACATGGGAATTTTTCATTGTCCTTTTTTTATTGTTACTAGGAATGATGGCGGCGCTTATTACTCGTTCTGGCGGAAGTCGTGCGTTTGGTGAATGGGCAATGAAGCGTGTGAAAACGCGTGTTGGTGCTCAGTTGCTAACGGTCGTTCTCGGTCTTATTATTTTCATTGATGACTATTTTAACAGTTTAACAGTTGGGAATGTTAGCCGTCCGTTAACGGATCGCCATCGTATTTCACGTGCGAAGCTAGCATATTTAGTGGATTCAACAGCAGCACCAATGTGTGTTATTGCCCCGATTTCAAGCTGGGGAGCGTATATCATCGCGATTATTGCGGGGATTTTCGCGACGCATCAAGTGACTCAATATGAAGCACTACAAGCATTTCTGTTAATGGTACCGATGAACATTTATGCATTGGTTGCCATCGGACTTGTATTAGCTGTTGCTTGGTTCAATCTTGATTTTGGAGCGATGAAGACTCATGAAACTCGTGCTTTGAAAACAGGAGAGTTATTTAATACAAAACTTGGCCCGATTCCAGGCTCTCAAGATGATGTACAAGCAAGTGAAAAGGGTAAAGTTGGAGATTTGATTTGGCCGATTGTTGCGTTGATTGTTGGAACGGTATTCTTCATGATTACGACTGGTATTGAAGGAACAGATGGTGATGTGACGATCTTAACCATTTTTGAAAATACGGATGTGGCCGCGGCCCTCGTATATGGAGGATTATTTGGTTTAGCCATTGCTCTCATTTTAAATGTGATGAAGCCAAAGTCGGGAACGACAATGGGATCTGCCCTAATTATAGGGATGAAGTCTATGCTTCCTGCCATTTACATTTTGTTCTTTGCGTGGACACTTATTTCAATTATTGACGCCTTAGGAACAGGAACGTATTTGGCATCGTTAGTGGAGCAGTCGAATTTAAATCCAATGTTCCTTCCTGTTATTTTATTTGTCATTGCTGGTTTTACAGCTTTTTCTACTGGAACTTCATGGGGAACCTTTGGCTTGTTGCTTCCGATCGCAGGGGAAATGGCAGCAGTGATCGATATTACACTGATTCTACCGATGATGGCCGCTGTACTTGCCGGTTCGATTTTTGGTGATCACTGTTCACCGATTTCGGATACGACGATCTTGTCGTCAACAGGTGCAGGAAGTCATCATATTGACCACGTCGTTACCCAGCTTCCGTATGCACTTATTGCCGCTGGAATTACGGTGATATCTTATATCGTAATGGGTTTCACAGCAAGTGTCATCCTAAGTTTACTTGTGGCATTTGCATTACTTGTTCTAACGGTAATCGTGTTAAAAAAACTTAGTGTTGAAGCGTAACATATAATTGGAAAAGGGTTGACTTCATTTCGAAGTTGACCCTTTTTCTTTTTAAAGGTTGTAAAGATTATTGCTCAAAGAAGGTAATACTCATAGTGAAATGGAGCGCAAGCCACTCGACTCCTACGGAACTGAAAAAGTGCCTGACTGCCGCAGGGGAATGACACTACGCTTTCCGCGGGTGCCCGGTGAGCCTCCTCGGCACATGCGCCTGCGGGGTCTCACACGTGGGTCACTGCTCCCGCAGGAGTCTCCGTGTCATTCCCCTGCTAGGGTTACTTTTGTTCCTTTTACTTATCTTTAACTTGTTCCTTTTAATCTTCTACGATTTCTTTTAACTCATTCTTTTGTCTTTAACGATGGGATTTGAGCGATTTGTGGTTCACCTTCCACATCAGAGATCACTTGTTGGAACTACCTCCAAGGAAAAACGGCAGTACGATTGATATGACAAACCGAAATACAGCCAGGTGATGATAAGCCTCGCGTTATTTCCTACGAAACGACAAAGTACAATACCGATCTGATCTCTAATTCATCTGCAACGTCATTAGACCTTGTTTTCTCTGGGAAATTCTATCGTTCCTCTCAAAAGCGGACGGGATGGGGGCCGACTCCTGCAGGAGGGAAGGGCAGGTTGAAATCCACCGGCGCAGCCGGTTAGTTCAACGCCCGCCTGCGGAACGCGTGCCCCCCATCCCGGGAGCGAGGGCAAAGCTCCCTTTCAAGTCCGAAGTAAACGAGCACTTTTCAGTGGCCTCAAATAGAGGCTCGCCACTTCCTTGCGGGTGCGAGTGGCTGTAGCGCAATGGAACGAACATAGGAAGAACAGATTATTCATAAAAACAACAAAGAATACGAAAACAGATTAAGAAAAAACAATAAAAAATGTATGATTATGGTAAAGTGAAAGTAGTTTTATAGTTTGCTAGTGATAAGGAGAATGTTTATGAAGTCGAACCTAGTTCTAAATGGGGTCATCGTATTTATCATTGTTGCTGCTCTAGGTTTTTTCGGATATGTTGGAGCTATCATTAGTTTGTTGATGGGAGGGGTAAAATTCTATACGCCTCTTATTGTGGTAATCACCATTGCTCTCATGATTTTGTCAATCGTAACCGTTTTTCGCTTGCTAAAATATAAAACGATCAAAATGATCAGCATAACCTTTATTGCTTTGTGCTTAATTGCCATTTCAGTAAATGAGATTTACGCAAGCTACCAACGCAGCATTGTAACAGTAAGTGATCAAGACTATAACTTGTATGGCTATCAACCTTTTTTTGAGGAAACAAATGTCGTCTCCTTACATGAACCATCCACGTTAACATTGGAGGAGGAGTTGCCCATCCTCGACGGAGCCACGGCTTTGTATCCAGTTTATTCGGCGTTCGCACGTGCTGTTTATCCTGAAAAACAATATGACGTTCACCAAAGCGAGGTTATGTCGAACCAAACAGGGGAAGCATTTCAGAATTTACTAGACGGGAAAGTTGATATGATCTTTATCGCTGAGCCTTCTAAGAGACAAATGGAACAAGCCGAAAAACGTGGAATTAAGCTAGAGTTAACGCCAATTGGGCGCGAAGCTTTTGTGTTTTTCGTTAATAATAAGAATCCAGTAACTGAACTTTCAGTTGAACAAATCCAAGCCATTTATGCAGGTTCTATCACGAATTGGAGTGAGGTTGGAGGAGAGAATGATTTGATTCGTGCCTTTCAACGCCCGGCTGATAGTGGAAGTCAGTCGGCATTAGAAAAAATTATGGGTGACGTTCCAATTGCTGATCCTCCAACAGAAAACATCGTTTCCGGAATGGGAGGCGTGTTTGAAGAAGTCTCAAGCTATAAAAACTACAAAAATGCGATTGGATATACATTCCGATTTTTTTCGAATGAGATGGTGAAAAACGGAGAGATTCGACATTTAGAAATAGAAGGAGTTCAGCCAAATAAAGAAACCATACGTCAGGGATTATATCCATTTGCTTCAGAGTTTTATGCGATAACAGCAGGGAGTGACAATCCGAATCTGGATGATTTGCTAGAGTGGATTTTATCAGAACAAGGTCAGGCTCTAGTTGAGGAAACTGGATATGTACCAATTAAAGAATAAAAGACAAGTCAAGCAAAGTGGTGTTATGTGCATTAGCCTTACAAACAAATTAAATATTCTTCCATATAAGGATTTGAGTGGTGTTTCTTTTTTTAACTCTACACTATGAGCAGGTAAAATAAATAAATTGAGGATGAAAAAGTAACCCTAGCAGGGGAATGACACGGAGACTCCTGCGGGACCAGTGACCCACGTGTGAGACCCCGCAGGCAAAGCCGAGGAGGCTCACCGGGCACCCGCGGAAAGCGTAGTGTCATTCCCCTGCGGCTGGTTACCCTCTAACTTATGTAAGAAACTTCCTGTTATCTGCAAGGTAAGTGGTGTCACGTGCTCTGCTTGGCTTTGTTGTATAAAAAACGAACAATCATATGTAATGACAAAAAGAAAACCCTCCTTTTGAAAAAGTTTGCGTTTAGCTCTAACGCAATGCTTCAAGTGAGGATCAGTGTATGAAGAAGGTTTCACTTTTTACGGTTGAGTCTTCATAAATAACTCTTTTGACTTCTTTTTTACTTTTCGTACCACTTTTTTTATAAACGTGGTTACATCTTTTCCGTCTTTAACACGTTCATACGTTTGTTCAAACTTTCTCGCATCACATGGATATTGCTCGCCATGCTTATCGGTAATAAGATAATCTCCAGGGTTTCCAATAAGGGAACCTTTCGCGGTCTCAATCGTAATGGTTCTTGTGATTTTGACGGCTTCAATCATTTCTGGTTTTCTACGATATCTAGCCAAGCTTTTCACCTCCCTAGTTTGTTCTAACCAATCCGCAAAAAATGTATTTGTTAATTCATCGTACTCAATTTCAGTACAAGTGTGACATTTCCCTATGGATTTTCGATGAATGTACAATAGCCTACCAATATTTTTCATTCGACAATATTCTACTGTGATCCAAGAAGAATTAGTGTAGAGTGAACATTGAGGATAGGTTAGCGAAGTAAGAATTGAAAATACTAGTTAATACGAGCATAGGGTAACGAAACAGTAAGGAGTGTTAGACGAGTGAATACATATAAAACAACAGGGGTAGAGGGACTAGATGTTGTCTTAAATGGTGGTTTTCCTGTTGGCTCTTCCATTTTAGTAGATGGTGCACCTGGAACGGGTAAAACAATACTTGGCATGCAATTTTTATATGATGGTGCCAAAAATCGTAACGAAGCCGGTGTATATATCACGTTTGAAGAATTTCCTGAGCAAATCTATCAGGAAATGCAGGCATTTGGTTGGGATATAAAAGCATTAGAAGTTGAAAATAAATTACGTGTTATCTGCTTATCACCAGATGTGTTTATTAGTCAGATGAAACAGCCTAATGGTCTTTTTGAACAGATTCTAAATGAGATTGATTGTAAACGAATTGTCATTGACAGCTTAAATTTATTTCATAGTGGAATGGAAAGTCAAAAAGAAAAACGAGAGACTGTGTATACATTACGGAATATACTTAGAAAGTTTTCATTAACTTCCTTGCTTATTCATGAACAACTCTCTTTAAATGAAACAGAAATCCCATTTGTTAGTTATGTGTTGGACGGTGTTATAAAGCTTTCGTTAAAGGAGCATCAAGCTATCTATCGCAAACGGACGTTAGAAGTGTTGAAAATGCGCGGCTGTCGGATTCAAGAAGGGGAACATATTTACAGGTTGACCAATTATGGATTGTACCTAGTTCCGGCTCTTTCAATGTTTGAAGATAAAGTGGTAACAGACAACCAAAAGAATGTTACAACAGGAATCCCGACCTTAGATCAGATGCTCCAAGGTGGGATTCCAAGAGGGACAGCATTTGTATTAGACACAAACAGTAAGGCAAATTATAAGTACTTTTTAGCATCCATTATCTCAAATCGTATTTTGGCAGGAGAAAATGTGGTGATTCTCTTATCTAGTTTAGCGAGCTTGTATGATCTTGAGCATCTTTATCGCCTTTACGGTATTGAGTTGGAACAATTAGTGAAGCAAAAAAGAATTTATTTCATTGAACATTATGAGCGTCCCATTCCAAAAACTTATGAAACGGCAGTGATTGATGTAAAGCATATGAATAATGAAGAATACAATCATACGATTAAAGAAACGATAGGCTCGATTGTATCTGAGAGTATCAAGAATGGAGAAAAATGGTTTGTTTTTCATGATTTAAATACAATGGTCTCTCAGAGGGGAAAAGACTTTGTGATAAAGCACTTTACAGAAGATGTTGCTTTTATTAGTTCTGCGGGGATGAGTATGATTGCTTTAAGCAACTTCACTGAAATTGGAACAGAAACGGCAAGCTTTTTAGAAAGAACATGCCATGGAGTCTTTCAAACATGGGTGGACGGGAACTATCAATACTTTCAAGTGAAAAAATCTCCTCAAGGCAATATGTCCAATCCATTACTAGTTGAAAATGTCCAAACAAAGCCTTATGTTAGGTTCGTTTAGGAGGAGCTAAATATGGGAATTTTTCAAATAAATCCATTGCAAATAGAGTGTACGATGTTTTTTCAAGAGAATCCTTACACATACGAAACAGTGAAAGGTTTAGCCATTCGTCTTGGCAGAAATACTGAAGATTTGGTGGGGGTATTGGAATACCTTGTTTCAAGTATGGTGTTAGAAGTAATTGGAACAGGAGAAAACGCAATCTATCGTTATATTCAGCCTGTAACGATTGGACTTCAAAAGGAGGAAACATGGGAGGAAATGTAACTTTTCTTCAAGATGTACAAGATGCCTATGCGAAGTTAGCTGAACTTGCCATAGTATTGATTAAGAAAGATGGACATGAAGTGACCGCCGCTTCAAATCATTCTCACTTAACTAAAATCCTTTATAATCAATGGGGAGATAGCAAGCATTATCAAGAATTCCTTCAACCACTACAAGGGATTCAACAACCAACTGTTGTTGATAATCGAATGGGATTAAAAATGATTGTTGCTCCAATTCAAGTAAATTCTGATTGTACGTACTATTTTCTTGCAGGATATTTTTTAGAGAAAGATGCTCGTGCTTTTATTCAAGAATATGTGAAGGAACACTTTCCAGATATGGATGATCTAATAGATGCCATTGAGTTTACTGAAGAACTTGCGGAAGTGGAAATAAATCGAAAATGTGCGTTCGTTGAAAAGTTAGTCAACATAGCTGAAACCTATTTCTCCTCTTTGGGAGAACAGCCACCTGGAATACAATCAAGTCAGAGTTCTTCTTTCATCTATCAACATTTAGAAGGAATTCGAAACAAGGATGTTAGTGTTACTTGTTTTATAGAAGAAATGTATCATTTGTATGATGAGATTGATTTTATAGGACTAGCCATTGAAAAAGAAAATGCAGAATATCAGGTTGATGTGATTCATGGTCATAATTCTAATCAGTTAAGAGGCCACACGTTTATTATGGGAGAAGGTTTTTTAGGACACACACTTGCAGCCGAGCAATTTCAATTTTGGCAAGATGTTGGTCGTGATCCAAGAGTTACGTTTTTTAAGAGGCACGGGATTTATCCAAGAAGTTTGTTTTGTGTTCCGATTTTTCAGGATGAAAAGGTTATTGGAATTTTGTTTGGGGGTAGCACTGAACATAAAATAATGGATGGGTTTATGATTGACCAAGTAAAAGCGCACTCAGCTTTGTTAAGTGTTATGGTTACAAATCAACATTTAAGAGAAAAACTTCATAATCATTTAATGGAACTCTCAACATTTAACGAAGTTTTTCGTGTTATGATAACGGTAAAAGAGATAAAAAGGGTTTTATATATTCTTGTAGATATTAGTCTAAACATTTTAAGAGGCCCATTTGCTTGTATTGTTT
>NZ_BAUT01000049.1 GCF_000513095.1 Halalkalibacter wakoensis JCM 9140
TTAAATAATATAATATTATTAATTAATAAGTACAAATTTTTAGACATCTCAAAGGGGGAATAAGATGAAGAACGATGGTCCTACATTTCTTTTTATTCATGGAGCTGGAGGTACACAAAGCAAATGGAGGTTGATAAAAGAGGCTTTCACTAGTGATGAAGCTACCTTTATAGATTTACCTGGACGTAAGAAAAATGCAGAATTGAGCGAACGGACGATTCGTGAATTTTCTAGCGCACTTTCGTCGTCCATTGGGGAAGACACCATTGTCGTAGGTCACTCTATGGGTGGGTTAATTGCAATGGATCTTGCAATAAAAAACCCAAATGTAAAAGGTATTGTACTAGTGGCTAGTCATTTTCACTTACCCGTTCATGAGAAAGTATTGAATCAGCTAGAAAATGGTACGTTCCCAGAAGGCTTGTTTTTTGCTTCTTATAGTAAACAAGCTGATACCAAATTATTAGAGGAAGAAAAAGAAGAGCTGTCACTAGTTGATATGAATCAAATTTTTATAGATTTTTCTGCGTGCAACGACTACAAAAATGGCAAGGAAACATTTGCCGAACTTCAAGTTCCTATACTCATTATCTATGGAGATGAAGACAGGATGTTGCCAAAAGATTCTCGTGAGCAGGTACTTGCTTTAAACAAACATACTTCAATCAAGACAATTGAAAAGTCAGGTCATTATGTAATGTTAGAACAACCAGAGAAATTATTAGTAGAACTAAGAAACTTTCAAAAAGAGGTTAGCGTATTAAAAGGGAGTGAAATAACGTGAAACTAGTTGCATTTGTTGGAAGTGTGAGAGAAAAGTCCTTTAATAAGCAAATTGCCCATTTTTTTCGTGATAGATACAAAGATTCCTTTGATGTGAATATACTTGAGATGTCTGCTCTGCCATATTTTGATCAAGATGTTGAAGAAGATCCACCTGAGGTAGTAAAAGCATTTAAAGAACAAGTAGCGGAAGCAGATGGAGTGCTTATTGTAACGCCAGAGTATAATCATTCAGTACCAGGTATGCTCAAAAATGCATTAGATTGGTTATCACGTGTTGAAAAAGTAATGAATGATAAACCCGTCTTACTTGTTGGAGCAAGTACAGGTGTCCTTGGAACGGTTCGTTGTCAAATGCATTTGCGACAAATATTAGCTTCACCTGGTTTAGCTGCAAAAGTACTTCCAGGCAATGAAGTGTTTATTGGAAAAGTCCAAGATAAAGTGGACGAAAATGGGAAAGTAACGGATTCAGGAACGATCGACTTTCTAGATGCCGTTGTTAACAATTATGTTGAATTTGCAAAAAGTCTTCGTAAATAAAAATTATGAAAGCGCTAACTAAAAAGGAGGAAATGTAAATGGGAATTCATGTTGTACGATTTGAGGATAATGGCACGAAATGGGGAGTTTTAGAAGAAGGAAGAGTCTATCCGGTAGAAGGAAGTTATTTAACGCTTGCTGACTTTTTAAAAGATGGCGTGTCTGTTGCGAAAGAAATAAACAAAGAGAATATAGAAGGACTTGATGCTAATCAAGTAACATTTTTAAGTCCTGTAACGGCACCAACACAAATCGTGTGCCAAGGAGCAAACTATTCGGCCCACCGAGAAGAAGCAGGATTGCAAGGGCAACGTCCACCTTTTAATTTGATTTTTACAAAAGCAGCTAGTTCGATCACAGGTCCTAACAATGATATTTTAAGTCCTACTCACGTAAAACTATTAGATTATGAAATTGAAGTCGGAATCATTATTAAGCAAGAAATTTTGCAACCAATTACAGTCACACCTGATAATTTAGCAGAGTATGTAGCAGGATTTGTCATTACAAATGATGTCTCAGCAAGAGACACACAATTTACAGAAGGACAATGGTACAAAGGAAAAAGCTTTCGAACATTTTGTCCAGTAGGGCCTGTTCTTTACTTAATTGATAAAGATGAAGCGCACTACATTCATAATCTTGAATTATCTTTATCTGTTAATGGAGAAATCCGACAAGCCGCTCACACTGAACAATTGTTATTTAAACCAGAAGAAACACTAACAGAATTATCAGGTTTGATGAGTTTTTACCCAGGAGATCTTGTTCTCACAGGGACACCTGGAGGAGTAGCATTAAAATTAAGTCCAGAAGATTTAGATTTATTAATGAATCCTTTCGTTAAGCTCGATCAAAAAGTTGAAAAATTAAACGAAAGCCAAGCTTCCAACACGAATTACCTAAAAGAAGGGGATCTTATTACGTGCGAAGTGAGAAGCTCTGATGGAAGAATAGATTTAGGAAAACAGCAAAATAAAGTAAGGTTTGTATAACAGATTCAATCATAAGTACCCATTTTTTAATGGAAAGGGTGTAGATTCATGAAACCAATTTATCAATCTTTTACAGAAGCAGTAGAAAGCATACATGATGGTGCAACAATCATGGCAGGAGGATTTGGCCTTGTAGGCATTCCAGAAAATCTGATTCTTGCTTTAGTTGATAAAGGAGTAAAAGATTTAACTATTATCTCAAACAATTGTGGAGTAGATGATTGGGGTTTAGGACTTCTTCTACAAAACAAGCAAATTAAGAAAATGATTGGTTCTTATGTAGGTGGGAATAAGGAGTTTGAAAGACAAGTGATTTCAGGAGAGTTAGAGGTAGAGTTAACACCTCAAGGAACGCTAGCTGAAAAAATCCGTGCAGGAGGAGCAGGCATTCCAGCTTTTTATACACAAGCTGGTGTTGGTACCCCTATTGCGGAGGGAAAAGAAACACGTGTCTTTAATGGAAAAGAATATTTATTGGAAGAGTCATTAACAGCTGATTTTAGCATTGTTCGAGCACTGAAAGCAGACAAGATGGGGAATTTACTTTACAACAAAACAGCTCGGAATTTTAATCCAATGATGGCGGCTGCAGGAAACATAACAATTGCTGAAGTTGAAGAAATTGTTGACATTGGTGAAATGAATCCGGACTTTATTCACACACCAAGTATTTATGTTCAAGGTCTCATCCAAGGAGCGCAAGAAAAGAGAATTGAACTATTAACCGTTCAAAACTAGAAAACCTAGGAGGTGGTAGACATGACGAATAAGGCTGAAATTCGTGAACGTATCGCAAGAAGAGCGGAGAGAGAGATTGTAAGTGGAAGCTATGTAAATTTAGGAATCGGAATGCCAACGTTAGTAGCGAATTACATCTCTGATCAAAAAACGGTCGTTCTTCAGTCGGAAAATGGCCTGCTAGGTATAGGACCATATCCGACAGAAGAACAACTAGATCCGGATCTCATTAACGCGGGAAAAGAGACCGTTACAACAATTGAGGGGGCCGTCTTCTTTGATAGTGCAGAGTCCTTTGCGATGATTCGAGGAGGTCATATTGATTTAGCCATTTTAGGTGGAATGGAAGTGTCTGAAGAGGGAGATTTAGCAAACTGGATGATTCCCGGTAAGTTAGTAAAAGGCATGGGGGGAGCAATGGATTTAGTTAATGGGGCGAAGCGAGTGCTAATCATTATGGAACATGTTAGCAAAAACGGTGACGCAAAGTTATTAAAAAAGTGCTCTTTGCCTTTAACAGGGAAACAGGTTGTGAACCGAATTATTACGGATAAAGCAGTCATTGATGTGACAAACGAGGGGTTAAAATTAATTGAGGTGGCAAAAGGAAGCACGGTTGAGGAAGTCGTAAAACTAACAGAAGCAGAGCTGATCGTAGACGGTTCAGTGATGGAAAACGCTTTTTAAATGAAACGGCGTCTCAAATGAAAGGAGGGTTTTATTTGAGGGTCCTTATAAAAAGAGCTCCAGATGGGAAAATCACTTTACAGGAAGCGGCCAAAATTGCCATTGTGACGATCAATCGTCCAAAGGTAGAAATGCGTTAACGTCAAATATGTGGAGAGAGCTAAAACGAATTGGACTTGAGATTAAAGCAAATCCAAAAAACAAAGTTGTGATAGTTAGAGGGATCACCGGTGATTTTACAGCAGGTTCGGATATTAAAGAGTTTTGCGAAATGTCTGTCGATGAAGCAAATGAAGCGTTTAGATTAATGGAAGAAACCATCTCAACCTTCGAAAGCTTGCCAATCCCCGTGATTGGAGCCATTGATGGTCCTACGCTAGGAGCAGGTTTTGTCTTTTCGTTAGCATTTGACATAAGAGTAGGGACACCAAATACGAGAATGGGTATACCTGTGGGAAGGTTGGGAATTAAACTTGGTCCAACTTTTGTCCAAAGAATTTCAAGGTTAATTGGCCCAAGTAGGACGAAGGAACTTGTTATGACAAATGAAATCTATGATTATCAAAGGTCTTATGATATGGGTCTAGTCAATAAGGTTGTTTCAAGTGAGGATTTAGACAAATATGCACTTGATTTAGCTAAAATGATTAGCAAACAATCTCGTGCTTCAATGAAGGCGGTAAAAAAATCGGCTAATATGACAACGCTTCCAAATGACATAGAGTTTGATTTCGTTGATCCAGTAGACTTTCATGAAGGCTGTTTAGCATTTGTCGAGAAGCGAAAACCGAATTTTCAGTAGGTAGGTTAGGAAGAAAAAAGGAGTCCACCCTATGAAAGTATTTGGGTTGTATGGGAAAAGTGGTACCGGAAAGAGTCACAAATCATCTGAGATTGTTTCTTTTTATAATATTGAAGCGGTCATTGATGATGGGATCTTAATTATGAATAAAAAAAGAGTTGCGGGAAAATCAGCGAAAAATGAAACGTCTCTAAATTGCTGCAACAAAACGAGCAACCTTTTTCTCTGATAGTCATCGTAATGAAGTATTAAAATATTTACGAATGAATCCGCTAGACTCCATTCTTGTTATTGGTACGTCCAAAAAAATGATAAACAAAATCGTTGAACGCCTGGAATTACCACTTTCGATTGAATGGATTTCTATTGAAAAATTTCAATCACCAAAAGAATTAGCGATAGCAACAGAAAGAAGAAGTAAAAATTTTCACGTTATCCCAATTTATCCAGCGGATATAACGAGAACGTATTTTGGTAGTTGGTTTAAAAAGGTAATTATTCGACTAGGGAAAAAGCAAGAAGAAGTTGTTGTTGTTAAGCCTGTTTATACAGGGAAAGACTTAGTAATTATCTCTCCTCAATGTGTGAAAGATATTGTCCTCATCATGGCTGATCGAGATATAAATATACACAAAATAAAAATAGAATATGAGATTGTTAAACTAGTCGTATCTACAAAAAAACATGTATCTATAAATGAGCTCCTTAGATGGAGAGATGATTTAATTCAAAACATTCATCATTTATTAAACATAAATTACACCATTGATATTGAATGGAAATCCATTCAATCACAAAATAGACTTTTTTCATAATTTGAATTTGGAAGGGGATAGAATGGTGAATCGAAAACTTTTTAAAGGTGGAATTGTTTTAACATTAGATAACTCGATCGGTGATTTTAAGCAAGCAGATGTATTAGTTGAAGGAACAAAAATTGTTGAAGTAAAACCAAATATTGAAGCGTCCGATTGTGAAATCATTGATGCATCAAATATGATTGTTATGCCGGGATTAGTTGATTCACACCGTCACACATGGGAGTCACTTGTTAGAAATGTGGGAGCAGATTGGTCATTACAAAAATATTTAAGTAGCATTTACTACGGCAATATTGGATCTAGAAGAACGCCTCAAGATGATTATATTGCCAATTTGTTAGGAGCCATTGAAGCTCTTGATGCGGGTGTCACAACTTTCCTTGATTGGTCGATGATTATATCAAATGACCATACAGAAGAAATGATTCGTGGGTTAAAGGAATCCAATGCACGTGTTGTCTTTGCACATGGTTGCCCAGGAGACGGGGAGTATTGGAGTAGAGAAAGTCAGATTGATAATGGTGAAGATGCACGAAAAATAAAGGCGACTCATTTTTCAACAAAGGACCAACTGTTAACGATGGCTTTAGCAATTCGCGGTCCTGAATTTTGTTCGTGGGAAACGTCTGTTAAAGAAATTCAACTGGCCCGTGAGCTTGATGCCGTATGTAGCATGCATCTTGGTTTTGGAACATGGGGTGCAGCTGATCGTTCAATTGAAAAATTAAACAATGCTGGGTTGCTAGGACCTGATTTGAATTTTGTCCATGCAAATGCTGTTAGTCCTGAGGAAATCAAAATGCTTGTTGAAAAAGGTGGATCCATTTCGGTTACTCCAGAAATTGAAATGATGATGGGACATGGTTATCCAGCAACAGGACTTTGCATTGAGAATGGGTTGCGGCCAAGTTTAGGAGTAGATGTAGTTACATCAACTGGTGGAGACATGTTCGCACAGATGAAATTTACGTTACAAGCAGAACGTTCTCGAGTCAATGACTCTGTTTTAGCTAGTGGAAATATGCCAGGGCCACCATTAAATCTTTCTGCACGCGAAGTATTAGAATATGCGACTATTGAGGGAGCAAAGGCATTACAATTAGAAGATAAAATTGGGACTCTTACACCAGGAAAAGAAGCAGACATGATTATGATTCGCACAACAGATCTAAATATTTTCCCAGTCAATGATCCAATTGGAACAGTTGTTCAATGTACACATTCAGGAAACGTCGATTCTGTTTTTGTTGCTGGAAAAGCAGTAAAGCGCGATGGAAAAATGGTGAATATTGATATGGAGAGAGTTCGCAAATTAGCATTACAAAGTAGAGATGAAATTTTCAAGAACTACGGAAACCCAGATGGTGCTTGGTTAGTTTAACTCTATTATTACGATTAATGTAAAGGCTTACATTAAATATGAACAGGGATGATGAAATGCTCATTCCTGTTTTTTAAATTGTATTCGTTTCCAATGGATAAACCTTGCATTTTTTCTATCCTTTCATCACAAATAACTAGAAAAATATAGCATATACTAAGCGAAAAGGTGGAGGTGACTTACATATGGAAAACAAACCAAATCATTATGATGGTAGTGTTCAAAACATGGAGGCAGTGGATCAGGTGGGTAATGAGCCATTGATTTTAACGGATGAAATGAGAGCGACTATTAGCGGAAACCCTTTTGCCAATGAGGATCAAAAATAAATTTTCTAAAAGAGATGTCTTTTTTACAGTAACGGGTTCCGTTACCTATCACAAAACTTAATTTTACACAATAGTATGTACGCCTAATTGCACCGCAAAATGCGGTGCTTTTAGTATATAAAAATGGTCCAGTTTATCAACTGGACCATTTTTATATATTTTCAATCGCTTCTTCAACAATCTTCTCGTTACTTTAAGAAGAATATGTGAGAAATAATTTAAAACCATGAAGTGATTATCTATCTGCTATCATAAACTTATTCTTTTATCCTTAACAAACGTAAACTATTTAATGTAACAAGCAATGTTGCTCCCATATCAGCAAAAATAGCCAACCATAAAGTCAACCATCCAGGAACCACTAAAAGTAGAGCAATCGCTTTGATAGCTAAAGAGAAGGTTATATTTTGTTTAATAATAGTTAATGCTCTACGGCTTAATTTAATCGTATATGGTAGTTTGCTTAAGTCATCTGACATCAAAGCTATATCGGCTGTTTCAAGTGCTGTATCCGTACCAGCTCCTCCCATAGCTACACCAACAGTAGAAGCAGCTAATGCAGGTGCATCATTTACACCATCACCAACCATAGCAACCTTGTAGTGTTTAGATTTTAGTTCTTTGATAAAGTTAAGTTTATCTTCTGGAAGTAAATCTGCTTCAATATCTGAAACACCCACTTGTTTTCCTATTGCTTCAGCTGTTCTTTTATTATCACCTGTCAACATCACTGTTTTTTCAATGCCAGCTTGATGAAGTTTGCGAATAACTTCTTTCGACGATTCTCTTATTTCATCCGCAACAGCAATTAAAGAAAGAACTTCTTTGTCTGTACCTAATACCATGACCGTCTTTCCTTGTGTTTGAAGATTTAAAATACTTTCTTTTATTTCTGCATTTACACCTTTAGGAAGAACTTCCTCAAATAAATTTGGGCTTCCGACATAGTACATTTGATTGTTAACAATTGCTTTTACACCTTTTCCTGTAATGGACTGGAACTCCTCAATCAATACTTCATTAAAGTTCAAACCTTGTTCTTCTGCTTTTCTCATAATAGCTGAAGCAAGAGGATGTTGTGAACCATTTTCAATAGCTGCTGTAATAGTCAATAATTCTTCTTCATTATTATTAAAGGTGACAATATCAGTAACCGCAGGCACACCTTTCGTTAAAGTTCCTGTTTTATCAAATGCTATAACTTTCAGTCCCCCTGTTTCTTCCAAATGGATACCGCCCTTAATTAGTACACCATTTTTAGCTGCATTTCCAATCGCTGTAACGATGGAAACAGGAGTTGAAATGACTAACGCACACGGGCAACCTACCACTAATACAGCTAACCCCCTATAAATCCATTCGCTCCAATCCGCCCCCATGAATAATGGAGGAACTATTACTAGCAAAAGAGCAAAAACGATAATGCCAGGGGTATAATATTTTGCAAAACGGTCAACAAATTGTTGAGAAGGTGCACGTTCAGCTTGAGCTTCTTCAACTAGATGAATAATTTTAGACAGTGTTGAATCTTCTACTCGTTTTGTTACCTTTACTTCAAGTAAACCTTCTTCATTTAAAGTCCCAGCAAACACTTCATCATCAATAGTCTTTGTTACGGGAACACTTTCTCCAGTAATCGCTGCTTGATTTAAAGTTGATGTTCCTTTGATAACGACTCCATCCATCGCTAATTTTTGCCCAGGCTTTACAATCATAACATCGCCAACTTGAATGTCATCAACATGAATCATCATTTCTTTATTGCCACGACGAATCAGTGCTTCTTTAGGGGCAATATCCATCAACGATTCAATCGATTGGCGAGCTTTGTCCATTGAATACCGCTCCAGTGCTTCACTAATAGCAAAGAGAATAACAACTACTGCTCCTTCTCCCCATTCACCAATGGCAGCTGCTCCTAAAATCGCTACTGTCATAAGTGTTGCCATATCAAAATTTAAACGAACTAAATTCTTTAACCCTTTAATAAATAAAGAATATCCACCAATTACAATAGATGCCGCATACCCAATAATAGGAATAATATGCTCTTCCCCTAATTGTAATCGAAGAAAGAAGCTACTAATCAACAAAAATGTTGCAATGTACACTTTGAAATTCTCTTTTTGTCTCCAGAAGGCAACCCTTTCAACTCTTTGTTCTTTGTCATCTCGAACTTTTAAATTTTCAAAAGCTCCTGCACTTTCAAGTGATTTTATGGTTGTTTTACCAGTAACCGTGATTTTAGAAGCACCAAAATTAACTTTTGCATCCAAAACACCATCCAGGTGTTTTACATTCGTTTCGAACTTTTTCGCACAGTCAGTGCAGGTGAACCCTTGAACACGATATGTTTTTGTTTCTTGTTCATTCACATTTACTTTTTGTTCAGACATTGTTTTCCCCCTCTCTCGAATGAGTTAATGCAATAATCATTATCTGCTTGATATGTTCATCATCTAACGAATAAAACGCAAGTTTACCCTCTTTTCGAAACTTCACAACCCCTTGTTTATGAAGCGTTCGCAAGTGGTGTGAAGCATTGGCAACCGTAATTCCAATGATATTTGCAATATCACACACACAAAGTTCTTCATCTTGACATAAAGCATAAGTAATTTTTGCCCTATTTTCATCGGCAATAGCTTTTAACATGTGGGCAACACTAGAAATATCTACTGTTTGTAAATCATCTTGTATTCGATTGACCTTTTCCTCGTCATAAATATAGATTTCACAAGATTCTTTATTACCCATTATTATCACTCCTTTTCATTCAAATATTCATTTGATTATAGTATATCCCTTTTTAAAAATTATTCAAGTATTCATTTGAATGAAATAAAAAAAAGAATTGGATAGCCAATTCTTTAAACAAAAATTCTTCAACTCTACTGCTTCGTTAGTACACCTTTTCACAAACTCTTTTCCTAATATTAACATAAAAACCTTTCTTCATTTTAATAATTTGTAAAACTCTGAATCATTTTTTATAAATAATATCCCTCCAACTATAAACCTTTTTGGCTATACCAATTCGTTGAGCAGGCGTTTGTTTGTCACCGTTAGCATTAAAAGGTTCGCAAAAATTATAGTAAGTTCTTAATATCGTAATTGCCATTTGAGCATATTTAGGATTGAAGTTGCTGTATATATACGATTTACCATCTCCCCTTGATGTTACTAGCGGTCTTTCTAAGAAAGATAAACTTCGTCTAATTTCTTGGAGGAAAGCGTTCACTGAATTGTCATTTGCTCGAACAATTAGTCTTGCTATATGCTCGTCCGACAAATTCGAGGTATCGGTAATCGCGTCGATATAACGACTTCCACGGTCTGCCATTGCAATAGGGTGTTCAATCTTATTGGGTTTGTGAACACGATAGGACGTTCCATCAGGAGCAATTTTGGTTTCGTAAAATTTATGGGTAGCTAATATTCGCTTCAAATATTCGACGGCTTGCTCACGCTCTGAGAGGTCATCCAGATTATTAAATTCAGACCATTTACGCAAATATTTGTTAGCTTCGATAAACTCCTGATATGCGTCTTCCTTAGATAGTGTCTTATCGAATGTATTAACAAAGTAATGTAATTTCCCTTGTCCAATTTCCTCGATAAAAACTTTTTTGATAGCTGCTTTCAATACCGCATCATCATCACTTACCATACGCCACTTATCCGTTTTAACCAACTGCTTTATTAGGAACAACTGAGCCATCGCTGTGTAAGTATGGTTCACATGTAAGCCATCAACATACTTAGCTCTCAATTTATATTCTTGCATAAGACGGTGGTAGTCATTGGAACTCTCTGTGTCATTCGTTGTAGGATTCATAGGATAGAATGAGTATTTTGTATACTTGGCATTTTTTCTAAGTTCTATTGGTAAGTGGTCATCTTTGTATTTTCGAGTATCCATTTCAATTTGCTTAAAGTCTATATCCCAATCATAGGCTACGTCTGCTCTAAAAACATATCGTGATAATGAGTCAGTAGAAACAACTGTCTGTGTAGGTAATTGCTTCTCAGATTTAGTTCCTCTTGTTCTCGGTTCGCCTTTCTTTCGGACATTATTTAGGTAATACATCATCATATCAATATTTAACCATATTCTAGGGAATGTCGTCTTCGCGAATTGCTTTGTCTCGCGAGTTTCTAAAAACTCTAGACAACAACGATATAGCCACTCTAGCTTACTATAATAGGTGCTTCTACCAATACCTAAAATTTTACATGTACTAGAAACAGGTACTCGGTTAATCAAATGCTGTGCAAATGTAAGCAAAATATCATTTCGCTTTTGGTTATAGGAAGTGGTCTCTGATTTGCTTGGTAAGATGTTGGTATACTTCTTACATTTTTTACATTGAACGGTTTGAGCTTTGGAAGTAGCTTTTCCACGTTTGTAAAAGGACTTAGGATTTTCGAAGTAAGTGTTATCGCTATCCAAGCAGCCTTCTTTATGAAACGTGTAGTCTGGCTCAAGAGGAACAGTAGAGTTGATGCGTATCAACCGTTCGATTTCAGTTGCTAAAGACCAATTAGAAAAAGTTCTAGTGTAACACCCTAATGTTGGAACACCCGATTTATCTGTCGGGTCGGGTACGCAGTTGATAGTTCTTGACTCTTCCTTCCCCGTGAATTTGTACCTTTTAAATTTACCAACTTTATAATCCTTTTGAGGTTGATGATGGTTCTTGCAAAATGGGTCAGAACAATAATTTAATTGAATTTCATGTTCATGTTCTCCCCAGAACAAGTGGACAGGTCGGAAGGTAAAGTTGATATATGAAGTTTTCATTTTCTTATCAGAAAGTGTTTTGTAATCATCTTCACGCTTCCTTAGTTCTTCTAAAGGGATGTTAGGCTCAATGTGGCAAATGTGGTCTAATACAGTCGCTAGACGTTTAATCTTATACATAGTCTATACCTAATTCACGCTTCATCCGTTTATTACTGCGTTTACTTTCGATAAATTTGATAAAGTCGTCATCCTCAAGTAAGTGAGGTAACAATTCTTCTAATACTTGAGCTTCTGTTAATCCTGTATAATCCGCATAATGTTCAAGAATTTTTCTAGAGCGTAAGGATAACTTTAGGTTCACAACCTCTGTATTTGGGTATTTAGGTTTAATTTTCAACATAACCAACTCCCATATTTCGGCAAATTTATGTTCCTTTATTTGCGTCAAAATTTGTAGTGTAATTTGTTAATATATACTCCGTAGTATACATTAGCAATATTATAGACAAATTGTACTACAAATAAACACCTTATTAAAAGGTGAAAGGTTATATATCAATAAAAAATGCCTATCAAATTAACTTACAATTTGATAGGCAAATAACTTTACATTTTTAATTTTTGCAATAGGTAACGGAACCCGTTATTTTTTACAGACGTCTTTTTTTTTGCAAAAGAGAATGGAAATATGTTTTTAAACAGAAACTAGATTGGAAATTCAATTGAAGGGGAAGGTTAACATGGCAAAAGTATTATACATTACAGCACACCCACATAATGATACGCAGTCTTATAGCATGGCAGTTGGTAAGGCGTTTATTGATTCTTATACTGAAGTGAATCCCAGTGATGAAATCATTCCAATTGATTTATATAATGAGGAGATCCCCTACATAGATGCTGATGTTTTTAGCGGGTGGGGAAAGCTTCGTTCTGGTCAAGATTTCAGCGAGCTTTATGCTGAAGAGAAAGTCAAAGTAGGTAGATTGAATGAGTTATGCGAGCAGTTTATATCTGCAGATAAATATGTGTTCGTCACTCCATTGTGGAACTTTTCTTTCCCTCCGATTTTAAAAGCGTACATTGATGCTGTGGCAGTAGCCGGTAAAACGTTCAAGTATACGGAGCAAGGTCCAGTCGGTCTCCTCACGGATAAAAAAGCGTTACACATTCAAGCTCGTGGTGGCATTTATTCAGAAGGACCAGCAGCACAATTAGAAATGGGGCATCGCTATTTACATGTGATCATGCAGTTTTTCGGGGTACCTTCATTTGAAGGTTTGTTTGTTGAAGGACATAATGCAATGCCTGACAAAGCGAATGAGATCAAAGAAAATGCAATTGCTCGTGCAAAAGATTTAAGTCATACATTTTAGAAAAAATAAACAGCCTCTGACTCATTAATGATGTCAGGGGTTTTTGTTTAGGAAAATGAGTTCACACCTTTTTACCATTGATGTCATACAGTAACCTATATGGATAGACAAATGTCTAAAGAGTACATCATACGGGAGTGGTTATAGTGAGCCAACATGATTACAACACGGGTGATTTCTTCTTATCAGAAAGGTCTTTGCCACAGTTACTTAGTCAAGGGGGATATACTCTCTATAGCAGGCATGCTGAGGCGACGATCGGCGTAGATCAACCGAATTTGGATTTTACAAATTGCCAAACACAACGAAATCTTTCAGAAAATGGACGAAATCAAGCGCACACGTACGGAGAAACACTACGTCGCTTGAACATTCCGATTATGACACCAGTTGTGGCAAGTCCCTTTTGTCGAACAAGAGAAACGGCTGCGATAGCATTTGGTGAGGGTTCTGTTTATGTTGACCCATTTTGGGTGGATGTTTACAATTTAAGCTTTAATGTTACTCCCGCTCAACAACAAACCATTTTACATCGTGTTCAATCGATTTTAGAGACACAACCACAACCAGGAACAAACGGAGTCATTATTGCGCATAGTTTCCCTGCGAACATAGGATTAGGACCGATTCCAGATATGGGGACGGTCGTTATACGGCCTCGTGGGCAAGGGAATGGATACGAGGTAGTGGCTCACGTTGAGATTGAAGAGATGGCCAATTGGGGAGTTTAAAAAAGATCTGACCGATTGAGATAAGTCGGTCAGACCTTGTTCTGTTTGTGTTTGGCAAGATGAGTAAACACCTACCTAGTTCCCAGCTCCGCGATACTTTTTTACACCTGCATTCCATAAACAAACAGAAAGCGTTAAGAAGATCAACCCCATTACAGGTGTCAAAAAGGCATACACATACCATTCTTCTCTTTGTAGAAAGTAAGCTGCAGGATAGACGCCGACAAAAGCAAAAGGCAAAATCCATGTTAAGACGAAACGAATGACATTATGATAAATATCAACTGGATAGCGCCCATAGTTACCAATGTTGTACATCATTGGCATAATATCAGTACGACTGTCCGACCAGAAGCCAATGCTTGCAAGTGAAATAAAAATTCCAGCGTAAATAAAAGCACCGCCAATTACCATTGCCAAAAAGATGAACACATCATACCAAGCGATCGATAACCCTAAGGTAGAACCAGCATAAAACATTATTGCTAATCCGGTAATAACACCAAATAAAGACTCAAGCTCCATTCTCTCCATAATGATTTGAAAAAGACTATGAATGGGACGAGTTAAAACACGGTCCATTTCCCCTTTAACAATATAACGTTCATTAAAGTCCCAAATGTTAAAAAAAGAAGTAAACACAGCATAAGGCACGAGAAAGAATCCATAAATAAAAATAATTTCTTCACGGTTCCAGCCACTGAGAAGAGTCGTGTGACCAAAAACAACTAAAATAAAAATTAAATTAACAGCTTGAAACAGTAAATCAGATAAGATCTCAACAACTGTATCAACACGGTACGTTAATCTTGTTTTTAGGTATTGTGAGGCATACTGAAAAAAGATGGAAATATAAAACATTCATTAGCCTCCTTGTACAACCAACTGTTTTTTGGCTAGCATCCATAACAGTTGTATAGGGATAAATAAAATAAGTGCCCATAAAGCTTGCAATAACACAGCAGTATAAATTTCACGTCCTATGAATCCTTCTGTGAAAATCATACTTGGAATGTAGCTAATCGCTTGAAAGGGCAAATACATCATAATAGATTGTGCCCATAGTGGATAAAAGGAAATAGGTAACAAAAGTCCTGAAAACAAATCGATGACGACGCGCTTTGCCCGAATAAGCCCAGAGTTATTAAATAGAAAAAATGTCATTATTCCAGTTAGCAAATTAATCTGCGTATTCACAATAAAACTAAATATAAGGGAAAGAAAGAAAAACATCCATGTTGAAACACTTGCTGAAAAGGTAATCGGGAAAATGAGAGCAACGATCACCATACCTGGTACTGAAAAGAACAACAAGCGAAAAATTCCTTCGCCTAACCCTTGCATTGTTTTCATTCCTAAATAGTTATAAGGCCTAATCATTTCAATAGCTACTTTTCCATCTTTAATTTCATTAGCAATTTCCCGATCAATGTTATTAAAATAAAAAGCCCGTGCCATCCAAGCAACGGCTATATAGGTGGTCATTTGTAAAACGGACAATCCTTGGATATTCTCTTGTCCTCCATAAATCGCTGTCCACAAAAAGTAGTAAGCACCAATATTAATGCTGTAAATTAAGATCCCGCTATAATAGTTCGTCCGGTATGCTAGCATCATTAGGAAGCGGATTCTGATCATTTCGATATAATGACTCATGAGATGGCCATGCCTTCTTCGTAAATTTTACGAATGATTTCTTCCGTGGAGATTTCATTAATCCGTACATTTTTTATCGGGTTTTCTTGAACGACAATACTAATTAATTCAGATACAGATTGCTCATCACCACTTACGCTTGCCAACCATGTTGTTGCATCTTTTTTCTGCCACTGGACATTCAACGTTTGAGGTAACTTAATTCCTTCGACTGGTTGAAGGAATTCAAATTCAATTTGTTTTCCCTCAACAGCATTACGTTGAAGGCTGTTTAATTTACCATCGTAAACAATCTTTCCTTCATCAAGTAAAATAACTCGTTCGCACAATGCTTCAATGTCTGTCAAGTCATGAGTTGTCAGTAAAATCGTTGTTTTGTATTGCTCATTGATCTCTTTTAAAAACTTACGAATCTTTAATTTTACTAATACATCTAGACCAATGGTTGGTTCATCCAAAAAGAGTAGGGGAGGGTTGTGAATAAGTGCAGCCGCTAGTTCGCAACGCATTCGCTGCCCAAGTGAAAGTTTGCGGACCGGCTTATCAAGCAATGGTCCAATTTCGAGCGTTTCAATAACATGCCCCATATGATTGTTGTAATCTTCATCGGAAACACGATACACCTTTTTTAGAAGGCGGAATGACTCTTGAACAGCAATATCCCACCAAAGTTGTGACCGTTGACCAAATACAACACCAATGGATCGCACAAATTGCTCCCGTTCTTTATGTGGATTCATTCCATTTACGACAATCGATCCCGATGTGGGCGTGAGGATACCAGTTAACATTTTAATCGTTGTTGATTTTCCTGCTCCATTCTCTCCAATGTATCCGACCATTTCCCCTTGTTTAATCGTTAATGATACATTGTCAACAGCAGCCAATACTTTATAATTTCTTGTAAACAAATCACGAAAGGCTCCGGATAAACCAGAACGACTTGAGTACGATTTGAATTCTTTTCGTAAATGATGAACTTCAATAATGTTCATTTGCTAGCCTCCTACTTTATCAAAACAAAGTATAGTTTACCTTCTCGTTGTTAGATCAGCAAGCAACGTTTCTTCATTTTCTTGAAAATTGAGCATATTATTTGAACTGTAGTACATGGGAAGTCTAACATAAGGATAAATTGGTTCAAGTAACAAATACTTTAATAAAGAAGAAACTTGAGTAAAGTAACCGAGAAATTCTGGATATTTAGAGGATAAAGAGATTTAATGAAGAAGATATAATTCATTAAGGATATACTGCGAGAGGTGAAGATCATGGAAAAAAATAGTGTGAAAAATGATGGGGAAGCCGTTTCTGTCCCTTATTCACGAACAAACCCATATGAAGCAAAGGTTTTAAAGAAATACAATTTAAATAAACCTGGATCAAACAAAGAAACACTGCATGTAGAATTATCTTTAAAAGACTCCAATCTTGAATATGTTCCTGGAGATTGCCTAGGGATTTTCCCTGAAAACGACCCTAAATTGGTATCGACTCTTCTAAGTGAAATGAATTGGAACCCTGATGAAATCGTTCCAATTAACAAAAAGGGAGATACGTTACCGTTAGGAGAGGCATTAACAACTTACTTTGAAATTACATTATTGACGAAAAAAATTGTGCAGCAAGCAGCAACACTAACGGATAATAAAGATATTCAAGAGCTGATCTTACCTGAAAACAAGGATCAATTAAAAGAATATATGGAAGGACGGGACCTTCTAGATTTAATTCGTGATTTTGGTCCATTAAACGGTTCAGCTGAAGAAATTGTGGCTTTCTTAAGAAAAATGCCGCCACGCCTCTACTCAATTGCTAGCAGTTTAAGCGCCCACCCTGATGAAGTTCATCTAACAATTGGGGCTGTTCGGTATGAAGCTCACGGTCGTGAAAGAGAAGGGGTATGCTCGGTTCAATGTGCAGAGCGTGTAGACGAAGGGGAAACATTACCTGTTTTTCTTCAACCTAATAAACACTTCTTTTTGCCAGAGTCAACAGAGACAGATATTATTATGGTTGGTCCTGGAACAGGGATTGCACCGTTCCGTTCGTTTATCGAAGAACGTGCTGTAGCAGGTGGAGAAGGGAAAACATGGCTATTTTTCGGTGATCGCCATTCAGCAACGGATTTTCTATATGAGGATGAATTAAAAAAATACCAAGAAGACGGTGTTCTAACAAAACTTGATGTAGCCTTCTCTAGGGATACCGACCAAAAGGTTTATGTTCAACACAAGATGCTAGAGCAAAGTAAAGAGTTGTACGAATGGATTAAAGGCGGTGCCTATTTCTATGTTTGTGGAGATAAGCAGTATATGGCCAAAGATGTCCATGAAGCGTTACTTGATATTGTTGAAAAAGAAGGCGGCATGAGTCGAGAAGAAGCTGAAGAGTATGTAACGAAGATGCAAAAAGAGGAAAAACGTTATCAGCGTGATGTGTATTAATAAATATGAGTTAGGCAGGGAATCTTCCCTGTCTTTTTTATTTGAGGGTTTGTCGATTATTGTCGTCTGCGGGTGTGTATACTAAAAAAAACGTGAAAGGAATACTTACAATAATGTGGACTAAACGAAAAAATAAAAATAAATACCCATATATTATACTTGGTTTGATTCAAGGCATTATTTTACTAGTTACATTTAGGAAACATGTAAATAGAAAAAAACTTGTTGTCCTAATCATGTCTTATACGGGCTTTGCGTATTTATTTGAATATGTTGTTGTTGTGTTGTTTCGTGGTTATGAATACAGACCCAAATTCTTGAAGAACAAAGAGCTAGATAACATTGTTGGCTCAGTTTGGTCTCAACTGTTTTATGTTCCAGTTGCAGCTCTTTTTATTACTGCCTTTAAGTTTGGTTGGAAAATGAAACTATTCTATTCTCTGTTTTTTGCCATGATCGAGAAGTTCTTCATTCAACTAGGCATCTTTCGTAACTTTTGGTGGAAAACAAGGTATACATTTGTAATGATTTATTTTTCGTTTCTTTTAAACGATTATTGGAAAAAAGGACTTGATAAAAGAAATTCAATTGTCCTTAACATTTCGTTTTTCAATATGGTTCAAGCCACATGGATGAACACAGTCTTTGTATTGGCATTGATGAAAAAGGTCCAATATGGGATCGGAAATCATTTTAATTGGAAAGAACATCTGCTTGTTTCTCCGATAAGGGGGCTAATTGTATCAGTAGCTGCTTCTTTTTTAAGAGTAGCTAATAAACCAACAACTTATGTGAAATTATTACTAACAATGGTTTCTTGTGATTTGTTTTTATTTAAAAAAGGAATGTTAAAAGTTAATGGATGGTTCGTACTTCCGATTATTTATAGTACAACCCTTGTATCAACTTACTTTTATAAAAGCTTGTTGTTTAGCAGTCTAAAAAAAGAAGATAAAGTTCCTGAACGGAATTAACTTTTCAGGAACTTTATCTTCTTTTTCAAAACAAATCTGATACTGTTTATGAAAGAAAATTCCTGTTTTCTTCAAGGCTAGTGAGAAAATCTATGAATTTTCCCGAAACAACGCTATAATTGATACATCTTTTTGTTCTACGGGAGGAACCCATGTGAAATTGATACTAAAAGGGTTTGGAATCGTCCTTGCCACGATCATTCTACTATTCTTTCAGGGGAAAACGAATGCGACAGATCGAACATATGATGATGCGGTTGAAAGTTTTAGGCAATACGAAAAAAGTGTTCAAGATTTTATACATGCCCCGACAGATAAACAAATGTCTGCCATATATGAGTACGATCGTCAGTTTTTAGCTGACTATTATGTGTTAATTGAACATCAAACCTTGTATAACAAAGTATTAGCAAATGAACCTCTTTTAACGGTGGAGGAACTAGCATACTTGCATGACTTGCATAGGAAGGAAGAACAGCTAGATCACCAATTTATACAAGTTGCGTTAAAAGAGGTTTTCCAAGCATCTGACTTTTCTTTATTATTAAAAGAAGCGGATGAACACGGGGACTATCATTCAGAGTACATTGATATTCATAAAACAGAGAATAACGAGAAATTTGAGATTCGCTTAGACGGTACGCTGTTTGCTGATGATTCATCTGTGCTCTTAAGAAGGTTTTTCTTTATTGAAACAAAAGCTGGGATTTATTATTGGGAAAAGCCAGACAATTTTTCAATGATGTTAAATCGTAATGAGGGTGAAATTCAAGTAGAACGAAATACGTATGTTTTTCAAGGTGAAATTGTCTATTAAAAAGCATGAATTGTTTTAATTTAAAACAATTCATGCTTTTTGTTAATAGCTGCATGAGTCTGCATTTCTTTTTCGCTACAAAAACATAAATAAGGACAATCTTAGAAAAGAGGAAACATGAATCTTTCTAAATCTACATGAATATTCTTTTGAATGAGTAGAGGAATAAATTCAGGAGGGTGATTTATGCCAGTAGCAAGGGAGAAGGGGATTGTTTATTGCAACATTGAAACCATGTGGGAGTTTATAAAAGATATGGAGAACTGGGCTCCATGTATGCCGGGATATGTTTCGTTTAAGGAGTTGGATGAACATGTCTCGATCTGGGCTCTCAAAGGTGATCTTGGTATTTTAAAAAAGAAGCTCGATTTCACAGTGACAGTTACAGAGAGAATTAAGCCAGAGCGTGTCGAGTTTTTATTAGAAGCAAAGCAAGAAGGGATTAAAGGAAAGGGTTCATATAAAGCGTTTGCTGAAGGACCAGAGAAAACAGAGGTGGAGTTTAACCTCGATATGAGCGGAACAGGGATCCCTGCAAAGATTATTAACGCCATGTTAGCAAAAACACTTCCACGTGATTGTAAAGAATTAAAGGAAAATTTGATTCAGCAGTTAGAAAGAGAAGGGCAGTCAATTAGAAAATAAAAGAGTATAAAAGCAAGAGAGTTTCTTCTCTTGGCTTTTATGGGTTGTTACACCATGAACGAAATGTTACTGACAGCCCCGCCTCCGCTGCCAGTAGTAGCGATCCCTGCCATCGCTCTACCTACAATCAGTTTAGGGTGTTATTGTTAATGGAGAATGAATGGTTTGTAAAGAGTGGGTGTAAGTTTCATGAACTTCTAACAGATTAAACTTAAACGGCTGGTAATAGGTGTAGTTCAAAATGCCTAAAAAGCGCGTTTGATAGTTCTTCTGATTCTTCTTTAACTTAGTGCGAGAGCGAGAGCAATCGTTGCTTGCTTTTTTGGCTGGTAGGCTTAAATTGGGACGAATTTCAGAAAAGTTTCTACGAATATGAAACAAAAGTTCGCGTAAGGTATTTCTTCGGAAATGATGACCTCGACCTAAGTAATAAACAAGATTCAATTCCTAGAAATTGAAGGAGCATATGGCAACGTGTATACTTACAAAATAAACAATTAATACAAAAATTGGAGGTTTTGTAGTGGAGTTCAAACAACCGAAGGCCATTTTTCTAGATATGGATGGCACGATTCTAAATCATCAAAATCGAGTTAGTTTACATACAAAAGAGATCATTGATCAACTAAGAAACAAAGGGATGTATGTTTTTATTGCAACAGGACGATCAGTCGATGAAATTGAAGGAATCGTTCCGAAAGGCTTTCAAGTTGATGGTGTTATTACGTCAAACGGGATGGCAGGATATGTTGGTTTAGGGAAAGAAGTTATTTTTGAGCATACTCTTTCACGTGAATTAGTGGAGATTATCATTGAAAAAGCAAGAGAAAACAAAGTCTATTATGAATTATTCCCCTATAACAGCGACCGGATTTCGTTGAGACAAGACCAATCTTTCATGGAGGAGGAAATTAGAGATCCGAAACCAGAGGATGTAGGAATTAATGAATGGCTTTCACGAAAACAAGCGATGAAAGACGAAATTGTTTGGAAGAATTACGTGGTAGGAGAAGCATTTTCAAAATTTTACTTTTTTGCTAGAACACAAGAACACATAAATAAGTGGAAAGAAGAATTGGACCAGCTCAAGAATACAACTGATTTTTCAACTTCAACGTCCTCTCTTCATAATGTTGAAGTTATGGTAGCTGATGTGAATAAAGCAACAGGTATTCAAGAATTATTGGACCATTTTGGTCTGTCAGCAGAAGGGATCATGGCTATTGGAGATAGCAACAATGATATTCCTATGCTAAATTTTGTTCCGTTTGCTGTTGCGATGAAAAATGCCCCAGATCATATTAAAGAACTAGCAGATGATGTAACGGAATTTACGTGTGATGAGGATGGGGTTTATTGGTATCTTAAAAAAAGTTCAGTTGATAACATAAACTTAAAACCCTTAAATTCAAATGTAATTTATTATTCTGTTTATCCACTAGAAAATAAAAAGATCAACAGGGGAGAAGAAATGTGAAGAAACTGTTATTACTAGCAGGGGGCATACTTGCCATTGGTATTCTAGCTTACGGTTTTGTTGGCAATTACTTTTATAATTTTGCATTAGATGTAGAAGAGGAAAAAGAATTTCTGGATGATAATCCTCATTTAGCCGAAAGTGAAGCCGTGTTAGCTTCGGTAGCAGAAGAAGCTAAAATAGCTGATGAGTTGTTTAAAAAAGAAACTAAGCTAGGTGAGTGGCAGATTACTTCGACAGATAAGCTACATTTGCAACTACATGCAGATGTCTATGAGAATGAGAGACCAACGAACAAATGGGCAGTAGTCGTTCACGGCTATACGAGTAGTGCGTCATCCATGACAAGGTATGCCCGTCATTTTTATGAAAAAGAATATCATGTAGTCGTTCCAGATTTAAGAGGGCATGGAAATAGTGAAGGACATTACATTGGTATGGGGTGGCATGACCGGTTAGATTTGCTTCAATGGGTCAATCTAATTATCGAAAAAGACCCTAACGCTGAAATTGTGTTGTTTGGCATTTCGATGGGAGGGGCGACAGTCATGATGGCTTCTGGAGAAGAAAGCTTGCCGGACAATGTCAAAGTGATTGTGCAAGATTGTGGGTATTCTTCTGTTAGCGATGTGTTTATCTATCAATTAGACGATTTATTTGGATTGCCAGAGTTTCCTATTATGAACGCTGCGAACACCGTAACAAAATGGAGAGCTGGATATGATTTATATGAAGCTTCAGCTGTCGATCAAGTGGCAAAAAGTGATACACCTATGCTATTCATTCATGGTGATGCTGATACATTTGTACCATATGAGATGTTAGATGAAGTTTATCGTGCTGCCACTGTTGAGAAAGAAAAGCTTATTATTGAAGGGGCAGGGCATGGCGATGCTGAAAAAGTTGATCCTGAATTGTACTGGAATACAGTTTGGTCTTTTGTAGAGAGATATATAGATTGACAAATAAGAGAGTCTCATTTTATTAGGGGAAAGATGGGGCTTTTTTATAGAGCTTTTTTAGTAATACTCACATAAATAAAAGGTTTCTAGGGAATGTAAGAATAGATGGTGAAGTAAAGGTGTTAGAGATCTCATGGATTGTTTTTTCATTATTTATTATTGTATTGAAAATTCTAACATTGACAGCTATTAACAAGTCGTGGTACAACCTCCATAAGGAATTTTACTTACATAGTAGTGTGTGACATCTTTTCACAAACAACAGTGAAAGAAAAAATTAGAAAGAAGGTTGTGTCATGGAGCAGAGTAGCAAAATTATTGATTGTACGATACGTGATGGAGGGCTTATTAATAACTGGGATTTTAGTGTTGAATTTGTACAAGATTTGTATGAAGGCCTAAGCGCTGCAGGTGTTGAGTATATGGAAATTGGTTATAAAAACTCGCCGAAGCTTTTGAATGCGACAGAGCCAAATCCGTGGAGGTTTTTGGATGACCATTTCTTAAAAGAGATTATTCCTGAGAAAAAGGTTACGAAGCTATCTGCATTAGTTGATATTGGTCGTGTTGACCCAGATGATATTCTTCCACGTGCAGAAAGCCCGCTAGATATGATTCGTGTTGCTTGTTACATTCGTGAAGTGGATAAAGGCTTAGAGCTTGTTGAAATGTTTCATGAACGAGGGTATGAAACATCCCTAAATATTATGGCGTTATCAAGTGTTCCAGAAAACCAGCTGATTGAAGCGTTTAAAATGGTAAAGGAAAGTTCGGTTGATGTAGTCTACATTGTTGATTCGTTTGGAAGTCTCGATCCTGCAGATATTGCACACCAAGTGAAAAAGTTCCAAGAAATGATTCCAAATAAACAGCTTGGTATTCATACACATAACAATATGCAGCTAGCTTTTGCGAACACCCTTACGGCATTGAGAAATGGTGTTACTTTCCTTGATTCTTCCGTTTATGGGATGGGGCGTGCAGCGGGCAACTGTAACACGGAGCTTCTAGTTACACATATTCAAAAAGCGAGCTACGAAATTAAACCTGTTCTAAGTGTTATTGAGAAGCATATGCTAGAGATGCGTCAAAAATGGGAGTGGGGCTATATCATTCCTTACATGATCTCAGGAACATTAAACGAACATCCACGAGTTGCGATGGCTTATCGAGCAAGTGATGAGAGAGACCAATTCGTGAAATTTTATGATAAAGTGACTTCTCCTGAAGCTTCGATTGCTCCGGAAAAGTAAGTTCAATATTACAGAAGACATCCTCTAAAAACAGGATGTCTTTTATAATTAAAATCGTGAATGAATACGGCTGAGTAAAGGCTTACAAGACAAGGCCTAGGGGAAAAACATTAAGCAAAGAAAGCATGTTTAGTTCTTTTCCAGAGAAAAAGAACAGGTCCGAGGAGAAAAATTTTTCGAAACGGTGCTCGGAACTTTACGAGAAAGAACATTAAAGTAGGGATGGTTAAAGTCCATATGTGTTTAGGTTTTTTCGTATAAATGTACCCAAATGAAAAAAGAAAGATGTAAATAAGCCAAGACCAAAAAATATTCCAGCCATTTTTAAAGTAAATCATTTGAGTATGGAGTCCCATAAATTCAACTAAAGCACATTTAATCGACCATTTAAGGATATGTTTTATTTGTAACTTTAAATTGTGTTCAGGGAAATTGGCCATACAAAGTAAGAAAATTAAAGGAGTTATAAAAAAAATATGTATAACTCGTAACTGTTTTAAACTAAGGTTGTTTGATTGTAATTCCCATAAGATATGTTTTTTAAAAAAATAATAATAAGAGGAATTAATGAAAGCAATATAAGCGAGTGACCTTGAAAATTTCGGTAATATTTTCCAGGTCTTCTGATGATAATTTAACCATATTAAAAAAGAGGAAAGAAGGATATGTCTCATTTTAAGTTCCTTTCGTTATGTCGGTAAAGATAGGTTACACATTCTGACTAAAAAAATGTAAATTAATTGAAGTTGGAAAATTATTTTTGAATATTACACAGGCTTTTCATGGGAAAGTACTAATTTCCGCATTAGTTCACGCTAAGTCTATAAAATTACATGTTATAATATTGGTTAGAACAGATACAATGTGGATAAGGAGAAAACGATGAATGATATGCCTGCAATTCAAAAACTTAGTAAGGAGCTTTCTTTTCATAAAGATGGAGCGCATGTGTTGTATATTTTCAATGAAATAAGCAAATATGTTGAGAATGCAGCCAGTTTCATTTATGAAGGAATCGTGCAGAACTCTGTTGTTTTTGTGATTGTGCATGATGATATGAAGGAGAGCATTAAAGAATGTCTAGTAACGATGGGACTTACAAAAAGTCAATTGCATAATGTGAAATATCACAGTCCAAATAACCTTTATATCCTTGATGGGCAGTTTAATGATAAATGGGCTGTTAAGCAATTAAAGTGCATTATTAAGCCTTACGTTGACAACCATTATAAAGTATGGACTTGGGGAGATGTTCCGTTTCCGAACGAAGCCTCACCTCTTGAGACTCTTTTAAACTATGAAAGAAGCTGTGATGATTATATTTTTAAAAACAATATTCTATCCGTTTGTACATATTACGCCTTAAGCACGCCTGCTTACGTACAAAATGAATTAATGAAGACCCATACACATTTTATGATAGATGATCAATTAAGTATCTCTCCTTTTTACAGTAAAGACCACTTGAAACAACCTTCTGTTGAAGAGATCGACCGAATAAAAAAAGTGGAACAATTGAACCATGATTTAAAAACGAAAAATCATGACCTACTCCTCGAAAACAATCTTATTAAACTTAAGCATGAGATTATTCAGCTTAGTGAATTTAAACTTCGGACAATTATCAATGAGCTTCCTATTCCAGTCATTATTAGAAAGCGATGTACCATTCGTTTTTTGAACAAAGTAGCGAAAGAGCAGTTTGCAATGTCGGAACAAGGAGTTGAGGAAGAAGGCTTGAAATCCTTCTTTGAAGGTTACGATCATTGTTTAGAACAAGCACCTAATAACCAAGTGCAACAGCACCAGTTTGTTCTAAACAATGAAAAGAAAAAGTACTATGTAGTAAAATCGATCGCGATTTTATTTGAAAAAGAACCAGCTGTTTTGCACTCCTTTGTCGACATCACACAAGAAAAGGAAAATGAACTTTTAATGATTCGTTCTGAAAAAATGAATATTACGGGCGAGCTTGCAGCAAGCATTGCCCATGAGCTAAGGAACCCACTAACGGCTATTAAAGGTTTTTTTGATATGTTGAAACGAACTAAGGAAGAGAAAGAGCTTTATTACACCATTATTGAAGATGAACTATCGCGAATTGAGCAAATTTCAAGTGAGCTGTTAATACTAGCGAAACCTCATTCAGAAAATCGAAAAAAGCAGAATATCATCCAACTAATGAATGATGTAAAATTGCTACTGACTTCTCAGGCTAATATGAAAAGCATTGAACTTGTATTACATGCAGAGAATGAGGAAATTTTTCTACATTGTGAGGTAACAAAAATCAAGCAAGTTTTTATTAACTTGATTAAGAACGCAATTGAGGCTATGGAAGAAGGGGGGAGCATTGTTCTTAAAGTAAACGCAATGACCGACTATATTCAGATTCAAGTGATAGACGAAGGATGCGGAATACCAGAGGAGCTTCTCACTAAAATTGGTGAACCTTTTTACACGACAAAGGATAAAGGGACTGGAATAGGATTAATGGTGTGTTTTCAAATTATTGAAAGTCATGGCGGCACCATTGCCGTCGATAGCCAAACGAACGTTGGAACAACTTTTACAATTACATTGCCTGTTCATAGTGAGGAAATTGATCTCGTTTCATAATTTCACGGACCGTAATAATAGAGGAGGATTTCAAGTTGAAAAAACCATTGATTGGCATTTTGCCATTATTCGATGCTGATAAAGAAAGCTACTGGATGTTACCTGGTTACATGAAGGGAATTGAAGATGCCGGTGGAATTCCTGTAATGTTACCTCTTTCAACTGATCAAGAAACACTTGAAGTTCTTGCTAGCACATTCGATGGCTTTCTTTTTACAGGTGGACAAGATTTAAATCCAGCGATGTATAATGAAAACATAAAAGATGGTTGTGGGGAGCTTTGCCATGATCGAGATAAGATGGAAGAAGCTCTTTTTCAACTAGTTATGCACTTAGATAAACCTGTCTTTGGGATTTGCCGCGGACTTCAATTGTTCAATGTCTTATTAGGGGGAACGCTATATCAAGACATTCCAACAGAAATGCTGACAAAAACAAAAATTACTCATAAACAAAATCCGCCTTATGACAAGCCGGTTCATTCTGTTTATATTGAAGCGGGTAACATACTTCATCAAATCTTGGATACCGAGGTACTGATGGTCAATAGCTATCATCATCAAGGGATAAAGAAGTTATCAAATCAATTAGTGTGTGTTGCACAATCAGAAGATGGTCTTGTTGAAGCTGTTGTAATACCTAATAAAACGTTTGCTCTTGCTGTGCAATGGCATCCGGAATTTAGCTATCAGACAGATGATCGAAGTTTTCGATTATTTGTTGAGTTTGTGGAGTCGTGTAAATAATCAGTTTAAAGAACGATACAATGAAGTTGCTGTATCGTTTTTTGTTAGACACTATCTAAAATCATAAAATTATAGGAAGTGAGAGAAAGGGCGCTTACCATTATTAACCAATAATGGTAAGCTGATTTATAGAGGAGGTTGAACAAAATGAATCGAAAAAAGATACCTTTTCTTATCCTGTTGACTCTGTTGTTTAGTTCTATTTCCATGGCGATGCTAGCATACAATTACTTCAATGTTAATATCGGATATAGTGCTATATTTTTTGTGCTTTTTGTGCTTGTCGTTTCTTTATTAATACACGGCTGTAATAGGAATAAAAAAATTAATCCGAAAGAAAAAACATAAATGTTTTGATAAGCTGTGGTACCTTCCATATGCAACGGATCGAGTGAAAGAAGCAAGCTAGTATACAGAAAAAGCTCCGTCATAAAGACGGAGCTTATCTATTTTACATAAACTGCATGGTTGTAATACACGTATGATCTCCTTCGAATGTGGAGATTTCAGACTCGACGATATGTTCACCATGTTCAATAGTTACGTGGAACGTTTGGTCTCGGGGTAGCCATAAATCAATAAAGCCATTCGATAGAGAAGTCATTGTATCGTTTAGGATGACCTTTCCCTCAGAATCCACAATAGATACGTTGAATTCTTCTTCCACTAGTTCTCCTTGACAACCTGTCAAGTTATGATTCATTCAAGGATGGGTATGATCATAATATGGTGCAATCGAAACAAAGAACTCGTCTTTGGGTAAATCATAAATGACTTGCTTTTGATCATGATTCGTTACAATTAGTTCGTGTGATGTAATAGAAGCAGAAGGACTCGTTATATTTCTCACACTGTAATCATGAACTAATTCTTTGATATCTTCTGTAACCGGTTCGATGACTGTATCGCTAACATCACTTAAAGCAAAGAATGCGGCTGCTAAAGCAACAACTACCAAACCAACTATGACATAAATTTTGCTTTTCATATTGGCGATCTCTCCCTACTTACTAGGATGCTTTTATTCTACCATGAATCTTGTTTTATACCTTTGAAACAATAGGCAAAGTTATGAACATCTAGCATTAGTGAGTAACTGGTAGAAAGTGACTGTCACAATCCGTAAGACTGAATTCGTCTAAAAAGAGCCCGAATTTAGTATATCTTAACAGGCTCAGAAGCTTATTCTTTAGTTGATTTATTGTCATTCTTCTATTTAATGTGTACCATTTCTTCGAAAGATTGATTGATCCTTTTACTATAAAGAGATTGGTAATATCTCATTTTTTTAATAATTTCTTTTTGGTTACGTGTAATACTATTTTCTGTAATTAACAGTTGATCTGCTAAATCTCCAGCATCGGTTGACACGATATAATTTTCCAAGTCAACAGACTTTACAAAGTCAAAAACTTTGAATCGATATCCTAATGCGATAAACGGGACGTGTGCTGCTAACGAAAGATAATTGGCATGCAGTTTGAAATTGATCGTAAATGCGAATCTTTCTATAATGGAGATTAACTCTTCATGGTTATATAAAGTTTCGTCCATCACGATGCGATCTTTCTTTTTTATTTTTTCATATAAGCGTTTAGATGGCTCAATATCTGTGCTAAACATAACGAATAAGTGAATGGAATAACCTTGTTCAATAAATTTATTTAAAGCATTTGCAAGATGGTCCTCTACGATTGTCTCATTATTACCGTATATAACGTTAAATGCTGTACCCCAATTGACGCCTATTATTTTTTCCTGATTTTCTGACTTTGGAAGGTGTGGTGGTTTTTTTTTCATCAAAAAACCTGGGTCACCGCTAAGCTGAATGTTCTTCTCCACACCGAACTGTTGTAGCAAGCTGAAGGTTAATGGTCCTCTTACACCAGCCCAAATGCTTTCTTCAAATACGTCAACGAGTTTTGATTGAAGCCTTGTGGATTGTGTCAGAGGGAGTTTGCGACCAGACTCTAAATGGGTGATATAGGACTTAGGTATCCAGTCCATACCAGAACACCAGATCATAACTTTTTTATTTATTGTTAACGCTTTGTGTAGTGTTTCAATGATATATGGTTGGACGAGATGTTGTGGACCGCTTATGATCGAACCTCCACCGAGCACGATCAGGTCGTATTGCTCTATAGATACGTTGCGTAAGAACCGTTCTTCATTGTTAACAACTTCGAGCTTAAATTGTCCTTCTAATTGTGAAAGCCGCTGTTTAAATAAATCCAACATTAGTTCATCGCCTAAATTGTTGTAACCAATCCATCCTATATATAAAACTTTTATCAATCTTCTCACACTCCCAGCTGGCCTACATTCGTGAATTTCGTAATTTTCTTATATTACTGCTTGTGAATACTACTACTATACTCGTTAATTACATAATAGGTGTTTAATTATATAAGAAAAAATAACCAAATGAGGGCTCTGTTTTTTATTGAGAAAACGATAAACATCAAGCAAAATAGAT
>NZ_BAUT01000048.1 GCF_000513095.1 Halalkalibacter wakoensis JCM 9140
CTTGCCGGCCTAGCTCAATTGGTAGAGCAACTGACTTGTAATCAGTAGGTTGGGGGTTCAAGTCCTCTGGCCGGCATCGTCCATTTATGGAGGGGTAGCGAAGTGGCTAAACGCGGCGGACTGTAAATCCGCTCCCTCAGGGTTCGGCGGTTCGAATCCGTCCCCCTCCACCATTTTTGGGCTATCGCCAAGCGGTAAGGCAACGGATTTTGATTCCGTCATGCGTAGGTTCGAATCCTGCTAGCCCAGCCATTTTATTTTAATTCTACTCAGTTCGAGTAAGAGTTGTTTTTTTGACGTCAAGAGCCATTAGCTCAGTTACGAGCAACGCTTCTTGAATAAACAGCGAGTTGTTCTGACGCATTAAGCATCGAAGCGTTACTAGAAGAGGAAAGAACAGGTAAGGCATCGAAGCGTTACAACGTCCGTAAGCTTCGTGAAATACAGCCTTGAAAATCATCAAGAGCCATTAGCTCAGTTGGTAGAGCATCTGACTTTTAATCAGAGGGTCGAAGGTTCGAGTCCTTCATGGCTCACCAATTAATAAATGCGGAAGTAGTTCAGTGGTAGAACACCACCTTGCCAAGGTGGGGGTCGCGGGTTCGAATCCCGTCTTCCGCTCCAGAAAGAGAATGGGGCCTTAGCTCAGCTGGGAGAGCGCCTGCCTTGCACGCAGGAGGTCAGCGGTTCGATCCCGCTAGGCTCCACCATACATAATACATTCAAAAGTCATGGATCCAATCTATGGCTTTTTTTATTCGTTTTATAGAAGGATTGGTGAACTTTTAGTTAAAGATTCGTATTCATTCATTAGGTTATCGAGCTTTTGACTATAATCTATCATTTCCTGTGAAATAAGTGGTGTATGTTTTGCTTTTTCGTTTAATAGTTTTCTATAATGCTCGATTTCGTTTAATAAGAAAGTCTTGTCATTACTATTCATAGTAAATCACACCCTTTATCAAGATTTGGTTGTTTCATTGCTATGTATCTATTTTCTTCCCTATATATTAAGAAGTTAAACATCATTTCATGTTATGATAGATTATATGGAATTTTTTAGTGTATTGAAAGTAATGATAGGATTTGAAACTTTTTCTGTGTTTGAAACGTAGGAAAAGAAAGAACGAAGTAGGCGGGGTCGCAAAATGGATACAATTGTGAAACGGTTAATCCGAGAAGTGAAAAAAGGTGAACAGCAGGCTTTTTCTGAAATTGTAGATCTGTATAAAGATAAGGTATATCAGGTCGCTTATCGAATGGTAGGAAATGTTCATGAAGCTCAAGACATTGCTCAAGAAGCATTTTTACGGGCGTATACAAATATCGATCGGTTTGATCTTAATCGAAAGTTCTCAACTTGGCTATTTCGTATTGCAACGAATGTAGCGATAGACAGACTACGAAAAAAAAAGCCGGATTTTTACCTACAGGAGGAAGTAGGCGGATCCGACGGGTTAACGTTTGAATCTCAGTTGGCTGCTGATGAGGATCTTCCTGAAGACCAAGTGATTACAATTGAAATGCAGCATTGGGTACAGGAAGAGATTAATCAGTTGCCACCTAAATATCGTACAGCTATTATTCTTAAATATATAGAGGATTTATCAATAAAGGAAATTAGTGAGATCCTTGACATCCCACAAGCGACAGTAAAGACAAGGATTCACAGGGGTAGAGAAGCTCTTAGAAAGAGGATGCGCCATGTATAGAAAGGGGTGTGAGGGTATGAAATGTGAAACTCAATTTGAAGCACTGATTCAAAAAGTAGTTGATGGAGAAGCAAATGAAACAGAACAAAAAAAGCTAGATAACCATTTAAAAACATGTGCTGCGTGCAAACAACACATGCATGAGCTTAAAAAAGTAATAGCCTTTGTTCAAAGTTCATCCCACATTGAAGCACCTGCAGGTTTTACAGAAGGTGTTATGTCTAAATTACCTGAACGTAAGAAAATGTCTAAATGGAAGCAATGGTCTCGAAAACATCCATTACTCGTATCGGCAGCGGTTTTCTTCATTCTCATGTTTGCTAGTATATCTTCCTTATGGAATGCTGGTGATGAACAAGTTGTCGTATCTGGATCAGGCAAAGTGCAAATCAATCATGATACGGGGCAAATAATTATACCGGCAGGAGAAGTTATTGAAGGAGACTTAGTTGTAAGGAATGGAGTTCTGCAAATTGATGGAGAAGTTCAAGGGAATGTGTTGCTAGTCAATAGTGATGCTTATTTTGCCTCTGCAGGGCATGTATCCGGAGAAATTCATGAACTTAATCAAGCGTTAGAATGGGTTTGGTATCATATTAAAGGCTTTTTTAAAGACGTACTATCTTTTAACGGTCATAATCGTTCCGATGAATAAGGTTGATTATGTCATTAATTAAACTTTGTTCCGAGACTGTGATATAATAATTAGGGAGAAAGAGGACCTTGTTGTAATAAGGTCCTTCTTTCAATGTATGTTAATGGTTTGGAGGAAGAGCCATGTTTTCTTTAGAAGAATTCCGTTTGCTTAATTATGTAGGGCAAATAATTGATATATTGCTTGTTACGTACGTTGTCTATAAGGCCATTATGATTATTCGAGGAACCAGAGCTGTTCAACTCGTAAAAGGGATTACCGTTATTTTAGCAGTATGGTTTTTAAGTCGCTTTCTCGGCTTGCGAACATTAGAATTTCTCATGAATCAGACCTTTACATACGGGTTGCTTGCGATTATTATCATTTTTCAACCAGAGTTGCGAAGAGCACTAGAGCAATTAGGGAGAGGTCGGTTTTTCTCTAGTAGAACCGTTCCGCAAGATGACTCTGCGAAAAAATCGATTGATGCTATTGTCAAAGCTTCCTCTTATATGGGGAAACGAAGAATTGGTGCATTGATGTCGATAGAGCGTGAAACAGGTATGACTGATTACGTGGAGACAGGCATCCAAATGAATGCACATTTAACATCCGAGTTATTAATCAACACCTTCATTCCCAATACTCCGCTTCATGATGGAGCTGTCATTATAAAAGGAAACACCATTTTGGCAGCAGCTTGTTACTTGCCATTATCAGAGAATCCATTTATCTCAAAGGAACTTGGGACAAGGCATCGAGCGGCTTTAGGGGTGAGTGAAGTTACGGACTGTATTACCATTATTGTTTCTGAAGAAACGGGGAGTATTTCATTAACAAGAAATGGTGAGTTGCATAGGGAGCTAGATGAAGAAAATTTAAGGCATTTATTAGAAAGAGATTTGTTAGTTGACACTAAGCAAACGACCGCTTCACGTTGGCAGTGGGGAGGGAAGAAAAATAATGGATAAATTGTTTAACAGTCATTGGTTTGTGAAGATTATTTCTTTTTTTATTGCCTTGATGCTTTTTACAATGGTGAACATTGATAATATGGCTTCTCAACCCGGTGTATTGCCATCTATTTCTCCTGCGTCCTACACATTAGAGGATGTTGAACTAACTGTATATTATGACGAAGAAAATTTTGCCATAACGGATAAAACAGAGCATGTACAAGTGAATTTGAAAGGACCTCAGGGGTCACTCACGTTGTTTCAATTAACAAGGCCTTCTTATGATGTGTTTGTTGATGTAAGAGAACGAGGAGAAGGTGTTCATACGTTAAGTGTTCAGCATCGAAATTTTCCGAGTGATTTAAGTGTATCAATCGTTCCACAATACGTGAGAGTAGAGTTACAGGAAAAACAAACCGTTTCTTTCCCAGTTCAAGTAGATATTATTAACTCCAATGAAGTGGAAGAAGGATATACGGTTGGAACACCAATCGTGTCTCCGATTAATGTTGATGTAACGGCAGCTCGAAGTTTAGTTGCTGAAGTACATGAAGTAAAAGCATATGTCGATGTAGCTGGGGCCGATCGAGCAATCGAAGAAACGACACCTGTAAGACTATATGATGAAGATGGGAATGAATTAACCCTCTCTGTTGATCCGCAAGTGGTCGATGTTAGAGTTCCGGTAACGAGTCCAAATCGAACGGTTCCAGCAAGGGTAACGCGAGTAGGGGAATTGCCTGATGGTGTTAGTATTAATGAACTGAGAATTGAACCAGAGGAAGTAACGGTATATGGTCCAACTGACATTATTGAGCGTATGAATGTAATCGAAGTAGGTGAACTTGACTTAAGTGATCTTACTGAAAGTCAAACGATTGAAATGGAAGTCCCAATCCCTCCTGGAGTCGAACGGGTCTCGCCGGAGACGGTTCAAGTTGACGTTTCAATCACAGTTGAAGAAACAGAGGAATATACAGATATCCCAATTGAAATTATAGGTGGGCGTGACGGGGAGGATGTCTCATTTAATGGAAATGGGACACAAAGCGTCACAATTCTAGCAAAAGGTTCACAAGAGTTATTAACAAGATTAAGTTTAGCCGATATTCAAGCGTTTATTGATATTAGCGATTTATCAACAGGTGAACATGAGGTCCCGGTGCAAATTAACGGACCTCCGAACATTCGCTTTAGTTCAATGGAAAATACAATACCAATTGAAATTACGTCGCGTGTTGATTGACGAAGGTTGAAGGAGAGATTAAATAATGGGTAAATATTTTGGTACTGATGGTGTTCGAGGGGTTGCTAATACAGAACTGACCCCGGAGCTTGCCTTTAAATTAGGTAGAATTGGTGGGTACGTTTTAACGAAAGATACAGAAAAACCTCGAGTCGTAATTGGGCGAGATACACGTATTTCAGGTGAAATGTTAGAAAGTGCTCTTGTTGCAGGATTGCTTTCAATCGGTGCAGAAGTAATGCGATTAGGTGTAATTTCAACCCCTGGTGTTGCGTTTTTAACGAAAGCATTAAGTGCAAATGCTGGTGTCATGATATCAGCATCACACAATCCGGTTCCTGATAATGGAATTAAATTTTTTGGGCCAGATGGTTTTAAATTATTAGATACGCAAGAAGAAGAGATCGAACGGTTATTAGACTCAGATGATCAACTTCCTAGGCCTACTGGTGGCGCTCTAGGTGTGATAACGGATTACTTTGAAGGCGGACAAAAATACCTTCAATATTTAAAGCAGACGGTTCAAGAAGATTTCTCTGGAATTCATATTGCTTTGGATTGTGCAAACGGAGCAGCTTCCTCTTTAGCTCCTCATTTGTTTGCTGATTTAGAAGCTGATATTTCAACAATGGGTACATCGCCGAATGGGGTTAATATTAATGAAGAGTGTGGGTCAACTCACCCAGAAGCGCTTTCAGCTTTTGTTATTGAAAAAGGAGCTCAAATCGGGCTTGCTTTTGACGGCGACGCAGATCGTTTAATTGCCATTGATGAAAATGGGGAAATGGTTGACGGAGATAAAATCATGTTTATCTGTGCGAAATATATGAAAGAGCAAGGGTGGCTTAAGCACAATACTGTTGTATCAACGGTAATGAGTAACTTAGGTTTTTATAAAGGTCTTGAAGAGTTAGAGATCGAAACTAAGCAAACAGCTGTAGGCGATCGTTATGTGATGGAGGAAATGAGAAAAGGTGGCTTTAACATTGGTGGAGAGCAATCAGGCCATATCATTTTCCTTGACCATATTACGACAGGTGATGGTTTGCTATCGGCATTGCAATTAGTAAACATTATGAAAGTAACGAATAAACCATTATCAAAGCTTGCTTCGGAAATGGAGACGTTCCCGCAAAAGTTAGTTAACGTTCGTGTGACAGATAAGTATGCAGTTACGGATAATCACAAAGTAAGTGAGGTAATCACAGCAGTAGAAGCTCACATGGGAGGGGAAGGGCGCGTCCTTGTTCGCCCATCTGGAACAGAGCCTCTTGTGCGTGTCATGGTTGAAGCAAAGACAAAAGAGCTATGTGATCAATATTGTGATCAAATTGTGGACGTTGTAAAAGCAGAAATGGGTTTAACGGAATAGAAATTATTGCATAAGCAGCACATAACAGGCTGCTTATGCATATTTTTTATATAGAGTTATTGCTTACTCTATAAAACAGTTATTTCACCTAATTACTTACAATTGACGTTTGTAAAGAGGTAATGTATGATAAAGCAAGTCATGAAAAGAGAGGAGGACCGGTTTACAGATAAGTTAAAAGCGCCTGGACTATCTGAGCATAGTTGACGAGGAGAGGGAGTATCGATTGTTCGGCGGATGCCCTCCGGTTGTGAGCATGACAACCGTTAAACTTCTGAATAAAACAAAGAGGCAACTCTTTGCACAAAATCAGAAGTAAGCATGCCTTCTAAAAAAAAAAGAGTGGGGGTAAGTGTGCCCTCAGGTTCCTTGCCCCTGCATTCAGGAGGTAATTTATTTTATGTGCGGAATTGTTGGATATATTGGAACAGAAGATGCAAAGGAAATTTTATTAAACGGACTAGAGAAATTAGAATATCGTGGTTATGACTCAGCAGGTATTGCGGTAGCAAATGAGCAAGGCGTTCATGTTTTTAAAGAAAAAGGACGGATTGCTGCATTACGCAATGTTGTAGATACTAATGTAGAAACGACAGTTGGAATTGGTCATACACGTTGGGCTACTCATGGTGTACCGAGTCGTATTAATGCTCACCCACATCAAAGCGAGACAGCAAGGTTCACTCTTGTTCATAATGGTGTAATTGAGAATTATGAACAGTTGAAAACAGACTATTTAGCTGGCGTTGAGTTACAAAGTGAAACGGATACTGAAATTATTGTTCAACTCGTTGATCGTTTTGTGAACGATGGTGAAACTGTCGAAGGAGCATTTAGTCATACATTATCTTTACTAAAAGGTTCTTATGCCATTGCGCTTCTTGACAATCAAAATGCTGATTTAGTCTATGTTGGAAAAAATAAGAGTCCCCTTTTAATTGGTGTTGGTGAAGGTGTTAATGTAATCGCATCAGATGCAATGGCGATGCTTCAAGTAACCAATCAATTTGTTGAAATTATGGATAAGGAAGTCGTTCTTGTAACTCGTGATGAAATTACGATCAAACAGCTTGATGGTACGGTGATGACACGTTCTCCGTATACTGCAGAGCTCGATGCGAGTGATATTGAAAAAGGAACATATCCTCATTTCATGTTAAAAGAAATTGATGAGCAGCCGTTTGTTATTCGCAACATCATTCAAAAGTATCAAAATGAAGATGGCTCTGTTCGTTTAGATGAAGACATTCGTGGTGCGATGAAATCTTCTGACCGCATTTATATTATTGCAGCAGGAACTAGTTATCATGCAGGTCTTGTTGGAAAACAATTAATCGAAAAAATTGCACAACGTCCAGTAGAAGTTCATATTGCAAGTGAGTTCTTGTACAATATGCCTCTTCTATCAGAAAACCCACTCTTTATCTTTATTTCGCAAAGTGGTGAAACAGCCGATCTTCGTGGTGTATTAGTTGAAGTAAAGGAAAAAGGCTACAAAGCTTTAACCATTACAAATGTACCTGGTTCAACGCTTTCTCGTGAAGCTGACTTCACGTTACACACGTATGCGGGTCCTGAGATTGCGGTTGCGTCAACAAAAGCTTACACGGCTCAAATGGCTGTTATGACCTTGCTTGCTGTTGATACAGCCAATGCAAGAGGAATAGAACTTGATTTTGATCCAATCCAAGAGCTTGGAATTGTAGCAAGTGCGATGGAAACTCTTTGTGATCAAAAAGAAAAATTAGAACAAATTGCTCGTGATTACCTTTCTATCACAAGAAACTGTTTCTTTATCGGGCGTGCAGCTGACTATTTTGTATGTTTAGAGGGAGCTCTTAAATTAAAAGAAATCTCTTATATCCAAGCAGAAGGGTTTGCTGGTGGCGAGTTAAAGCATGGTACGATTGCCTTATTGAAGACGGCACTCCAGTCATTGCGATTGCGACACAAGAGCATGTAAACTTAAGTATTCGCGGTAATGTAAAGGAAGTTGCAGCTCGTGGTGCAAACCCTTGTATTATTAGTATGGAAGGGTTGGAGCATGACGGAGATGCGTTTGTCATTCCGAAAGTTCATGAACATTTAACGTCTTTAGCTACAGTGATCCCGCTTCAATTAATCTCTTACTATGCAGCCTTGCATCGTGATTGTGATGTTGATAAGCCACGTAACTTAGCAAAGAGTGTAACAGTAGAATAATAAAAATAAAAGGAGGTAGCCAAAAATGGCTATCTCCTTTTGACTTTAGTTATTCAAAAAAGTGAAAACAATCTATTTGGAAATGAGTTCACTAATTTTTATGAAAGGTTAAATTGACGAACCAGTTTATTAAGTCTTTCAGCTAATTGAGCAAGTTGTTCGGAGTTCGTGGCTATTTCCTCCATTGAACTGTTTACTTGTTGTGTAGAAGCGGATGTTTGTTCAATGCCAGCGGCTGATTCCTCAGATACACTAGCAATTTCTTGGATAGAAGATTCCATATGTTTGCTACTTGTTGAAACCGAAGATAAGCAACTAGAGACAGACTCAATCTTGTTTGCCATTTCAGTTACAGCTGAATTAATTAAACTAAATGTATCACCAGTTGTTTTAATTTGACTTGTACCTTGTTCAACTTCTTTGTAACCAGTTTGGAGAGACTCCGTTACGAAACTTGACTCATTCTGGATTTTGTTAACAATTAACGTAATATCTGAAACCGAAACGCCTACTTGCTCAGCAAGTTTCCGTACCTCGTCTGCTACAACAGCAAATCCTTTTCCTTGCTCTCCTGCACGAGCAGCTTCAATCGCAGCATTTAGTGCTAAAAGGTTTGTTTGATCAGCAATTTCTTTAATGACCATGATTAATTTGGAAATTTCTTTAGCTTGTTTATCTAACCCTTGAACCTTTTGTACGGATTCTTTGACAATAGAGTCAATTCGATTCATTTGTTCAATTGACAAATTCATTAATTGTTTACCCTCATTGGTCATTTCGGTTACGGTCAGAGAAGATTCTTTAATAGCTTGACCATTTTTATTGGCTTCAACAATTTCTGTTGAGAAAGAGTCCATTAGCACAGTAAGATGATTAGTATTATTTGCTTGAATCTCTGAACCAGAAGCTAACTCTTGCATCGTAGTCGCTGTTTGCTGAGAACCAGTCTTTACTTCCATTGCAGCATGTGACAACCCTTCGCTCTGATTTCTCACTGAATCAGAGACTACTGATATTTCTTCTAATAATGTACGTGTATTATCGCCCATTTTATTAGTAGCCTCAATTAATTGTCCTACTTCATCTTGTAAGTTTGTCTTTAGAGGCTCTTGACTTAAGTCATAATTAGAAATGGAGTTCATCCGATTCATGACCTCTTTTATAGGTCTAGAGATGATTTGAGAAGTAAAGAGGGCAATACTGACTCCGAATATAATGACAAGCAACGTTACTCCAATAACAACGAACAAAATGATCTGACCCGTTTCCATAATAGCTCGTCCTTGTTCCTCGATTAAGGATTCCCTGCTAGTGGCCATTTCCTCAAAGCCATCCATAATTTCTGTTCCTAATGGTTGGACTGTATCAAGCAAAACTCTTGTAGCACGAGTTTCATTTCCATTGTCAAAAGCCGTTATGACGTTTGTGACAACGATCTCTCTCCACCCAATACTTCGATTAATTAGAGATCTAACTTCCTCTGAATCGGTTGTAGCTAAAATAGATTCTTGAAGTTGGATGCTTTCCTCCGTATATTCATAGAACTGATCTTTAAATGTTTCTTCACCATAGAGCAAATAACCGCGAAGTGAAGAGATCCTTTGAGCCATATTATGAGCTAGATTTTTTTCTGCTATTAATAAGGAAACTTGTTGATCGACAATCTCACTCGTATTCTGATTGATTTTATTAATGGAGAAGAAAGTCGTTATACCCAATATTAGGACTAGGAAAATGACAATAGAGAATGAGAGTAAAATTTTTGTTTTAAGCGTTTTCAATTTAAAAACTTGTTTCATTTAAACAACTCCTCAGCTTCATAGTTTCATAAGTAGATAGCGCTTCCATAAATCGGATAATAAAAAAATAAAAGGCGGTAGGTACTTATTTAAGTTTCTTCAAGCCAGATGTATCATGCTATACTTCTTATATTATCGATAGTTGCTAACAAATACCATAGGTTTTTTGGTTTTTAAAAAAACTTTGTACGTTCGATAGACAAACTAAGTTACAGATGCTATAATGAATTCAGATGAAAGCGATTTCCACACAAAAACTTAATTTGGGGGTCAAATAATGAGCTATTTTAAAAATGTTAATCAAGTAAAATTTGAAGGGGCTAATTCAACAAATCCTTTCTCGTTTAAGTATTACAACCCAGAGGAAAAAATAAACGGAAAAACAATGGAAGAGTTACTACGCTTTGGTGTTTCTTACTGGCATACATTCACTGGCGAAGGAAATGATCCTTTTGGAGCAGGTACAGCGGTACGTCCTTACAATCACCTTTCAGGTATGGATCTTGCAAAAGCTCGTGTAGAAGCATCATTTGAGTTTTTTGAAAAATTAGGTGTACCATATTTCTGTTTCCACGATTTAGATATCGCACCTGAAACAGATTCATTAAAAGAAACACTTAATAACATTGATGAAATTGTAGCAATGATCAAAGAATACATGAAAACAAGCAAAGTAAAATTACTTTGGAATACAGCAAACATGTTTACTCACCAACGTTGGGTACATGGAGCAGCAACAGCACCTAATGCAGATGTATTTGCATATGCTGCAGCAAAAGTGAAAAAAGGTCTTGAAGTTGGTAAAGAGCTAGGAGCAGAAAACTATGTATTCTGGGGCGGACGTGAAGGATATGAGACGCTTCTAAACACAGATATGGGACTTGAGCTAGACAACCTTGCTCGTTTCTTCCATATGGCAAAAGACTATGCAAATGAAATTGGTTTTGATGCTCAATTCTTAATCGAGCCTAAGCCACAAGAGCCAACTAAACACCAATATGATTTTGATGTTGCTACAGGGTTAGCGTTCTTACAAAAATATGATTTACAAGATGTATTCAAGTTTAATATTGAGGCTAACCATGCTACGCTTGCTGGTCACACATTTGAACATGAATTACGTACAGCTCGTATTAACGGCATGTTAGGTTCTGTTGATGCTAACCAAGGAGATACTCTACTTGGCTGGGATACAGATGAATTCCCAACAGATCTTTACTCCACAACTTTAGCTATGTACGAAATCATTAAAAATGATGGTCTTGGAACAGGTGGATTAAACTTTGATGCGAAAGTAAGACGTGGATCATTTGATACAGATGACCTATTCCACGCTCATATCGCTGGTATGGATGCATTTGCAATTGGTGCAAAAGTAGCACAACGCTTAATCGATGATAAAGTATTAGATAACTTTGTAGCAGATCGTTACAGCAGCTTCACTTCAGGAATTGGACTTGACATTGTTGAAGGAAAAACTGATTTCCACAAATTAGAGAAGCATGCACTAGAGCTATCTGAAGTTAAAAATATTTCTGGAAGACAAGAATACCTTAAAGGTATCGTAAACAAATACCTTCTTGAAACGTTTGCAAAGTAGTTCTATAAAAAGAAAAAATGTACTGATTGCTTAACGGTTTTCAGTACATTTTTTTTGAAATAAAAAAAGATATTTTTTTGAGGAGTGGAGTCCATGACAACAAAAGTAGAAACAAGTAGACAATTAGCTGTAAATACCATTCGTACCCTTTCCATTGATAGTATTGAGAAAGCAAATTCTGGTCATCCAGGTCTTCCGATGGGTGCAGCACCAATGGCATTTTCTTTATACGGTGAGGCAATGAAGCATAACCCAGCTAATCCAAATTGGTTTAATCGCGACCGCTTTGTTTTATCAGCAGGTCACGGATCAATGTTACTATACAGCATCCTTCACTTAACAGGATATGATGTTACAATTGATGACTTGAAAAACTTCCGTCAATGGGGAAGCAATACACCAGGACATCCTGAGTTTGGACATACTGCTGGAGTAGATGCGACAACAGGTCCATTAGGTCAAGGGTTTGCCATGGCTGTTGGAATGGCTATGACAGAGAGACATTTAGCAGCAAAGTTTAACCAAGATGAATTCAATGTTGTCGACCATTTTACATACAGTATATGTGGAGATGGTGACTTAATGGAAGGTGTTTCAGCTGAAGCAGCATCATTAGCAGGTCATTTAAGTCTCGGTAGATTAATTGTTTTATATGATTCTAATGATATTTCATTAGACGGTGATTTAAATCTATCTTTCTCGGAAAGTGTTGAAGAGCGTTTTAAAGCATATGGATGGCACTACCTTCGTATTGAAGATGGAAACGATCTAGAAGAAATCGGAAAAGCAATTAAACTAGCTCAACAAGATGATCGACCGACATTAATTGAAGTGAAAACAACAATTGGTTATGGGTCTCCAAATAAAAGTGGAAAATCAGCATCTCATGGTGCTCCACTAGGTGCCGATGAAATCAAGTTAACAAAAGAAAACTACAACTGGTCATATGAAGAAGACTTCCATGTGCCAAGTGAAGTAACGAACTTGTTTGCACAAGTAAAAGAAGAAGGTGCGAAACAAGAGGCAGAGTGGAATCAACTTGTTGAAGCGTATCAACAAAAGTATCCTGAATTAGGCGAGCAATTTACACAAGCGATCAATGGAGAATTACCTGTAGATTTCGATTCAAATTTGCCAACCTTTGAAACAGGTGTTGATAAGGTTGCAACACGTTCGTCTGGTGGAGATGCATTAAATGCGTTTGCTAAGAATGTTCCATCTATTTTCGGAGGTTCAGCTGACTTAGCTTCTTCTAACAAAACAATGTTAAAAGGAGAAGAAAATTTCAGCCGTACAAATTATAGTGGAAGAAACGTTTGGTTTGGAGTTCGTGAATTTGGAATGGCAGCTATGGTAAACGGAATGGCTTTACACGGAGGAGTGAAACCATTTGGTGCAACATTCTTCGTTTTCTCTGATTACTTACGCCCAGCTGTTCGATTGTCTGCACTCATGAAACTACCGGTAACGTATGTATTTACTCATGATAGTGTTGCGGTTGGGGAAGATGGTCCGACGCATGAGCCGGTTGAACAACTTGCATCGTTCCGTGCGATGCCAGATGTTAGTGTGATTCGTCCTGCAGATGGGAATGAAACAGTAGCAGCTTGGAAAGTAGCACTTGAATCAAAAGATACACCGACAATGCTTGTTTTAAGCCGCCAAGATCTTATGACAAATTCCAAGTCTTTAGATGTTGCATATGAAGGTGTAGCAAAAGGAGCTTATGTTGTTTCTGAAGCAGCAGGAGAACAAGTAGGAGCATTGCTTGCTACTGGTTCAGAGGTGCAACTAGCAGTGGAAGCGCAGAAACAATTAGAATCTGAGGGAATTTTTGTATCTGTTGTGAGCATGCCAAGCTGGGATCGTTTTGAGCAACAATCAGAAGAATACAAAAATAATGTATTGCCGCCTCATATTAAAGCACGTGTAGGAATTGAGATGGGTTCATCGCTTGGATGGCATAAATATGTTGGTGACAATGGGAAAGTGATTGCGATTGATCAATTTGGCGCATCAGCACCAGCTAGCAAAATCTTAAAAGAGTACGGTTTCTCAGTTGAGAATGTTGTCTCAAAGTTGAAAGAAACTCTTGCTAAATAAAAAACGTAGCTTATTGTAGAAGGTGATGATAATGGAAATTCGTGAAGAGGTTTTTGGAGAAGTAAATGGTCAGGACGTGAAGATCTTTACTTTGAAAAATAGCAGTGGAATGGAGCTTAGTTGTATTAATTATGGTTGTACCATAACGAAAGTACTTGTTCCAGATCAAGCTGGCAATTTCGAAAATGTCGTATTAGGCTTTGACTCAATTGAAGAATACATTCATCATTCTCCTTTCTTTGGTTGCGTCGTTGGTCGTGTTGCTGGTAGAATAGCAAACTCTCAATTTGAATTAGATGGTATAACGTATGATCTTCCAAACAATGAAGGTGTGAATCACCTTCATGGTGGAGATCATGGGTTTGATAAAGTGTTATGGGATGGGAAAATTGAAAAAGGTACGGATGAAGTCAAGGTTATCTTTACACATAAAAGCACTGATGGTACAGCTGGCTATCCTGGTAACGTAACCGTGAGCATTACCTATACCTTAAACAATGATAATGAGTTCAATATTTCTTATCATGCAACAACAGATAAAAAAACGCTCATTAATTTAACCAATCACTCTTACTTCAATTTAAGTGGTGAGTTGAAAAGAGATATTCTGGACCACGAATTAACGTTAAAAAGCGATCACTTTTTAAAGCTAAGTGATTCCTTGCTTCCTACCGGGGAATTGGTGGCGGTTGATCAAACGGCTTTTGATTTCAGGAAGGGAAGAAAATTAATAGATGGCGTTCAATCTGATCATCAACAGAACCAATTAGTTGGTGGAGGATACGATCATCCACTCGTATTGAGTGCGAATCGTGAAGACGAAATCTGTTTAGTTGATCAGCAAAGTGGAAGAAAACTAACCGTTGAAACAGATGAGCCTACCGTCGTGTTATATACGTCTAATATGATGGGAAATGATTTTGAAATAAGAGGGGTTCCAGCAAGAAAACATATTGGTGTATGCCTTGAAACGCAGCACCACCCCGATGCCATCCATCACCCATCGTTTCCATCTATTGTTCTAGATGAAAACGAGGAGTACAGGACATCAACAACATATCGCTTCTCTGTGATGTAGTATGAATATGATATAACTTGAGAGCACCACTTTCTTTTAGAGGAAGTGGTGCTTTTTTCTGCTTTTGTGAATAAATTGCTATATATAAAAGGCTATCCTCTAAGTGAAATGGAGCGGAAGCCACTCGACTCCTGCGGGAAATAGAGGTAGGGGTGAGACCCCACAGGCGTAGCCGAGGAGGCTCACCACCTCCTTGCGGGTGCGAGTGGCTGCAGCGCAATGGAACGAACGCGGGAATGACACCGTATTACTTTAAAAAGTAAAAAAAGTATGTGAAGGCAGTCTAATAAAACAAAAAATAGTTCCTAGGAAATAAAAAACCACATGTGACCCAAAGGGTACACATGTGGTTTGTGAGTTGCTTTTATTTTTCTTTATAAATGAAATAATCAAAGTCAGCAGGAAGGCTTTGACCTGATGTATCTTGGCATTGCATACCAACAAACGCACCAGTGAAAAATCCTCCACCTTGAATGTAATCATCTGATAATTTATAAGAAGCAAAGTCGATCTCGATCTCAGTCCAGCTGCTACCATCAAATGAGTAAGAATAACGATACGTATTGGTTGTAACATCAACACGTAGATAAACGTATTCTACCTCTTCCGGAATGGCAATTTCACGACCTTTTAATGGTTGGTCAAACGTAAAGTTGTCACAAGTCATAAGGTCAAGAACCTTCCCTTTTTCTTCATTCCAAGTAACTTGAAGAGCAGTCCAGTTCTGAGTGTTGTAATAGTTGACAAGTCCTGCAGCTTGTTGGAATGTATCAGGATCAAATGCTACTTTTGTTTCAGCTGTAAAGTTAAAATGTTGCCAGCGTCTAGCTACATAAGCTTGAGTGAATTTTGATGACAATGACTCTTTTCCGTATAAACGTAAGTGACCTGGTTTATCTTTTAGAGAAAGGGTATTTTCTCCTAATGGAATACGTAGTGTTTGGAAGTTAAGATTTAGTTCTTCACTATCAAAATCATCCTTCTCTGGATAATCCGCTTCCCATTTCACTTCTTCAATTGCAGGGCCTTCGATTTCAAGAGAAGGTTGATTTCCTCCAACAACATAAGGCCAATCATTTTCCCACTCAAGACGTTGGATCGCTGTTTCTCTACCAAGTGGACAGAAGCCACGTGGATCTAAGATAGGTTGTCCTTCTCTTGGAAGAGGTCTTCCTGTTAAATGAACAAGGAACCACTCATCAGTGTGTGTTTGTACGATGGATGCATGCCCAGCTTTTTGTAATGGATTTCTTGGATGTGCAAAAGATGAAATCAAAGGATTTTCTGGATGCACTTCATATGGCCCCCATAAGTTTTTAGAGCGAGCAATGGTTGCTTGGTGATCATACTTAGTACCACCCTCAGCTGTTAATAAATAATAATAGTCGCCAATTTTATATAAATGCGGAGCTTCTGTTAATTTAACGTCTGTTCCTTCAAATATAATTTCTTTTTTTCCTACAAGCTTTTGCTCTTCTACGCTATATTCTTGAAGGACAATTCCGTAAAAGTTATGGTGAGATACGCGATGATCCCAAACCATGTTGACAAAATATTTTTTGCCATCTTCATGATGGAATAAAGATGGGTCAAAACCAGAGCTATTCATATGAATAGGCTCAGACCATTCGCCATCAATCGTGTCACATGTAACGAGGTAATTATGACTATCTTTCCACTGACCTTCTGTTACTTTTACATCGGTATAGATAAGCCAGAACTTACCATCACTATAAGAAAGAGCAGGAGCCCAAATACCACCAGAATCAGGGTTACCCATCATATTCAGTTGGCTCAAACGATTAAGTGGTCTAGAAACAAGACGCCAGTTTTTTAAGTCTTTTGAATGATAAATTCCAACGCCTGGGAACCATTCAAATGTAGACACAGCAATGTAATAATCTTCACCTGCACGACAAATGCTTGGATCAGGATTAAAACCAGTTAGTATAGGGTTTTGAATTTTGTTCATAGTACACTCACCTTTACAATAGTATTTTCAAGGAAATTAATAATGCTTTCGATAAAAGATCGTCTTTTGAAACTGTAGATCTAACTAAAGAGACGTAGGATTAACCTTCTTCTAAATTAATTGAAAGAAACTTCTCTGTAGAAAAAGCAGCAACACCTAAAGCAGCAGACCTTCTCTCTAATTGAGAAAAATGAATTTGTAGGTCCTTTTGATGGGTCGATAACGCGTTCTTTTTCATACTTTCTCTTAATGGTGCATCTAGCCAGCTTTGTAAGGTCACTAAACGATTCCCGATAATAATTTGTTCCGGGTTAAACGTATTAATGATGTTATTAATCCCAATAGCTAAATGTTCAGCTAGCTGTTCAATGAGTTCGATCATTTTCTGATCACCATTTCTAGCGAGCTTTGTTATAAACTCTAGAGAAAGTTCTTGCCCATCCTTCATTGGAATGCCATATTGACTCACCATTTCTAGAAGAGCTTTTTCAGAGGCATACAACTCCCAACACCCTTTGTTCCCACAATTACATAATGGGCCGTTCATATTAATGGTCATATGACCGAGCTCACCCGAGAACCCATTATTTCCTTTGTAGAGTTTGCCATTTAAAATAAGGCCTACCCCGATACCAATTCCACCACTTATATAGACGATATTATCAAACTTTTTTCCAATCCCAAATTTTTTCTCCCCATAAGCACCTGCATTAGCTTCATTTTTCACTTTTACTGGAATGTTGTACTTCTCTTCAATAATGCATTTTAAGTCTTTGTTTTTCCAATTTAAGTTTGGTGCTAGGATAATTTCCTCTGCCTTGTTGACTGTTGCGGGAACTCCGACTCCAATACCTACTACACCATAAGGACTGTCTGGCATTGTGGAGACCAAGTCATCAATCACATTGAAAATAATCTCAGTTGTTTCCTCAAAAGAGGGATTGTGAGTCTTGATGAGCTTTTCATTGCTAATATTACCTTGAAGGTCCGTAAGTATTGCAAGCACGTAGTTAACCCCAATATCAATTCCGATTGAATAGCCAGCTGATTGGTTAAACAACAACATGACAGGTCTTCTTCCGCCACTTGAAACACCCGGGCCAGTTTCTAGAATTAATTGTTCATCGATCAATTCATTAACAAGAGAAGATACAGTTCCTTTATTTAACCCTGTATAATTAGCAAGATCGGCTCTAGAAACCGGTGACGAATCTTTTATACTATGAAGCAGTAAAGATTTGTTCCTTTTCTTCACAACGTGCTGATTAAACGTTTGAGTCCTTTTCATTTTTGTTCACGCTTTCTTTTTTGTTTTTGCAAAAAATCCTAATGTAATAGTATCATATAGGAGTTGAAAAAGAAGCGTAAAAGCCGCTTGGTGGAAACGTTTCCTTTGGTTTGGTGTATCGTCTATAAATTTATTATACACTTAGTTTATTCACTAGACAAACAATGTTTTGCATGTTATTATAAATTCAAGTTAGCAAAGAGCTAACGCTTTAAACAAATAAGGGGGTTTATTATATGTTCAAAAGGAAAGCGGTTACATCATTAGCTGCATTAGCAGCTGGAACAATGCTTCTTACAGCTTGTGGAGGCGCTGATGAAGGTCAAGTTGAAGAAAACGAGCAAGGTGGCGCTGCTCCATCAGGAGATGCTGCAACAGTCGAGTTTATGCACTTATGGCCACAAGGTAGCTCTGCAGAGCATCATAGAATTGTAAACGAAATCATTGCTGATTTTGAAGCTGAAAACGGAAACATTACAATTGATCTTCAAGTTTTAAGTAACGAGCAATACAAAGATCAAATTACAGTTCTTTCAGCAGCCAATGAACTACCTGACGTTGGGATGACTTGGGCAGCTGGATACTTAGATCCATTCGTATCAGGTAACAAGTTTGCTCCATTAGATGATGTACTAGACAATGGTTTAAGAGAAGAATTTGTAGCTGGAACGCTTGAAGCTTACGAAAAAGATGGTCAATCTTATGGTTTACCTCTAGAGTTAAATACAGTTTATGTTTATTATAACCAAGCAATCTTTGCAGAGCATGGATTAGAAGCTCCAGAAACATATGAAGAGTTACTAGAAGTAGCTTCTGTTTTAAATGAAAACAACGTACAACCAATTGCATTAGGAAACAGAGACAGCTGGACTGGTTCAATGTGGTACATGTACTTTGCTGATAGAATTGGTGGCTCTGATCTATTAACAAACGCTATTGAAAGAGAAGCGTCTTTTGAAGACCCAGCTTTTGTTGAAGCTGCTGCAAAAGTACAAGAATTAGTTGATGCTAATGCATTTGTAAACGGCTTCAACGGTTTAGCAGATGAAGAAGCGAAGAGTATGTTCATGAACGAGCAAGCTGCTATGTACATGATTGCAACTTGGGATTTACCTAACTACACAACGAATGAAGATGTACCACAAGAGTTCAGAGACAATGTTGGATACTTCAAGTTCCCTACTGTAGATGGTGAAGGTGACCACAATAGCTTCGTAGGTGGTCCTGGAGTTGGATTATTCGTAGCTGAAGATTCTGATGTTAAAGAAGAAGCTAAGCAATTTGCTGCTTATTTCGTAGAGCAATGGGGTTCAAGAGCTGTTGCTGAAGCTGGTGTACTTCCTGCAACAATCGTTGACGGTGATAGCTTAGACCTTCCTGATATGTATGTAGAAGTACTTGAAGACCTTAACCAAGCAACAGGCTTAACGCTTTATGCAGACGTACAAATGACTGCATCTGCAGCTCAAACTCACTTAGATTTGATCCAAGCTCTATTTGGTGGACAAATCACACCTGAGGAGTTTGCTGCACAACAAGAAGCAGCACTTGCAGCTGAATAATTTATTTGTGTAGCAAGATAGAAATTTAAAACAATATTTATTCATCCAGTAGTAAGCGAAAAGGGCAAATCCTTAACTGGTTTTGCCCTTTTCTATCTTTTATAGGGGGTTATGCGCTATGAACAAAGTCATGTCGAACAAGTGGTTTATCACTTTGTATCTTCTCCCTGCATTGTTATTAGTTGGTGTTTTAATCTTCATTCCATTAGGTTTAACAGGGTATTATGGGTTGATGAGATGGGATGGGATTGGAGCAATGCAGTTCATTGGGTTGGAAAACTACATTAATGTATTACAAGATGGTAAGTTTTGGCAAAGTGCTGGAAACTCTGCCTTGTTAGCTGTATTTTCCACGATAAGTTTAGTTGTTTACTTAGCAGTATCGATGATCTTAGCTTCGAAAATAAAAGGTGCTGACCTTTTAAGAAAGCTTTATTTAATTCCAATGCTGTTATCTTCCGTTGCCATTGCGCAATTATGGATTAAAGTCTACAATCCGTCAAATGGAATGTTAAACGAAGTTCTTGCATGGTTTGGGGTTCAAAATCCCCCTTTATGGTTAGCTGATCCTAATATTGTCCTTTACTCGATCTTCATTCCGATTTTATGGCAATATGCAGGTTTCTATATTTTAATTTACTATGCTGCTTTAAAAGGGATCCCAGAATCAATGGTAGAAGCTGCAAAAATTGACGGAGCAACACCATTTCAAATTGCAACCCGCATCAAGTTGCCTTTAATAATGGGTGTGGTTAAAGTAACGATTGTCCTTGCGATTGTCGGTTCACTAAAATATTTTGATTTAATTTATGTTATGACTGGTGGAGGACCAAACGGAGCAAGTGAAGTTATGGCTTCATATATGTATAAGCTTGCCTTTGGTAACTATAACTTTGGCTACGGTAGTGCCGTTGGTTTCATGTTGCTAATTATTACGTTAGTTGTGACTGTTATTATCCGTAAGCTTACAGCGGATAAAGAGGAGATCCAATATTAAAGGGAGGTTTATGTGATGGGACGCGTAGGTTACTTTTTTCTATATTTAGCTTTAGGCTTAGTTGCCCTTTTTCAAATTTTCCCTATTGTCTGGTTGTTCCTTTTCTCTTTAAAGAGCAATCGTGAAATTTTTGCAGGTTCACCGTTTGCTTTGCCGCAAGAAATTAGATGGGAAAACTATTTAGCTGTTTGGGATGGTGGAATTGGAAACTATTTCTGGAATAGTGTTTGGATTACTGCACTTTCTATTCTATTGACACTGTTATTTGCTAGTATGGCTGTCTTTGTTATTACACGAATGAAATGGAAACTGAGCAAATTAGTTTTAGGTTTATTTATGGTAGGGTTGATGATCCCGATTCATTCATCTTTAATTCCGCTTTTCAATATGTTTTTAAGTGTGAATTTGATAAATAATCCAATTTCAATTGTTATCACATATACGGCGTATAACTTGCCTATTACTATGATGATTTTACTTGGATTTTACTATACACTTCCGAAAGAAATTGAAGAAGCTGCCATTATTGATGGAGCATCACTTCATAGAATGTTTTTCAGAATTATCTTACCAATCTCGGCACCGGTTCTTGCTACAACAGCGATTATTAACATGATTTACAACTGGAATGAGTTTGTATTTGTTAACACGTTTATCAGTTCAGACAGGTATAAAACATTAACAGTTGGTATTCAAAACTTTGTTGGTCAGTATATGACGGACTGGGGCGCAATTGGTGCAACTCTTGTTATTAGTGTATTGCCAATCTTAGTAGCCTTCTTCTTCTTTAGTAACAAAATTGTTGAAGGTATCTCTTCTAGTGCGGTAAAAGGATAATAAGAATCACCCGCCTACTAAATAGACAGGTGATTCGTTATCTCTTTTGATTCTGTTCAATTTTAGCAAAGGCATGCAAGGTAGACCACATAATAATAAAGGTAGAGAAGCTGGCTCCAAAGGCAAGTCCTAAAGCTGGAATGACGGATACGATCATGTAGAAAGCTGCTAGACTAATTATAATGAAAAAACTGTGTAAGGGACTCACTAACATGGTTAGAAACGCATTTCGAATTATTTTTAGCACTGGCAAGTCGTAATGAGCATAAGTTGGAAGCGTATAAACAGTCAATAGAATGAATATAAGTAAACCTGCGAGCAATGGGGCAGATGCCCATGTGAGAAGTTCACCAATATTCGCATGTAAGAAAATGATGTTGAATCCAACGATAAAGCCAATAAGGTAAAAGATAAAACCTAAACGATTGCTTTTCCAAAACTCCTTTTTGTAATAGTTCCAAAAGGAAGGGAAAACCGGCATTTCAGAATTGCCACGTAGCCATTGTCTAATCAATGAAAACATTGCTACTGTTGCTGGAAACAAGCCGAGTATGATGCCGCCAGCTAAAGTGAAGAACGCCCACAAGACATTAATATAAGCAAACTTTGTAATCCATTCTAAAATACTATATAAAGCTCGACCCATGTAAGTACCTCCTAGTGAAAGAAACTCACTTCATTATAATGAATAAAGAGGGTATTTACCAGGAATCGTACACACTTTGTTTGTCTAATGAATGAACAAACATTATATAGTAGAACGAATGGATTACTTAATAGAGGAGTGACAATTCATGAAATACGTGATTGGAGTAGATCTAGGTACTAGTGCGGTTAAAATTCTACTTGTGAATCAAACTGGAGAAGTAGTTAGTGAAGTATCAAAAGACTATCCTTTAATTCAAGAAAAAGCTGGATATAGTGAACAAGATCCTGAAGCTTGGGTAAAGCAAACGATCGCTGGAATGAAAGAATTACTAGCAGATTTTTCAGGCGATAAAAATAGTATAGAAGGTATTAGTTTCTCAGGACAAATGCATGGATTAGTCTTATTAGATGAAAGCAATGAGCCCCTTCGCCATGCGATTTTATGGAACGATACAAGAACTACTGCTGAGTGTGAGGAAATTTATAATAAAGTTGGGGAAAGTAAATTATTAGATATTACGAAAAACCCAGCTTTAGAGGGTTTTACTCTCCCTAAAATCTTATGGGTGAAAAAACATGAGCCTGAGTTGTTTGAAAAAGCTAGAGTGTTTGTTCTTCCAAAGGACTATGTGCGTTTGAAACTTACTGGTGAAGTACACATGGACTATTCAGATGCAGCGGGGACTTTGTTGCTTAATGTAGCAAACAAAGAATGGAGCAGCGAGATTTGTGAGATTTTCGAATTAAGTGCGGATTTCTGCCCGCCACTTGTCAACTCCCATGATCAAGTTGGAGTTGTTCTTCCGGAGATTGCAGAGTCTACAGGTCTGTCTGAACAAACACGTGTATTTGCTGGTGGAGCTGATAATGCTTGTGGCGCTATTGGATCAGGAATTCTTTCAGAAGGAAAAACAATGGCGAGTATTGGAACGTCAGGGGTGGTTCTTTCTTACGAGTCAGATGGCAATAAAGATTTCCAAGGGAAGGTTCATTATTTTAACCATGGTGCACCTGATGCTTTTTATACAATGGGAGTTACTCTGGCTGCAGGGTATAGCTTAAGCTGGTTTAAAGAAACGTTTGCAAAAGATGAGAGCTTTACAGATTTATTAGCAGACGTAGACACCGTTTCTCCAGGAGCAGATGGGTTGTTGTTTACTCCATATCTTGTTGGTGAACGAACACCGCATGTCGATGCAGCGATAAGAGCTAGCTTTATTGGAATGGATGGGTCTCATGAGAGAAAGCACTTCGCACGGGCCGTTCTTGAAGGCATTACGTTCTCATTAAACGAATCCGTTGAGATTTTTAGAAACCAAGGAAAAGTAATTGATTCAGTCATCTCCATTGGTGGTGGCGCGAAAAATGAAACTTGGTTGCAAATGCAAGCTGATGTCTTTAACGCTAAAATCGTTAAGCTATCAAGCGAACAAGGGCCTGGCATGGGAGCGGCTATGTTAGCTGCATATGGCTGTGGCTGGTTTGCTTCAATGTCAGAATGTGCAAATGCTTTCTTACAAGTTGATAAAGAGTATGTACCAAATGAGGAAAGTGTCCAGAAATACAAAGAACTGTTTGAGTTGTATCAAGATGTTTACACACAAACAAAAGAACTAAATAAACGTCTTGTGAAATTTAGAAAATAGAAAAAACGAGAATTCTCAAATGAGTGTACTAGATTTCAAACATCTATTATGATTAGCACATAACTTGTGCAAAATAATGAGGTTTGGATGATCGTTTAGACTCATGGAGGAATTCTCGTTTTTTTTTATTTAATTTTGAAGAATTTGTACGTGAATCATATCTTGGAAGGTGAAGCTGGTTATGAAAGATCTGTTTAATAAACGAAAAGCGGTTTTAGCAACGATGCATAAAAAGGAAGAAGTGATTGCGCCTATTTTGAAAACGGAGTTAGGAATTGAAATCATTGTGCCACTCAATTTTAATTCAGATAAATTCGGAACGTTTACAAATGAGATAGAAAGAGCTGGAAACCAACTTGAAGCTGCGAGGAAAAAAGTGGAGCAAGCGATGAAAGATCTCCAAGTAACACTTGGTGTGGCGAGTGAAGGCTCTTTTGGACCTCACCCGGCATTCCCATATGTTTCATTTAATAGAGAGTTAATTTTGTTGATTGATCAAGAACAAGGTTTAGAAGTAACAGGTTATGTTGCAAATGGAAACACCAATTACGCTCAAAAAGAAGTAAAGAGCTTTGAAGAAGCGCATGAATTTGCTTTGTCGATTGGATTCCCGAGCCATGGCGTGATAGTAGGTCATGACCGAGATTTTATAAAAGGAATTACCGATGTTAATGAACTTAAGAAGGCGGTTCGTACTAAATTAGATGGTTCTGCTACGACTATTATCGAAACCGATATGAGGGCAATGTATAATCCAACAAGAATGAAGAACATTGAACTAGCGACCTATGATTTAGTGAAAAAAATCAAAACGCCTTGTCCAAGCTGTCAAACACCAGGTTTTGAAATAAAAGAAGCAAAAAAGGGACTTGTATGCATGAGCTGCAACTTCCCAACAGATTTAATTAAAAGTTACCTTTATGAGTGCAAAAAATGTTCCTTTCAAGAAGAGGTACATAACCCGAATGGTAAACAATACGCAGATCCAATGTATTGTCAATTGTGCAACCCGTAAGGAACTTGGGAGTGAGATTTGTTTGTTAACTCATCTGACATAGATACAGTTTTATCTGAATTTATTCGATAAGATATAGATGATGAAAATTTTTATAACAAGTACTTTATATATATCTTTCTTAGTAGAGTCTACAAATAAATGAATTCTGGAGGGTTTCTAAGATGAAGAAGCAAAAGTTAATCTTAATTGGAAACGGCATGGCAGGCATCAATTGCATTGAGGAAATCTTAAAGAATGATCCTAATAGGTTTGAAATAACGGTGTTCGGAAGTGAACCACATTATAATTACAATCGAATTATGTTATCGACGGTTTTACAAGGGGACACGAACGTTGAGGATATCACTCTTCATGACAAAACATGGTACGAAGAGAATAAGATCGACCTTTTTACAGGTGAAACGGTACTGAAAGTTGATACAGAAGAAAAAGTTATTTTAACAGATCAAAACAAAACGATGTCTTACGATAAGCTTATCATTGCAACAGGGTCCGTTCCGTTCGTACTTCCGATACCGGGTGCAGATAAAGAAGGTGTTGTAAGTTTTCGTACTATAGAAGATTGTCAGAAGATTGTAAATCTATCGAATCATTATAAGAAAGCCGTAGTGATTGGTGGAGGTTTACTAGGTTTAGAAGCTGCACGAGGATTATTAAATCTAGGGATGGAGGTTGATGTGGTTCATCTGGCTGAACATGTAATGGAGAGACAATTAGACAAAACAGCCGCCACACTACTTCAAAGTGAACTTGAGAATCAAGGAATGAATTTTTTATTAGAGAAAGTAACAGATGAAATCATCGGGGAAACGCGAGTAGAAGGGCTGCGTTTTAAGGATGGTTCTGAGATTCAAGCGGATGCGGTAATCATGCTGTCGGGGTAAGGCCTAATGTACAAATGGCCAAAGAGAGTGGAATTGAAACGAACCGTGCCATTGTTGTAAATGATTATTTGCAAACGAGTGTTCCTGACGTTTATGCAGTTGGAGAATGTGTCGAGCATAGAAGCATGGTATATGGTCTTGTTAAACCACTTTATGAGCAAGGAAGAATTCTAGCAAAGCATATTTGTGACAAAACGGAAGCTGGGTATCAAGGATCAACATTATCAACACAGTTAAAGATTTCTGGTGTCGATGTTTTTTCGGTAGGACAATTTCATGCTGATGAAGGTAGTCAAACGATTATGCAATTTGATGAATTAGCTGGAATCTATAAAAAAATGGTTTTAAAAGATGATAAAGTAATAGGCTCGGTCATGTTCGGAGACACAAAAGCTGGAAATAAGTTACTAGATATGGTTAGCAAGCAAAAAGTAATGACCGACGAAGAAAAAATGATTGTTTTACAAACATCCAATGAAGAATCGCCGGTTGCTTCAATGGAACAAACAGATTTAGTTTGTCTTTGCAATGGAGTGACAAAGGGGGCGATTGTTCAAGCTTGTCAAACAGAAGGGGTAACAACAATTGATGAGGTGAAAAAGTGCACAAAAGCGTCGACTGCTTGTGGAGGATGTAAGCCATTGGTCAATGATTTGCTCCTCTATATGCAAAGCGATGACTTTGATGAAGTGATTGAAAAGGAGACATTATGTAGCTGTACAACGTTAACGGACGAAGAGATTGTAACAGAAATGCAGCTTAAGAATCTAAGCAACATTGATGATGTAATGAAGCAATTAGACTGGGCAAGTGATGATGGATGCTCTGTTTGTCGCCCCGCGCTTCAGTACTACTTAGGAATGATTTACCCGGAATATGAAACGAAACAAGAAGCGCTTTTCCTTAATGAAAAAATGAATGCTACTTTGCAAAAGGATGGAACCTACTCGATTACTCCGCAAATGTATGGAGGGGTAACGAACGCAGAGGAGCTTAGGAGAATTGCCTATGTTGTCGAAAAATATCAAATACCGAATGTGGCGATTACGAGTGAGCAGCGAGTTCATTTAACCGGAATCAAGCATGATCAATTACATTCGATTTGGGAAGAGTTAGATTTGCCTTTAAGCAGCACATATGGAAATACTGTTCAAAATATTAAAACATGTATTGGCGAAACGGTTTGTAAATGTGAGAAACAAAGTGCGCTTGATTTAGCTATTTCACTTGAGAAGCAAACAGACTATTTAACGACGCCGTATCGAGTTAAAATGGGTGTGTCTGCATGTATGCATAACGGTGCTGGTTCAACAACAAAAGACATTGGTGTTATTAAATTTGATCGTGGTTTTGAAGTGTATGTTGGAGGAAGCAGTGGGCGTAATGCTCGTACGGGTCAACTCCTTTGTGTAGCTGAAACGGAAGAAGAAGTATATGAAATCATTCTAGGATTTATTCAATATTACCGAGAAACAGCTAAATACGCAGAACGATCGTGGGAATGGATTGATCGAGTGAATCTTTTGCATATAAGAGAAGTGTTATTTGATCAAGACTTACGCTCGCAGTTACTTGAGAACCTAGAACATGATGCGTCCCAGCATAAGAAAATTTTATTAAGTAACCGATAAGAACTCATCAGATAATCGAAAGTGGATGTTTAGTAGGTTTGTAGCGAAATAAACCATACCTGAGAAGATTATAGTCCAGACGCGTCAAAATAATGAGCAAAGGATGAGGCATCATGACAGAAATGTTATTAAGATATTTCCGAAAGAAACAACAGCAAGTCGAAACAGAAAAAGTATATGATACGCAGTGTCCCTTTTGTAGCATGCAATGCAAAATGCAACTAATTGAGCAGTCAACTGTAACAAGAAAGACGTATAAGACGGTTGGGAAGGATAACCCAACATCGGAAGGTCGTTTATGCATTAAAGGGTTAAATGCTCATCAGCATGCGGTTCATCAAGATCGTATTAAGCAGCCGTTAGTTAAGGTAAATGGTGAATTTGTTCCGATTACGTGGGATGAAGCCATTTCTCTTATAAAAGAAAAATTTACGGCTATCCAGACGGAATATGGCAAAGATGCTTTATCTGTGTATGGGAGTGCGACGATCACAAACGAAGAAGCCTATTTACTAGGAAAATTTGCTAGGGTTGCATTAGGAACGAAATACATTGATTACAACGGTAGGCTCTGTATGTCAGCTGCTGCTTCGGCGGCAGCTCAGACATTTGGGATGGATCGTGGGTTCACTAATACGATTCAGGAAATTCCACACTCTAGATGTCTTATCCTTGCTGGAACGAATATTGCTGAATGTCAGCCGACGATTATGCCTTATTTTGAACAGGCAAAAGAGAATGGTTCGTTTATCATTGCAATCGATCCGCGTGAAACATCGACGACGAAAATGGCTGATTTGCACTTAAAAGTAAAACCGGGTACGGACGCTGTTCTTGCAAATGGATTATTAAAAGTCATTATAGAAGAAAACCTAGTTGATGAGGCATTTCTTGCTGAAAAGGTAAAGGGATTTGAAGAAGTAAAGAATTATGTCTCACAACTAGATTTAAAGGAAATTGCAGATTTAACAGGTGTTCCGTTAGAGCATATCCAAAAAGCTGCAACGGTTTTTGGAAAAGAAGAATCCGGGATGATTTTTACTGCTAGAGGAATTGAACAGCAAACAGATGGATCAGCAGCTGTTCGTAACTTTTTAAATATTCTTTTAGTAACAGGGAAAATAGGGAAAGAATTTTCTGGATATGGAGCTGTTACGGGGCAGGGGAATGGCCAAGGAGCAAGGGAACATGGTCAAAAAGCAGATCAATTACCAGGATACCGTTCTATTGAAAATGATGAACATCGTCACTATATTGCGGATGTTTGGGGAATAGATGAAAAGGATTTACCAAGAAAAGGCGTATCGGCTTTTGAGATGATTCAGAAGATAGATGCTGGCGAAATTAAAGGGATGTTCCTGATGTGTTCCAACCCGGTTGTTTCGAATCCAAGTGCAGAGTTTGTGAAACAAGCATTGGAAAAACTAGATTTTTTCGTTGCGGTTGATATGTTTATTTCTGAATCAGCTAGATTAGCAGATTTAATTTTGCCAGCGACTTCATACTTAGAAACACCTGGTACGATGACCAATGTTGAAGGAAGAGTCACACTTCGGGAAGCAAGCTTTCCTGTTAGAGGACAGGCGAGGCATGACTGGCAAATTATTTGTGACATAGCTAAGGCACTTGGAAAAGGCGAGTATTTCTCATTTTCGACGCCAGAAGAAGTGTTCAATGAGTTAAGAGTAGCGACACGTGGTGGAATTGCCGATTACTCTGGGATTACGTATGATCGACTTCGTGAAGAGAAAGGCATTTTGTGGCCTTGTCCAGATGAAGATCATCCAGGAACGAAGCGACTTTTTGAACATGAATTTGCCCACACGGATGGTAAAGCAGCGATGGTCGTTGTCCCTAATACTCCAGTGGTTAAAAAAGAGAAGCCTAGCGAGGAGTTTCCTCTATATTTAACCACAGGAAGAGTCATGTCCCATTATTTAACAGGGGTGCAGACGAGAAAGAGTTCAACGCTTGCCGCGCGTGAGTTTGAATCTTATATGGAGATTCATCCATCAACCGCAGAGAAATTCCATATTAAAGATCATACGCTTGTTAAAATAGAGTCAAAAAGAGGCAGCATCGTCGTAAGAAGCAAGTTGTCTCAAACAATTAGGAAGGACACGGTATTTGTCCCATTTCATTGGGCTGATTCTCAAAACGTAAACCGTTTAGTATCACAAAAACTAGACCCAACCTGTAGAATGCCCGGGTTTAAAGTAAGTGCGGTAAAAATTAGTCCAGCTGTAAATGCAAATTAGATTTCCAAGCTAGTTAGATTTTGAATTAAAAAAGGCAAATTTTCTCCATGATTGGATGAGAGTTTGCCTTTTCTTTTTGTTACTCTTTTTCATTAGAGAGATGTAAATTTTAAAAACAATAGTGAAAAGACTTTGCAAAAAAATTTTACTAAGTTATGATTGTTTTTACTAATATATGCAAACTTAGCAGTACATAATAAAGTAATAAGCTTTAAGGATCTTATATATTGTTGAATAGAAACTCTTTAAAGACAAGAAAAGTAGGTGAACAAAGTGGGGAAATATCAATTGGATACGAAAGGTAAGGCAGCTGTGACAAAGTTTCATGAAAAACAGAGGCCTACCAAATTGGATAAAAAGCAGCAACTTGAAAAACTACGCGCGGAGTATTTGAAAAAGAAGCAAAAACAAACAGATAAATAATTTGAATGAAAACATAGGAAGGTTAAAATCTTTCTATGTTTTTTCTTATTTGATGATCAAAGCTGATGAACGGCCAAACGGGCTGGATAAGGCAGGGAAAAGGCACTAGCCTTGCAGAAAACAGGAACTATCTTACATAAGTTAGTGGGGAACCAGCCGC
>NZ_BAUT01000047.1 GCF_000513095.1 Halalkalibacter wakoensis JCM 9140
GGAAATCAAAGAGGGAATGAAGGCCCGAACTAGAGAGAGAACGAGAGTGAAAGGAAATCAAAGAAGGAATGAAGGCCCGAGCTGGATAGAGAACGAGAGTGAAAAGAAATCAAAGAGGGGATGAAAGCCCAAACCGAAGAGAGTACCAGTGGGGAAGTTAATCTAATCAACTAACAAAAGCTACTTCATCATAGAGATTTAGTTTCTTGAAAAGATATCAGAAAAACGCTCAGAAATACTAAATCTGAGCGTTTTTCCTTGGTTATGCTTTTTGAACTCCTATGTCGATTCCTTCATAAAGGTTTATACTGAAGCTGCAACAACTAACTCAATATTATGTTCTACGCTAAATTGCACATATTCGTTAGGAGGAGAAGCGTCCGTAATCAATACGTCTATTTCTTGCAAATGACAATAGGTCATGATTGCTTGCTGATCAAATTTATCTGAATCCACCAATAGAAAGACTTTTGAACTTTTGTTCACAACCGTATTTTTTAATTCGCTTTCAAGTGGACTGGAATTGGTGACTCCATTTTGAATGGAAATTCCAGCAGAAGCCATAAAAGCTTTGTTAATGTTATGAGATTGCAACAGATCTTGTTTTGTGAAACTGGTAAATGAATTGGTTTTTCGTTCTAGCACGCCACCGATGGAAATAATATTTAAATTCTCATATGGGAGAGCGTGGATCATGAAATCAAGGTTATTTGTGATAATGGTTAATTGAAGTGACTGCATATATTTGATCATCTCGAATGCTGTTGTTCCTGAATCAATGAAAATCACATCACCGTCTTTTAGATAGCTAACGGCTTGTTTAGCGATTGCTTGTTTTTGAAGATGATTTTTTGTTTTCCGCTCTTGGAACGGCTCCAGGCTTGTTCGATTAACCGTGACCCCTCCGTAAACTTTAATGTAATCCCCGGACTCGACTAATTCCTGTATATCACGCCTTATTGTATTTTTTGAGACTCCAAATACGGTTACCAATTCATCCAATGAGACGGTTTGATGCTGATCAATATACTTTTGAATTTGTTTCATTCTTTGAGTTTTTAACATGCTATCAGTCCTTAATGTTGAAGAGATTCGTTTTTCAAAATCGTTTATGTTAGGGTGTTGATGAACCCGTGAATTTCACTAACTTATTCATAGTATATCAAAAATTAACCAAGACCTCACCAATTGTTATGGAAGAAATACCATTTGTATAAATATAGTATCAATTAGTTAGTAACCGTTTTCTACGCATGGTAAAATAACTGTATAACTAATATTTACACGTTACGTTAGTTCTTTTAATTTTGAAATTCATTCCCCCAGTAAAGCGCCTTTACAGTGGAGAGTAGTAAGTGAGGTGTCATATAAATTATGAAAATGAGTGATGTAGCAAAACTTGCCAATGTTTCTGCTGCAACGGTTTCGAGGGTACTTAGCAACCCAGAAAAAGTTAGCTTGGAAACACGAGAAAGAGTCTTGGATGTTATAAATAAAGTGAATTATAAGCCGCATATTGTTGCAAGGCAATTTAGAACGCAGGAAACAAAGATTATTTTAGTAGTTGTCCCAGACATTACGAGTGCTTTTTTTGCAAAAGTACTTAGAGGGATTGAGCATGTTGCGTTGAAGAATGGGTATCAAGTAATTTTAGGGGATACAGAAAACGACGTTGAGCGAGAAAATAGTTACATTGATTTATTGTTACAAAAGCAAGTAGACGGTATGGTTTTATTAACAGCTAAAATTGACAAAAACAAGTTAGAAGAGCTGAGTAATGAATTTCCTTTAGTACTAGCTTGTGAATATGTAGACGGTTTAAATGTACCAACAGTTTCGATTGATAATATAAGCAGTGCTCGTAAAGCAACTGAGCATTTGATTCAGTTAGGACATACGAAAATAGCTCACATTACCGGACCAATGAGTGTTATTTTAAGCCGTGATCGTTTAAAAGGGTATAAACAAGCGATGATTAGTCATGATCTAGAAATTGAGCCTTCCTATATTCAAGAAGCAGATAGAACGTTCGAGTCGAGCTATAATCAAACATTAAAGTTGTTGTCTTTAGCGACACCACCAACGGGTATTTTTGTTTTTAATGACGAGATGGCTATGGGAACGATAAAAGCAGCTAAAGACAGCGGGCTTACGGTTCCGGATGATTTGGCGGTCGTTGGCTTTGATAATATAAAAATGGCCACAGTTTTTGAACCGAATTTAACGACAATCGATCAGCCTAAATTTGCAATTGGACAAAAAGCGATGGAATTGTTGCTCCAATTAATCAATGGCGAACCAATGAAAAAGAAGAAATTTGTGATGAAAGATGAGTTAATCATTCGGGACTCTACTAAAGGTGAATAAAAAGAGCTAAGTTAGAAGGATAAGCCTTATTTTATTAGGGTTTTATCCTAACCTAACTTTATAAATATATTTACAAAGAAAACGGAATCATATAAACTAAGAATAGAAGGTTATTCCTGTTACATGATTGTAGCTGGTAAAGTTTCTAATTGATTTTTCGGAATAAATATTTTTTTGGTTTATCATGTAATCGTTTGCAAAAAAATATAGGAGGTGAATAGAGAATAAGATGAAGATGAGTGATGTTGCCAAATTAGCTAAAGTGTCACCTGCTACAGTATCAAGAGTTCTTTGCCACCCAGAATTGGTAAGTAAAGAAACGAGACAGAAGGTAATGGATGTTATAAACTCAGTGAATTATAAGCCCCACGCAGTAGCGAGGCAGTTTAGAACGAAGGAAACGAGAATCATCCTTGTGGTCGTTCCGGATATTACGAGTTCTTTTTTTTCAGAGGTATTAAGGGGTATTGAGCATATTGCTGTTACGAGTGGTTATCAAGTAATATTGGGAGATACTGAAAATAGCGTAGAAAGAGAAGAGGAATATATTAACCTATTGTACCAAAAACAAGCTGATGGTCTCATTTTGTTAACTGCTCGTCTAAATAAGAAGAAATTAGAAGAACTATCTGGGCAATTTCCCCTTGTACTTGCTTGTGAGTATATGGATGGATTAAATGTTCCGACCGTATCAATAGATAATATTAGTAGCGCAAGAAAAGCAACAGAACACTTAATTAAATTAGGCCATACAAAAGTCGCTCACATAACGGGTCCTATCAGTATTGTCTTAAGTCGAGATCGCTTAAAAGGCTACAAACAAGCAATGGTTAGTCATGAGTTGGAAATCGATTCAGCCTATATTCAAGAGGGAGACCAAACGTTTGATTCAGGTTATAACCAAATGCTAAAACTCCTCTCATTAGAGACCCCTCCGACGGCTGTCTTCGTCTTTAACGACGATATGGCAATGGGGGTCATAAAGGCGGTGAAGGATTGTTATATGAGTGTGCCAGAGGATATTGCCGTTGTTGGTTTTGATCATATAAAGATGTCTGTCATTTACGAACCGAAATTAACGACCGTTGCTCAACCAAAGTATGAGATAGGAAAACAAGCAATGGAACTTTTATTAAAACAAATTACGGGTCAACTGATGAATAAGAAGAAAATTGTACTAAAGGATGAACTAATTATAGGTGCATCCTGTGGTCAGAATTCAGCAACAACAAGAACACTAGAAAAAATATAGATGTGAAATCGATTTCACCAAGTTGATTATAGGTGGGAAAGGGATTCGGAGGAAATTATTTTAGAAATTTATAGGTTTTAGTTAAAGAAATGGTGATATTACGGTGATTTGGCCAAATTCAATAGAAAAAAAGCAAAAAAAATAGGAAAAAGCATTTACAAAAAAAAATGAATGCTATAAAATAATCACTATAAGAAGAAGTTAAAGCATCTTTTGATGTAATCGATTTCAGAGTGACTTCTTATCAATATAAAGTGTCTCAGAATTAAAATGAGACAAAGATTCCTTTGTTTTCTAGTGATATAAAAGATGTAACTAGAAAGTTGGAATAGTGTAAAAACTATCTTTTTTGAAAAGGATTTCATTTGGAGAAAAGGTAGTGAAAATTAAAAAGAAGCAAATTCGAGAGGAGTAATCATTATGTCAAATGCAGTAACAGTAGAAAATGTAAAAAACTTTATTGGTGGTCAGTGGGTTGAATCTACTTCTGGAAAAACGGAAGCTGTGCCGAACCCAGCAACAGGGGAAGTGATCGCTCATGTACCACTTTCTAGTCGAGAAGATGTAGATAAAGCTGTTGCAAATTCAGCCGAAGCATTCAAAAAATGGAGCAAGACTGCTGTACCTCGCCGTGCTCGTATTCTATTTAAATATCAACAATTACTAGTAGAAAACTGGGAAGAGTTAGCGCGATTAGTTACATTAGAGAACGGTAAAAGCTATTCAGAAGCTTACGGAGAAGTTCAACGTGGAATTGAGTGTGTGGAGTTCGCTGCAGGTGCCCCGACATTAATGATGGGTAAGCAATTACCAGATATCGCGACAGGAATTGAATCAGGCATGTATCGTTATCCAATTGGAGTTATTGGAGGAATTACACCATTTAACTTCCCAATGATGGTACCATGCTGGATGTTCCCACTTGCGATTGCGTGTGGAAATACATTTGTATTAAAACCTTCTGAACGTACGCCATTGCTTGCTAACCGTTTAGCTGAACTTTTCACAGAGGCAGGTCTTCCTGAAGGTGTATTAAACATTGTTCATGGTGCACATGATGTGGTTAACGGGCTTCTTGAGCACCCAACAGTTAAAGCGATTTCATTTGTTGGATCCCAACCAGTTGCTGAATATGTGTACAAAACAGCATCTGCTCACGGTAAGCGTGTTCAAGCTTTAGCCGGAGCGAAAAATCACTCAATCGTAATGCCAGATGCGAACTTAGATGGTGCTGTAAACCAAATCATGAATGCAGCATATGGCTCAGCTGGTGAAAGATGTATGGCGGCTGCAGTTGTTGTAACGGTTGGTGATGTAGCAGAGCCGTTTATGGAGAAATTAGTTGAAGCTGTTGACAAAATTACGATTGGGAACGGAATGGAAGAGGGGATTTTCTTAGGTCCTGTAATCCGTGATTCTCATAAAGCAAAAACAGTTGGTTACATTGAAAAGGGAGTAGAAGAAGGAGCAACATTGGTACGTGACGGACGTAACGATGAAGCAAGTTCTGGTGCAGGATACTTTGTAGGTCCAACAATCTTTGACCACGTGAATACAGAAATGACCATTTGGAAAGAAGAAATTTTCGCACCTGTTTTATCGGTTGTTCGTGTAAAAACACTAGAGGAAGCGATCGCTTTAACGAATGAGTCAGAATTTGCTAACGGTGCTTGCATCTACACAGATAGTGGAAGTGCAGTGCGTCAATTCCGTGAAGACATCGATGCTGGAATGTTAGGAGTTAACTTAGGGGTACCTGCTCCAATGGCGTTCTTCCCATTCTCTGGTTACAAAAAATCGTTCTACGGTGATTTACATGCAAATGGTACAGATGGAGTTGAATTCTATACTCGTAAAAAAATGCTAACGTCTCGTTGGTAAAAAATGGAGGTGCTAAGATTATATCTAAGCACCTCCAATCTTGTTTATAAACCGGAGTGATCACGTTGAGTACTCGTATTTCTAACAAAGATAAATATCTTTTTTTAGTTGTTTCATTTGCAATCTGGTTCCCGCATTTTATTTATCTTCCCATCTTATCACCGTATATGGAAGTAATGGGGGGAACCTATACATTTATCGGGATAGTATTAGGAAGTTACGGTCTTATGCAATTTGTATTTCGAATGCCAATCGGAATTACTTCTGATCTTTTGAAGCTCAGAAAGCCGTTTATTATATGTGGATTGGTAATAGGTGCACTGAGTTGCTTTCTATTTGCTGTTACGGATAGTTTAGGCTGGATTTTAGTTGCTCGCTCTTTAGCCGGTGTTGCAGCGGCAACTTGGGTCGTATTTGCTGTTTTGTATTCCAGTTATTTTTCCGATCAAGAAGTTCACAAAGCGATGAGTAGCATTTCTTTTGTTGTCGTGTTGGCGCAATTGTTAGGAATGATGTTTAGTGGTTTTCTAGTGAATGCATGGGGATGGCAAACTCCTTTTTGGATTGGTGGATTTGTAAGTCTTGCTGGTGCAGTACTTGCCTTCTTTATCTATGAGCCCAAATCAGCTGTGCCTAAAACCCCTGTGAATTTTCGTGATCTTACAACGGTGGTAAAAGAACCACAGCTTTTAAAAATTGCTTTATTATCCATTTTGGCTCATAGTATCATTTTTACGACGACATTTGGTTTCATACCTACGTATGTAACGAGTATTGGCTTTGAAGCTCGTGATATTAGTTTCATTGTTTTTGCTTTTATGATTCCGCATGCGATAGCTACCCTATTTATGGGGAAAATGATCGTGCCACGTTTAGGTAATTGGAGGGCATTGAAATATGGCTTTTTAATGGCAGCGCTATTTACCTTGTTCACACCTCTTGTTGAAACAAAGTGGTTGTTGCTAGTTATTCAGGGTTTTAGTGGTTTTGCTCTAGGTGTGTTGTTTCCTTTGCTTTTAGGCATGTCTATTGAATCGATTTCACCTGAGAAAAGGGCAACGGCAATGGGGATATATCAGGCCTTATATGCAATTGGAATGTTTGTTGGTCCTTTTGTTGCAGGTGTATTAAATTCGAGTTTCGGAATTTCGGCTGGCTTTTACTTTACTGGTTTACTAGGCTTAACAGCTTGTGCCTTGATTGTTTTTTGGGAGAAAAAGAAATCAAATAAAGAGTCAAAACGCTATTCATTGAGTAGTTAAAAAAGTAGGAGCGAGGTCAAAATAGCCTGCACTAACGTAATGTAATAGTAGTGATAGAAAAAGCCTTTTGGAAAGGCTTTTTTTTGTTGTTTATCCGTTTCGCAATAAGTTTAATCTGTTTTATAAGCCTGTTTTCGGAATTCACGTGGTGAATAGCCAATGATTTTTCGGAATAATCGTGAGAAATAATTGGCATCGAGTATCCCGACAGCAGCAGCTATATCACTTATTGACATCGTATGGTCTTTCATATATTCCACTGCACGTACCATGCGCAATCGGTTTAGGTATTCTACCGGGGGTAGACCGGTAGTTGATTTAAAGATTGAACGAAAATAACCAGGACTGATGTTATGTTCGCGGGCGTAATTGGAAAAATCAATTGGATCAGTGAGGTGATCCTCAATAAATTTTTGGGCGTTAACAATGATAGCGTTACGTGTGATATCTCGGTCTGGTGCAATGGCATACTGACGAAGACGAGCTCTTGAAATAATGATTAAAATCAAATTCAAATAGTCCTGTTTGACCTGCTTATAAGCATATTCCTGTTCTGTTTGTTCTTGCAGGATAATCTCCATCATCTTTTGGACTCGTTCCGCCTCAGGTAAGGACAAATGGATAATGTTCTGCCGATTTAAATCTGCAGGTGAAATAGGGTTAGTACTTGCCGGTTCCGCCAAGTCGCTGATCAAATGACCAAATTGATTGAGCCATTCATCAGTCATTTTTTCAGGATAAAACTGACAGTTGTACATAGAAACTGGGGTTTCAATCGTATAGGTATGCTCCTGATGAGGGGGGACGAGAAACACATCTCCCGGAATTAATGGCATAGAAATGCCCTTAAATTCATGAACGCAAGAACCTTTTGTAATCAATACAAATTCCTGGAAGTGGTGACGATGAATAGGGACAGACTCCAATGTATGAAAAACTTCCAAGGCGATGGCACTCTTATCCATACCTTTAAAAGGAAAATATGGGATCATAGATAGGTTTACCGCTCCTTTTTATCGCTAGTTGATAAAGTAGTTCTTATAATTATAAATTATTTAACGTGAGAAAATAAGAAGTGTTTTTTGGTTTCTTCTAATGGTCTTGATTTTTGCTACGAATATGAATAGAAAAACGTTCAGCGTGTTGCTAAACAATATGCGTTTTATGCTATTATCTGTTTGTTTTCTTCTATTAGCTTTGATTTTTAGTATGCTATATTTATTTATAAGAAGGAACTTAAAAATAAATAGTGGTTAAAGGCTAGTGTATTGAAGCTTTTTTCCGATCACAAAAGTCGTTTAGCGTTGCAACAACTCTATAAACTGATAAAAGATAGTATCTAAAAAGAAGAAGGAGAGAGTTTAATGAAAATTGCATTCAACCAAGCTACAACCCTTGAATCTTCAACTCTTTATGATGACCTGCGTTATTGTGAGGAGAACGGGTACGACTTTATTGAAATTCGAATTGATAAGCTAAAGGAATATCTAATTGAACATACAGTAGAAGAATTAAAGCAGTTTTTTCAGAATTCACATATCAAACCTTTATCCTTTAATGCGATAGAATTTTTTATCTTTCAACCAAACACAACGTTTAATTTAATGAAAGAAGACGTGCGTTTAGTGGAAGCGGTAGGGAAAGAGATTGGTTGTGATTTGGTCGTAGTTGTTCCAACATTTGATATTGGCGATATTACTTGGAGTGCAATTAAAGAAGAGACATCCAAACGCCTCTATGAGTGCTTAACGTTAACAGAAGCATCTCATTTCCGGTTTGCCTTAGAATTTGTTGGGTACCCACATTGTTCGATTAATACACTTGATGGAGCATATGAAATTGTAAAAGAGGTAAATAACAGCCGCGTGGGGCTCGTTGTAGATTGTTTTCATCTGTATGCAATGAATTCCAATCTTTCATTGTTAGGCGAAATTGCAAATGAAGAAATTTTCTTATTTCATATTGATGATGCAGAAGACATTCCAGCAGGTGTCATTCGTGACCATCAAAGAGTATGGCCTGGAGACGGTGTTATTGATCTAGAGCGTATCATCAAATTGCTTCAAGCAACAGGATTTGATGGTCCAGCTTCTATTGAGTTATTCAGACCTGAATACTGGGAACTAGAGCCGAATGAGTGTATTAAAGTAGGGAAAGAAAAGACAGAATTGGTATTTAGTAGATTACAACTGAAAGCATAGGTTTTAAACAGTGGTTAATCCGTTCTCTAATACATTAGAACAAAGCTCTGTCAATTAGTCGGGAATGTGGCTTACTGACAGGGCTTTTCGTATTGGGAGGCGAGAAGTAGATTCAATATATGAATCGATGATCTTAAGTTTTTCCTTCGCGAAAGATAAATTCGAACTGTGATGGAAGGAGAAAATTGTAAACTTAAAAGGAAGACTGAGATATAATGGAGAACGTGACCGCACCATGAAACAAGAAAAGCAATGTTGCTTAAAACACCACCTAAAACATAGAAAGCTAAAAAAGGAGGAAACCATCATAGATCTATTAAAAAAACTTTTTGGACAACAAGGGGATACGTTTCCTCTTAATGATTTAAATTCAAGAAATATCGGTGCAGGTCTTGTTGCTAGTTTACTCATTATGACAGGTCCAGCCGTTCTTTTGCTTCAAGCGGCTGCGAATGGAAATTTCACTACAGATCAAACAATTTTTTGGATGTTTTCCATTTATTTTTTTGGGGGCTTGTACGGCATTATCATGCCACTGTATTACCGAATTCCAATCGTTGGTGGGCATACAATTACAGGGCTTGCCTTCCTAGCAACGGTTACGTCTCAGTTTGGTTATTATGAACTGTTAGGAGCCTATATTTTTACAGGAATTCTTATTTTTGTAGTGGGCTATTTTGGTATTTTTACAAAATTGATTCAGTACATTCCAAAGGAAATCCTATCGGCTATGTTAGCTGGGATGATTTTGAAATTTATGTTGGACTTTATGGGTTCCGTTCAGCAAATGGCCTTGGTTGGTGTTCCGGCACTTATTGTTTTTTTCATTTTTACTAGATGGATGAAACGTTTTCCGCCAATGCTCATGGCCATTACGACTTCTTTTCTATTATTTTGGTTAACACAATCCTTTGAGGTGAGTGGGACGGACATTGCCTTTGCGGTACCTGGCATCCAGGTTCCGCAATTTAATGTTATGAGTTTTTTATCTGTTGCGATCCCGCTTGCCTTGCTTATTTTAAGCAATGATGCAGCTGTTGGACTTGGAGCGTTAAAACAAAATGATTATCAACCAAACGTGAAACAAATTGTGTCATCAAGTGGTCTGTTTTCAATAATGACGAGTTTTTTCGGTGGACAGTCCGCTAACATTGCAGGGATGATGACAGCGATTTGTTCTGACAAGGAAGCCGGGCCAAAAGAAAAAAGGTATATGGGATCTGTCGTATCAGGTGTTTTGACGATATTATTTGGAATTCTATCATTCAAATTAGTTCCTTTCATCACGTCACTGCCACAGGCGTTTATTTCGATTATGATTGGGTTAGGTTTGCTAAGTGTTTTTACAAATAGCTTGCAGAAAAGTTTTGCAAATCCAAGCATCAAACTTGGTGCGGTGTTTTCGTTTATTATCGCAGCGACAAATGTTACGGTCTTTCAAATCGGTGCACCTGTTTGGGCTTTGTTAATTGGAACCATCATTGCGAAGGTGATTGAAAAAGAACCGGATCAAGAAATGATGCAGAGTGAGAGAAAGTCGGCTTAATTTGTAGATGAATTTTTATTTTTGTTTCAGCAAACGAAAGAAGCACAGGTATTGTGCTTCTTTTATTTGCTTTTCACCGGTCCTCGTGTTTTTTCTACGTCCGTTTTTTTTCGATGGGCAGTCCGTCAGCTATTAAGCTCTAACCTTCCACCCGAACTCCTTTTTTGTTGCATTCTACCTCTACTTCTTTCAATTGATTGATCATCCGATTTATTTTCGACATTTTTTTTGGTCTTTCGTTCTCTTTTTGTTAAAATTAGGTAAAATTAGATTCGTTAAAAGTCGTGAATACAAGTCGAGTTTATTGACATATATTGTAGGACAGTAGCCAGGGGAAGGTGTTTAAATGAAGGAAAAGTTAATTCATATGCGAGATAAGCTAAATGATATTAGTAAGCGAAATCGATCCATTCGGTTGCTAAAGTTGTATAACAAATGGAGTTTGGACGTAACAGAAATAGATCGAAAAATAGAGGCAGGCAGTTCACAGAAAATCGTAACGAAAGTGGTTCAAAATCAAAAAGGGGATGTACCACTTTTTACTGTGAATATCAATGATGATGATTCTTTGATGCTCTCGAGGAAAGTGACTGATCTGTTTCGAAATATCAAAGCAATTGAGGATGAAACGGGTGTCTATGATTTTTACCTAGGATACCCATTTCTTCAAGGAACGATGATAGATGGTACTTTTTTTCAGGCACCCTTGTTTTTGTACCCGATTCGATTAGAAAAAGATCGCGTTAATCAACACACTTGGGTTTTGAAATACTCTGACGATGAACCGCAAATAAACCGTACGTTGTTTCTAGCCTTAAAAAAGGTAAATGGCATGACTTTTTCAGAGGACTGGTTAGAGAGCGGGAGTGAAAAGGCAACAACTCATGATTTTCAACAATGGAAGACTTTACTTGAAGAAGTGTTTCCGACTATACAAGTTCTAGAAGGGGAGATTAAACGTCTTCAAGAGTATAGAAGAGACGAAATTCCTAGCCAAGTTGATGTTGTACTTCTAAAGCATGCGGTTATTGGCAATTTTCCTCAAGGGGGCTCAGCCATCGTCAAAGACTATGATCAGATGATTCAATTACAGGAAGCTCATGACTTAGCTTTGGCGCAGGAGCTCATTGATCCTACTGATGATCAGGTTGATCTCTCTTCCTTGCCTACTGAAGAAGAGGAAGGGGAGCGCCTCGGCCGTCCGGTAGCAAAAGAGGCAGATAAGCTTTTTTTAATGCAAACAGATGGATCTCAAGAAGAAATATTGGAAGAAGCGCGTTTTCAAAAAGGGTTAGTAGTACATGGGCCACCAGGAACGGGTAAATCTCAAGTCATTGTAAATTTAATTACAGATGCTCTTCATCAACAAAAGAAGGTGCTTGTTGTTTGTCAAAAACGTGCTGCGCTTGATGTGATTTATCAACGTTTAGAAGGGTTGACTCTTGCTTCACATAGTGCCCTTATTCACGATGAAAAACATGATCGAAAAGCGCTCTACGCGCAAATTGAGCAGTTATTGATTCAGTCAGAATCGTTCGATGAACATTCGACAAAGCAACTAACCGAGCTATCTGATAGAATTGCTACTCAAGAAGCTTTGCTCAACTCGATCTCAACGGCGTTATTTGAATACCAAGACTTTGGCTATCGATTGTACGACCTGTATGGACAGGCAAAGCCGATGGAAGAAATGGCTCAATTGCTCGATGTTAGCGATATCCTTCCGAAGCTCAGCAAAACGGTACTAGAGGATACGCTTGCTGCGGTGTATACATACGGTGAATGGTATGAGCGCTTCGGAAAAGATGATTATCCTTTGAAAAGAAGAAAATCATTCGCATCTAAGGAAATGAAGGATAAGATAACGGCTATTGAAATCGTACAAGATGTATTGCAGAAGGCTGAGTCATCTGTAGCCTATCTGAATACACTCAATCATGAAAAAATCACACCTGCCTATACGTGGCTTGTCAATGATCGACTTCAAAAGGTATACGAAGATCTAAATCCAAATAAAAAGCGAACGCTTCAACATTTCCGTCTCTGGTGGTGGACATCGTTTACAGGGAAACAAATCATTGAGGAACTACTAAATGGTCAAAAATTTAAAGGTGTTTCCTCAACAGAGTGGCTTTCCATTCGTGAAGGATTGAAGACGATGTATGATCTTTCTAATGTGACACAGGAGATGGCAAAACAGCTTGATAAACTAAAAGCATATATAACGGATGATGTTGTTGATGAGATGAAACAGCGGGTATCAGTAGGAGATATCCCGATAGAAGAGCTGGATAAAATGCTCGAATACATTCATCAAGATTTTGAAGATTTAAGACAAATGGATTCTTATTTGGAAAGCAGTACAGACTTAGTGAAAAGTGTCGTTCGGAAGCTGAAGGAAAAAGAGTTCTCCGAAGCAGTATCCCTTCCTGTTGCTTGGGTAGACCTTGCACGAAACTCGACATTTATTCATTGGATCGATCAAGTGGAGAAGAGTCAACCAGATGTAAAGAAAATCTCAACAACTGAATTTGAGCGTATTCGTGGATTGTTTGCAAGTGGTATAGATGAGAAGAGAGAAATTGCGAAGAACTTTTTGCGCCATGAATTACGTGAAGCAACCATGCAAGTGAAAGCGGAGAAAGGACGGCGAATGAAGGAACTCAGCCATCAAGTAACGAAAAAAAGAAGAATATGGCCACTTCGTAAAGTAATCGAGGAATTTGCACATGATGGACTATTGGATGTCCTTCCGGTATGGCTCACGTCTCCAGAAACCGTTTCATCCATTTTTCCGCTTGAGGAAGGGCTGTTTGACCTCGTTATTTTTGACGAAGCGTCTCAATGTACAGTTGAGAGCAGCATTGCAGCCATTTATCGAGCCAAACAAGTCATCGTGGCAGGCGATGAAAAACAGCTTCCACCATCTACTATGTTTCAAAGCTCCGTTTCGGATGAGGACGATGAGGAGGAGTATGACATCGATGATTCACAAAGCTTATTAAACCTTGCAAAACGTCGGTTTCCTGAGAAGATCCTTCAATGGCATTACCGTTCTAAATATGAGGATTTAATTAACTTCTCAAACCATGCTTTTTATCAAGGTCAAGTACAGATTGCGCCAAATGTAGAGCCATTACGGGAACCACCTGCTTTGCAATGGAAAAAAGTGAATGGAATTTGGCTGAATCAGTCCAATGAAGTGGAAGCAGAAGCGGTGGTTGAACAAATCAAGCAGTTAATGCTGCAACAGCCAAACAAAACAGTCGGTGTCATTACATTTAACGCTAAGCAGCAAGAGAAAATATTGGATATCATAGATCAAAAAGTCCAAGATGATCCGGAATTCCAAGCACTTTACAATCAAGTGATGAGCAGGGATCTTGATGAGCGAATATTTGTAAAGAACATTGAAAACGTTCAAGGAGATGAGCGTGATTTTATTATATTCTCTATTGGCTATGCAAAAAATGAGGATGGGAAAGTCTACAATCGCTTTGGAACATTAAATCAACAAGGTGGAGAGAACCGCTTGAATGTTGCTGTTACTCGAGCAAAAGAAGGAATCATCGTCGTCTCAAGTGTCGAACCGGAGGAGTTAAATGTTGCCAGTACAGCGCATATTGGTCCCAAAATACTAAGATCCTACTTGCAATATGTAAGAGCTGTTTCGGCCATGGACCATGAACAAGTAAAAGCTGTCGTCAATGATGTGAGGGCAAGCTCAAATACGCAAACAAAGCAGACCGAGGTAAGGTTTGATTCACCATTTGAAGAACAAGTATATAAACAACTTCTTCACTTAGGTTACAAAGTGGACACCCAAGTCGGAATGTCTGGTTATCGGATTGATTTAGCCATTGTTCATCCAAACGATCCTCATCGGTATATTTTAGGAATAGAGTGCGATGGTGCGATGTATCATAGCTCAAAAAATGCGAAAGAACGCGATGTGTATCGCCAACGATTCCTTGAAAATAGAGGATGGACCATTGAGAGAATTTGGAGCCGAAACTGGTGGAGAAATGCATCAATTGAAATCGAGAGAATGGATCAAAAAGTAAAACAATTGATGAAGGAAGAAGAAATTAAGGAAAAGGTTAAACTATAGTTGATTTTTGTAAAATAGCGCACTGTATACGAGTCATAAAAGACTCGTATACAGTGCTTTTTTTCACTCTGGGATAAGGAGAACGGGTTTGGTTTTTAAATCCAGCTTAAATGAATAAAAACGGATGTCCGGAATGGCCCTATCATTTCCTCTTTTTTGATATAATAGAGTACATGTTGATTTAGTTTAGAATGTAATAGAAAAATGAACCCTAAATGCTTTGAAGGAAGTTTGATATGTAGATAAATAGAGAGAGAAAAACGATGAATTCTGGAAGGGGATACATAATTGTGAATGCAAAATACTTAGATTTGTTGGCCCAAAAATATGATTGCGAAGAAAAAGTGGTCACTGAAATTATTAATCTTGAAGCGATCCTGAATTTGCCGAAGGGAACAGAACATTTTGTTAGTGATTTACACGGTGAGTATCAAGCCTTTCAACATGTACTACGAAATGGTTCTGGGAATGTAAAAGGGAAAATAGAAGACCTTTATAAAAAAATTTTAACAGAAAAAGAAATTAGAGAATTTGCCACATTGGTTTATTACCCTGAAGAAAAAATACAATTAATGAAAAATGATTTTGATAATGAAAGAGAACTACACCAATGGTACACCGTGATTATTGAGCGGATGATTAATCTTATTTCTTATGCTTCTTCTAAATACACTCGCTCGAAATTACGGAAAGCCTTGCCTAGTCAGTTTGTCTATATTATAGAAGAACTTCTTTATAAAACGGATGAATACACCAATAAGGAACCTTATTATACAAAAATCGTCCAGCAAATTATTTCTCTAGGACAAGCGGATAAGCTCATTATCGGACTTGCTTATACGACTCAGCAATTAGTGGTCGATCACCTTCATGTAGTAGGGGACATTTACGACCGTGGGCCTGAACCAGATAAAATTATGGATACCCTCATCAACTATCATTCCGTTGATATTCAATGGGGAAATCATGATGTCCTATGGCTAGGTGCCTTTGCTGGCTCAAAAGTTTGTCTCGCTAATATTATTCGGATTTGTGCTAGGTACGACAACTTGGACATCATTGAAGATGTGTATGGAATCAACCTGAGGCCATTACTAAATCTAGCTGAAAAATACTATGATGATAACCCTGCTTTTCGCCCAAAAAGACATTCAGATGAAAAAGTAACAGAGGAAGAGCAATTACAAATTACAAAAATTCATCAAGCGATTGCGATGATTCAATTCAAATTGGAAAGTCCTATAATCAAGAGACGCCCAGACTTTAAGATGGCAGAAAGACTGTTGCTTGAAAAAATTGATTATGAGAAAAATGAGATTACCCTTCAAGGGATTAGGTACCAATTAGAAAATTCGTGCTTTGCAACGGTAAATCCAGAACAACCGGATCAGCTGTTAGAAGAAGAAGAACAAGTGATGGATAAGCTGTTATTTTCTGTGCAACATTCGGAAAAACTGGCCAGACATATGAATTTTCTTATGAAAAAAGGTAGTCTTTATTTAAAATACAACGGAAATCTACTTATACATGGATGTATGCCTTTAGATGAAGAAGGCAATATGGAAAAAATGGTGATTGAAAACAAAACGTATGCAGGTCGTGACTTACTTGATACGTTTGAGCATTATTTACGATATGCTTTTGCTCATCCTGAAGAGACAGATGATCTTGCGACAGATATGGTTTGGTATTTATGGACTGGTGAATATTCATCGTTGTTTGGGAAAAGAGAAATGACGACCTTCGAAAGGTATTTCATAAAAGATAAAAAAACCCATAAAGAGAGAAAGAACCCATACTACCACTTACGTGAAAAGGAAGAAATCTGCCGTAAAATCCTTGAAGAGTTTGATTTGAATCCGGATCAAGGTCACATTATTAATGGCCATACACCAGTGAAAGAAATTGATGGGGAAAATCCAGTTAAAGCAAATGGAAAAATGATTGTCATTGATGGAGGCTTTTCCAAGGCTTATCAATCAACAACTGGAATCGCTGGATACACGTTATTATATAACTCTTTCGGCATGCAATTGGTGGCTCATAAACAGTTCAATTCCAAAGAAGATGTACTCATCAATGGAACAGACGTGTTGTCAGTGAAAAGGTTGGTTGATAAAGAGCTGGAGAGAAAAAAGGTTCAAGAGACGAATGTCGGAGAGGAAATCTTGCAAGAGCTCTCTATTTTAAATAGTTTGATGGAGTATCGGTATGTGAAGTGATGTATATCTTGGAGGGGAGGAGGCGGTCAAACTGTCTGCTCCTTTTGGAATACACATGAAGGTTAATGGGAAATGTCTAAAAATCGTCGCATGTATTTTCGTAGGAAGTTCTGTATTAAACTAACGAGCGATTTTAAGGGAGAGATTCCCCTTAATTAGTAAATTAGCACTGAAAATAGCTAAAATAAAGGGAAATAGTCCGCTTATTGACTCAAAAAAACTGGAGTTGGGTCATTTTTCTTTACATAACGGGAAAAATTTCCTCTATATACCTCAGAACGAGCTCAATTCTGCATTTAACGGAAAAATCTCCCCTTATTTTACTGAAGGTTGATAGGTTCTTTGATTTAGCATTTTAGATCATGAAAGTATAATTAAGTGGTTGACAAATTTTGCGAATTGTGAAAATATAAAGACAACCTCGTATGACCCTAGTTCTCACTATTATTAAATGCTTTATACTATCAAAACGGAAAACACTGTTTAATAATCCTGACGCTTTACTACAACCTCTGAATTAACCTTCACCTTCCTTCAAAGAACATTTCCTTTTTTCTTTTGTCACAATGCATACTTTAAAATTATCAAACGTGAAAAGAGTGGTAATCAAGTAAACAATCATATTTATTAAAGGAGGAATAAATGGGACACGATATCGTAGGATATAACAAAGCAGGAATAGAAATTGCTTATGCTCGTTTTAACATGTGGAATGACAATGCTACTATCCTCTATACTTTGCTTGATGCAGAGCATTACAATGCAGGGGTAAGTGGATCAGGTAACAGTTCTACTTTTTCAGTACAACAAATTGAGAAGGCTTTGAAAAACTATAAAAATTTCTTCCCTCATGGTGATATATCCCTTTTAAAGAATGATTCTTCAACTTGGGATCAAAAACAAATCCTCCATTTTATAGAAAACTGTTTTTCAACAGCACAAAAAGAAGGGAGTGTCAGAGTTCTATTTTGCTAACGCATTATAAAGTCGTATGCTTCATTTTTAAAACTTTGTGCTTTTGTCGTAACAACTCCAACCTATATCTAGTTGTCTTCCCTCTTTAAGTCGATTGCAGTAAAAAACACCTACTGAACGTTAACATTTCCCCCAGAGAACATTTTCCATTAACAAAACAAAACAAAACAAAACTATTTTAATAACGTTCTGCCATTTCGTCCTCATCTAAGAAATAAAAGTCCAGATACTTTTTATGATTTTAGAAATATATTCCAATTCCCATCCCAAAACGTCTATAATAAATTCAGATGTTATCAAGGGAGGTCATTCAAGTGATCATGACGACTACTACAATGATTGAGGCAAGCCGGTTGAATCGTATTTAGGTATAGTCACGAGTGAAGTTATTCTAGGGGCGAATGTAGTGAGAGATTTTTTTGCTTCGATCACAGATATTGTAGGTGGGAGAAGTGGGGCATACGAAAGCAAACTACAAGAAGGTAGAGAAGCTGCCTTGAATGAATTGGAACAGAAGGCAAGAAGACTGGGAGCCAATGGGGTCATTGCCATTGATTTGGACTTTGAAACATTACGAGATGGAATGATGATGATTGTGGCAACCGGAACCGCTGTAAGGGTATAAGTTTAATCTGTGAGAAGATTTTAGGAACTGGCCTAAATCTTCTTTTTTTTATCTGTTTCACTAGAATGGAAAATCGTAATAAAACCTGAGTAAACATGGTAAATGACTGGAGTTTTTACAAGGGACTTCCTCTTCTATTATATTAAAAGACCCCCTCAAATACCGCATTGGAGGGAATTAATGAAAAAACAGCGAAGGAAGGTGGTGTAATGTTAAAGTGTTAAAGGATAAGGTAGGATAATAGAAACTTTGCTCATGACTTTGGGATGTAACAAAAGGCTGAAAACGACTTTTTACGACATCTGTTCTTGCAAGGCGTTAAAATGTATGTTAAATTTCTAATGATACTTTGTTTGTTCGATCAACAAACAAAGTGTATACGCTTTAACGTCGTTACTTTCTATACATATTTTTTTTGTAAGCCTTTTTATAAGAATTATAAAAATGAATTTTCATAGATTATCGTTCTATGAAAAGAAGGAGAAAACTTATGCGAGATGTTCAGCCAGGGGCCTCTTTAGAGGGAAATTCCAGAATTGGAATGAGAGAAAAGATTGGATATGCATCAGGTGATTTAGCGAGCAATTTAATTTACCAAACGACTTCTATTTATTTGCTTTTTTTCTACACTAATATTTATGGGATTTCGCCGGGGGCTGCTGCGACTATGTTTTTGGTAGTCCGGTTAATTGATGCCATTAGTGATCCGTTGGTTGGATCACTAGTCGATAAGACGAACACAAGATTTGGTCGATTTAGACCGTATTTATTGATTTGGGCCATACCATTTGCTGGATTAGCTTTTCTATGTTTTACCACTCCTGATTTTACGGAAGGTGGAAAGTTAATTTATGCATATGTAACCTATATTGGATTGTCCATTGTTTATACATTTGTAAACGTTCCCTATGCAGCTTTGACTCCTGCTATCACAAAAAACAATGAAGAAATTGTTAGTTTAACATCTGTTAGAATGATCTTTGCCAATTTAGGTGGGGTAATTGTTGCTTACTTTGTTCCATTTCTATCAAACTACTTTGGTGAAATCACGAGTCCTACTAGAAGCTGGCAGCTTACGATGGGGATCATTGGGGTTGTAGGCGCCTTGCTTTTACTGTTTTGCTTTTTCAGTACAAGAGAAAGAGTAAAGCCGGTAAACAGTGATGTTAAAATTAAGTTCACAGATGTGTTTGATCAATTTAGACAGAACCGTCCACTTGTTGTTCTAAGCATTTTCTTTGTTCTTATATTTGGTGTCAATTCTATCAGTAATTCAATTGGTGTGTTCTATGTAACATATAACTTGGGAAGAGCGGACCTTGTAGGGCTTTATACATTATTAGGCTCACTACCTGCATTTCTATGTATTCCGTTAATTCCATGGATCAACAAGAAAATCGGAAAGAAAGCCTTGCTTAATGCGTCTTTAATATTAAGTATAGTTGGTACACTTTCTTTATTGTTGATTCCACCTAGCATGATTACGTTGATTTTGATTTCACGAGTTTTCACAGCTATTGGCACTCTTACAGCTGGAGCGTTTATGTGGGCATTAATTCCTGAGACGATAGAATACGGTGAGTACAAAACAGGAAAAAGACTAAGCGGTCTTATTTACTCACTAATTGGTTTCTTCTTTAAGTGTGGAATGGCCTTAGGAGGGGCGATTCCTGGTCTTGTGTTAGCTCAATTTGGGTTTGTCGCTAATCAAGTACAATCTTCTCAAGCATTATTTGGGATCTTAATTGGTACCGCTTTAATACCAGCTATTGTTCTCATATTAGCTTTGATTAACATTAATTTTTATAATATTGATGATAAGAAGCTTGCTTATATACGAGAAGCACTAAAAGAACGAGCAGCATAAAAAGAAATGGGACAAGGGACAAGGTCCCATTGTCCTTTTCTTTTGAATTAAATAATCACATTTGACACTAACAACTGTAGGAGGCTGCTGAATGAAAGTAAGCATAAGGAAAAAATTAATTGGTAGTTTTTTGATTGTGTCCTTAATTTTTGGAGGAGCGAGTTTTCTCTCTTATTTACAACTAGTAGAGACAAACAAATCATATACATACTTAGTAGAAACTGTTGCTGAAATAAGATCAGTTGCCCAAGAGGTTGAAGTACTTGTAGCATTGCAAACAGGTGACCTTAGAGGGTATATGATTTATGAGATTGAAATGTTTAAGCGACACTTACAAGAAAATAACGAAAACATAAATACGTTAATTTCAAAAGGGAAAGAGTTATCAACACTAGAAGAAAACATTGAGCGATTAGATGAGTTAGCTACGTTAAATGAGTCATTCCTCATAGAAGCAACGAAAGTAATGGAAGCTATTTCGGTAGATAAGGAAGAAGCGATTCGGGAAGCTAATCATTATGCTATTCCGCTTACCACAGAGATGAGAGAACGAGCAAATGATATGAGTAATTGGCTAGGTGAGTTGTTACATCAACGTCAAGACGAAACGAATCGCATGGCAGATCGAACGGTTACTCTTATGATCTCTCTAAGTAGTATAGCTTTGATATTTGCAATTGGATGTGGGATCCTAGTTTCGAATATCATTTCAAGACCAATTAATCAATTAGCAAATGTAGCAAAGCAGGTTGCAGGAGGTAACTTAGCGACTGAACCATTCGGGTTAAGAGCAAGGATGAAATTTATGAGTTAAACGAATCATTTACCCAAATGACAGATAATCTAAAAAGTATGATAGAAAATATTCAGTCTAGTGCTGAACAAGTGGCTTCATCTTCTGAACAATTGACAGCAAGTACAAGTGAATCGGTGAAGGCGACAGATCAAATTACAGAATCGATTCAATCGGTTGCCAATGGAGCTGAAAAGCAGCTTGTAAGCACAACAAGTGCGAATGATATGGCTAATGAGATTTCAAAAGGGATGGATCAAATAGCAGTGAGTGTAAAAGCTGCTACAGATGCGACTTATCAAACACAACAGCAATCAATGAACGGATTAGCTGTTATTGAGAAAACAGTTAGTCAGATGAATAATATACATCATCAATCCAATCAAACCTCTAAAGTAATCAAAGGATTAGAGGAAAAGTCTAAGTCTATTGGTGATATTATTTCTCTTATAACCTCAGTTTCTGAACAAACTAATTTATTAGCACTAAATGCTGCAATTGAAGCGGCGAGAACAGGTGAACATGGAAAAGGGTTTGCTGTTGTAGCAGATGAAGTACGGAAGCTTGCTGAAGAATCGAACCAATCAGCTACACAAATTAGTCAATTGATCCTAGAAATCCAAAAAGATATTCATCAATCTGTTGAGTCGATGAATGAAGGTAATCATACTGTAAAACAAGGACTTACCTTAGCAACAGAGGCCGGAAGTGAATTCAAAAAAATATCTAACCAAATTAATCAAATACTACGTCAAATTGAAGAGGTATCAGCTGTAACTCAACAGATAACCGCCAGCACAAGTTCTATGGCTCAATCAATTGAAGAAGCAAATGATATTGCCGAGACAGCTTCTTCCTATTCTCAAACTGTGGCCGCTTCTGCAGAGGAACAAACGGCTACAATGGAAGAGATCTTTGCTTCGGCAGAGATGTTATCGAAAATGGCTGACCAGTTACAAGAAACGGTTAAGAAATTCACAACCTAGGGAGCCGGAAGAGACCACTTTAAAGCCTTTCACCCTAGCTAATTGTGGAACAGCTATATCAATGAATTTAGCGAGGTAGACCAACTACCAAAAGAAGTGGGTTACCTCGCTTACGTTTTTAATTTCTGCCCCAGACCCTATAATACGTTATAAAAACCTTAAAAATCTGCCTTCCTCACAATAGATTTGTTATTTTTAAAAGGAAATAATGAGTAAGTAAAGAATATAAGAAATATAAAGTGAGGGTGATAATATGAACTATCCATCTTATATTAATCTATCAACGGAGTTCATTGACGGCATTGGTGAATACTTACAAACAAAAAAAATTCCACTTGATGAAGTCGTAGAGGTTTTTGCTGGTGATGGAAAATTAGGTTTGCAGTTAGGGTTGAAGAAAAATAGCCATGTATCCGACTTATTATTATTTGCTAGTGAAGATTATGAAGACGCTATCACGGAAAAATGGGAAAGAAATCCCGATGGTGTTGTAGCAGAGTCAGCCTATGAAACAGTGTTGCGATTTGAAGCTGCAGAAAACAACATTCGCTTGCTCATTATGGGTGCACCACCGCCTGCTAATTCGTATTATTGTCCATCCTACGACACATTGAAAGCTCTTCATTATTGCTTTGGTGGAGAAATCTTATACATTGGAGAAATGAATAGCTACTATTTTGCTTCTCCAAAGTTTTTTAAGCATGTAGAAGTAGTGAATGATGAGACGTTTCATCATTTAGTAGTCAAAAATTATAATAATACGGATGGATATTTTTCGAGCCGTTCCTTTGAAAAACCAGCTGATGTTCGACCGTATTTACTGAAGTTCAAGCTGTGTATGAATGAAAAGTGTGATTGTTTAGATTCCTCAAGTATTCTAAAAGAAGGCATTAAATAACTAAAGGATAGGAAAAAAGTCGGAAGTTTGGAAGCAGGAGGTGGACTCTTGCTTCTTTTCTTTTTTCTTTACAATAAAGTACCAGAAAACCTTTAAATTCTAAGAAAAAGTAAGCTATATCTTAATGCTTACCGTTTTCATAACCGTTGTTTCCGCTTTCTTGGAGAGATATGCTTTTTGAAGAAAAAGATGGAAAGGTACATAATGAAGATACACTAACAAAGAAAGAAGGAATTCACATGAAATTCTTATCTTACCTGTTACAAGGTCTCATTAAGTCCCAAGAAAAAACGGCTAAGAAAATCTTAAAAACAAACTTATATTATTAAAAATATGACCTCTTGCGACTGATTAAGCGTAAGGGGTTTTATTATTTTGTGCCGTGAAGTTGGCGGGGGAATCTAGCAATTTGTCGGTGGTACAAAAGACCTGGTGCTTTAAAACCCATTCTTTCATTATCGTTTTTTCTAGTAGAATTTATAAATGATACCGTTTACAATTGCTCTATGAAAGAGAGAATGTAACGCTTAACGAAAGCGCTTATACTTTTTCTCTTTACATCTTAGAAAGAGGAGCCTAACATATGAGCAAAAAACAGAATAAAAAGTTCACGAAACTGCTTTCTTTGTTACTTGTAGTATCTCTGATTTTTCCAGTTGGAGGATTTGGTTTTGCTACAAGTGCGGAAGCTGCAACAGGAGCAGAAACGAAAACGGTTTATCAGGAAACATTTGTTAATGGAAAAGGTCATGCCAAGGAATCTGGTAATGCTGCACTAACGGCTGTTACGGGTAAAACATTTACTGGTAATGAAGATGGTGGAGCTTTACATGTAACAAATAGATCGAAAGACTTCGATGCAGTTGACTTTAGTTTTAGTGATGTAGGAATGCAAAGTGGTAAAACATATAAAATCACGGTAACAGGTTATGTGGACAGTGATGTTACTGTGCCAGCTGGCTCTCAAGCATTTCTTCAAACGGTAGACAGCTATAGCTGGTTAGCAAGTGCTAACTTTAAAGCTGGCGAAGCCTTTACGATGACAGGCGAGTATACCGTTGGATCGAATGCGAATGATACGAGAGTTCGTGTACAGTCAAATGATGACGGAGCAACTGTTCCATTCTACATCGGAAGTATCGTCATTACCGAAGTAGGATCTTCAGATGATGAAACACCTGCACCTCCAACAAGAGAGAAAGCGGTACCATTTGATACGATTACGTTTGAAAATGGTGAGCTGAATGGATTTTCAGGACGTTCAGGTAATGAGACATTAACCGTAACGACTGTAGAAAATCGAAATACCTCACATTCTAAGGCATTAAAAGTAGAAGGTAGAACGCAAAACTGGCATGGTCCAACCATCAATGTAGCGCAAAACATTGACGTTGGCTATGAATACAACGTTTCTGTATGGGTGAAGTTGATTTCACCGTCAAGTGCAACACTTCAGCTTTCAACACAAGTTGGTAGTGCGAGCCCAAGTTACAATGGAATTGCCAGTCAATCTGTTAGCCAAAACGATGGATGGGTCAAATTAGAAGGAACATATCGCTTTAACGCAGTTCCAGATGAACATGTAACACTCTATATTGAAAGTTCAAACAGCACGGCATCTTTCTATATCGATGATGTAAGTTTTGAAGAAGTTTCGGGTCCAATTGAGATCCAAAAAGATATTACACCAATTAAAGAGAAGTATCAAAATGATTTCTTGATTGGAAACGCTATCACTTCTTCTGATTTAGAAGGCGCTAGACTTGAATTACTAAAGATGCATCACAATGTTGTGACTGCTGAGAATGCGATGAAACCAAGTGAACTCCAACCGACAAAGGGCAACTTCACTTTTTCTGGAGCGGATCTTTTAGTCGATAAAGCATTAGCAGAAGGTTTTGATGTTTTTGGTCACGTTCTAGTATGGCATCAGCAATCACCTGATTGGATGAACACAACAACAAATGCAGCTGGTGAAAGAGTTCCATTAAATCGTGAGGAAGCACTAAAAAATATGCAAGATCACATTAAAAAAGTAATGGAGCATTTCGGCGACAGAGTCATTGGTTGGGATGTCGTGAATGAAGCAATGAGCAACAACCCTCCAAACCCTACGGATTGGAAAGCTTCGCTCCGTCAGTCGAACTGGTATCATGCCATTGGACCTGACTATGTAGAAGAATCATATTTAGCTGCAAGAAAGGTTCTAGATGATAACGGATGGGACCATATCAAGCTTTATTACAATGATTACAATGATGACAATCAAAACAAAGCGACAGCGATTTATCACATGATTAAAGAAATTAATGATCGATATGCTGCAGAAAACGATGGTAGATTATTAATTGATGGAATGGGTATGCAAGGTCATTACAACTTAAGCACAAATCATGAAAACGTAAGAAAATCATTAGAAAGATTTATCACACTCGGTGTAGAAGTAAGTATTACGGAGCTTGACATCCAAGCTGGAGGCAACCATGAGCAATCAGAACGTGACAGAGTAGCACAAGCGTTATTATACGCTCAACTTTTCAACTTGTATAAAGAGCACGCTGATTCGATTGCTCGTGTTACATTCTGGGGATTAAATGATGCAACTAGTTGGAGAGCGGCAACAAGCCCATTATTGTTTGATAGAAACTTACAAGCAAAGCTTGCGTATGAAGCTGTTATGGATCCTGTAAACTTTATTGCGGACAATCCACCTATTGAGATTGAAGCAAAGCAAGCTACTGCTTTATATGGTACTCCTACAATTGATGGAGAGATTGATCCAATTTGGAATGAAGCAGAGCGTATCCAAGTTAACCAGCATTTGGCGGCTTGGCAAGGAGCGACAGGGGTTGCGAGAGCTCTTTGGGATAGTGAAAATCTTTATGTCTTAGTCGAGGTTAGCGACAGTGAGTTAGATAAATCTAGTCCATACCCTTGGGAACAAGATTCAGTTGAAGTATTCTTAGATCAAACAAATGGCAAAACGTCTTACTATGAATATGATGATGGACAATACAGAGTGAATTTTGACAATGAAGCATCGTTTAATCCAGAAGATGCTAGCAGAGGATTTGAATCGGCAACAACTAGAACTGGAACAGGATACTTGGTCGAAATGAAAATTCCTTTAAGACACATTGACCCACCTGTTGATGGTCAAAAGCTTGGTTTCGATGTACAAATTAACGATGCTAGAAATGGTGCTCGTCAAGGATCAGCTACGTGGAATGATGCAATCGGTAGCGGTTATATGGACACATCTGTATTTGGTGAGCTTCTTTTGAAAAAAGCAGGTAATGAAGACGTTCAAGAGCCAGAAACGGTTGAGAATGGTAAGAAGCCTTTACCAGAACAAGCAAACGACAGAGCACGTGAAGTTCGTAATGAATTGCCTAAGCAAGCAAACGACAGAGCACGTGAGGTTTCAAACAAAGGACAAGGACAAAATAAGTAAGATTTATAGAAAATTTGCTTGGAGCAAGGGGGAAACCTCTTGCTTCTTTTGTTCGCCCAGCATGGGCGAACTCTAACGGGTGAAAGTCCCGAGTACGACCTTGTAGCGGTAAGTACATAGCCAAAAGCAAGGGTGTCCATGGCGACGTGGAATCTGAAGGAAGCTCGAGGCAAACCTCTGGTCTGACGAACAGAAATCATATAAGAGGCAACGTATGAGGACAAGACTGCAAAAGAAGTTGAAATCCGATAGCTACTCTAATCATACGGGGTATATATGGCAGATAGGTGGAGGGAAAGAGTTCGCACCTTAACTGGGGAGGTCTCACTGGTCTGCACCAAAATCTTGTAGTGATACAAGACTGGATAGTGAGAAGTCAGCAGAAGCCGTAGTAGTGAAGACATCTAGCGAAAGCTAGAAAGAGCGAAGGGCTGAACAATTTCATCGTTATAGAAATCTCGATTGGAAGAGGAAATAGACCACTGGCATTAAGCGGAAAAGTGGATACCGACTTTACGAGACAGAAAGGAAATAACAAAGCATGTATGAAGGAAAACTACTAGATAAAATTCTGGATATAGATAATCTAAATCAAGCATTCAAGCAGGTGAAAAGAAATAAGGGTGCCGCTGGTGTGGATGGAATGACCGTGCAAGAACTAGGAGCATATATGGCGTTGAATAAGGATGAAATCATTTCTCAGATTCGTCAAAGAACATTCAACCCTCAACCTGTACTAAGGGTTGAAATCCCTAAACCCAATGGAGGGGTAAGGCTCTTAGGCATTCCGACGGTCAAAGATAGGGTTATTCAACAAGCGATAGCACAAATCCTTACACCTATGTTTGATAAGACATTTAGTGAGTATAGCTATGGATTTAGACCTAATCGGTATGCCGAGATGGCTATCATACAAACTCTAGATTATTTGAATGATGGACACGATTGGATTGTGGATATTGACTTAGAACGTTTCTTCGACACAGTAAACCATGATAGACTGATGAACCTTGTATCAAGAACAGTTGACGATGGTGATGTCATTTCACTCATCCGTAAGTTCTTAGTAAGTGGCGTACAAATTGATGAAGAATATAAAGAAACGATTATAGGAACTCCTCAAGGAGGAAATTTATCTCCGTTACTTAGTAACATCATGCTTAACGAACTGGACATCGAACTCGAGGGTCGTGGACTTCGCTTCGTAAGGTATGCAGATGATTGTATTATTATGGTCAAAAGCGAAATGGCTGCAAAACGAGTAATGAGGTCAGTGACAAAGTTCATCGAAGAAAAGTTGGGTTTGATCGTTAATAGCACAAAAACAAAAGTGACAAGACCAAATGACCCTAATATGAAATTTCTAGGTTTTGGTTTCTTCAAAGATTATCAATCAGATTTATACAAGGCAAAACCGCACCAAAAGTCAGTAGAGAACTTCCAATACAAATTGAAGCAACTAACGAGGAAGAACTGGAGTGTTGAAACGAAGTTTCAGGTTCAACGAATCAACCAAGTGATACGAGGCTGGGTTAATTACTTCAAAGTTGGCTATATGAAAACGGTGCTTGGTAAGATAGACGCCCATATAAGAGTTCGATTAAGAACGTGTATATGGAAGAAGTGGAAAACAGCCAAGAATCGAAGGAAGAACCTAATCAAACTGGGAATGGAAAGATACAATGCATACAAGTATAGCCATACCAGCAAGGGTGCAGTCCGTATTGCTTACTCGTGGGTACTCAGCACAACGATCACAAATAAGAGATTAGCCAGGTTTGGGCTAATCTCCTGTGTTCAACATTATAACAAAGTACATGCTTAGTATGAAATTGAACCGCCGTATACGGATCCGTACGTACGGTGGTGTGAGAGGTCGGATAATCAATTAATGATTATCCTCCTACTCGATGTAAACCTTCCTAATTTACTAGAACAACCAATTGATCATTATTTATTTGCATGAATGTAAAAAGAAATTAGAGAAAAATTTAAAGGGAAAGTAAGCAGGTATGTAGAAGTGTTTGAAAAATGAAAATATTATTTATCTCGAACTATGAGGAGGAAATATGTCTAAGCAAATGAAGGCTGCCATTTTACTAGAGCCAGGAAAAATTGAATTACAAAATAGAAATATCCCTATTCCAGCAAGTAATGAAGTCCTAATTAAAGTACAATCCGTTGGTTTATGTGGATCAGATGTTCATTATTATCAACACGGTCGCATTGGGAATTTTATTGTAGAGAGACCGATAATATTAGGGCATGAATCTTCTGGTGAAATAGTTGAAATTGGTTCAAAAGTAAAGCATTTAAAAATAGGACAAAGAGTAACGGTTGAACCTGGTGTGACGTGTGGGGTATGTGAGTTCTGTAAATCAGGAAAATACAATCTATGTCCAGAAGTAGAATTTTTGGCAACACCACCATACGATGGTGCTTTTTGTGAATATATTGCCATTCGGTCAGATTTTGTATTTCCTATTCCTGATGAGATGTCATTTGATGAGGCAGCTATGGCTGAACCGATTTCTGTTGGAATCCATGCGATGAGGAGAGGACGATTACAGGCAGGAGAAACGGTAGTTATTATGGGGATGGGGCCAATCGGTATGTTAAGTGCAGTGGTTGCGCACTTGTCAGGTGCTAGCAAGATCATAGGTGTAGATTTTGAAGAATCACGTCTAGAATTATCCAAAAAAATGGGCATAACAGATACGGTAAACTTAAAAAATGAGAATCTTGCTGAAAGAATTGCTGAAATTACAGATGGAAAAAATGTGGATCTGGCTTTGGAGACAGCAGGCAATGCGAAGGCCTTACAATCTGCCTTCACTTCAGTAAAAAGAGGCGGAAGAGTGGTCATTGTTGGCTTACCTCCAGAAGACGTTGCAACTCTTAATATTAACGAAATTGTTGGAGGAGAAATCGATATATTTGGAGTGTTTCGCTATTCCAATACCTATCAAACGGCTATTGATATGATTGCTCAATGTAAAGTAGCAGGAATAGAATTGAAAAATATGATGACACACTATTATTCCTTGGATGAAACAAAAGAAGCCTTTGAAAAGGCAATATCCGATCGAACAAATGCTATTAAAGTTATGATAAGACCATAGGGTAAAGGGGACAGGTAAGGCGAGCTTATCTCACAAAAAACTCGACAAAGACTTTCTTTGTCGAGTTTTTTTGTGCATTATTCATTAGGATTAATCACTAGATCTACACGCCTGTTTCTCTGTTTTTCTCATCGTCGTCATTTGAAGCAATTAGTTTTGTTTCACCAAAACCTTTTAGTTGGAATTCAAGATGATCCAATTCATTTTGTTCTAGCAAATACCATGACGGATGTTGCTCGTTCAATGGAAAGATCTAAGTTGTAGCTTGGATCTCCATCGCTATCGGTATGTCCTCGATTTCAATAATCGTTCCTGCTTCTATGTCATCTAGCATATTAGATACATGATCAATTAATTCGATTGCTTCCTCTTTAAAAAAACTCTCGCCAAAGTCAAAATGGATGTCATCTGGGAGGATGAGCGTTGTCTCATCTTGATCGGTCGTTAGCGATACATCTTCCGGTACTTCTAATTCTGGCACCTTCGGGTAGACTCTATATTCTAATTGTCTAGAACCATCGGACCCCTGGATAACGAGATCCGCTTTCATTTGTTCAAAGTTCACGGCGTATAATTCCCTGCTTTGAGTTGGTAACGAACCGTGTGATCTGGGAGTCGCTTCAATTGTGACAAATTCTTCTTGAGCCAAAGATTAATAAGGAATCATTAAACCAAACGTTCCACTCGTAGAAACGGTTGCATGAAAGTTTAGCATGTGTTGCGCCATATGGCTTGATTCACTTGACCAATAATTTCTTAATAATCTAGTTCCTTCAATGAGGTTTGTTGTATCTTGAATGTATATGTATTGGTGATGATTTGTACTAATTCGTAGGTTACGAGACTTATCCGTACGACCAACAGCTAATAAATGGTAGTGGTAACTTTAGTGATTTTTACAATTACTCTTCAGTAGCTTATGATTGTTAGGTGAAGTAAACAAAGAACTTTAGAATCAATTCAAACTAGAGAGGTTGATAAATCTGTGTTATATAAATAACAAGGTTTTCTTAAAAAAAGATTTGTTGAGAAAATGAAAGGAATATCAAAAAAATCCAAGTTGTTTAATTATTTTGTTTATTATCGGTTGTTTTCGTATGTAAAAAAATAAACAAAAAACGAAAAAATAAATTGACTAATCGAAAGTTGATGTAATATAATTTAAAAAACGAAAGGTGCTTTCAAAAAAGAACGAAAGACATTTGAATTCTAAAATTTTGAATGAAGCTATGTTAATTTCTTTTTTGTTGAGTATGAAAGCGTTTTATTTTTTATTATTTATATTTGAAACT
>NZ_BAUT01000046.1 GCF_000513095.1 Halalkalibacter wakoensis JCM 9140
TGGAAAACCATTCAGCATTATATTTCAAAGTAACAAAAAAGGTTCGTACAAGGGACGTCCCTTGTACGAACCTTTTTTCATTTACGTTTAAATAACAAAAACAAACCGGCACCAATTAAAATAATAGGCCAAAGTGAACTTAAAAATGCATAAGCTTCATATAACCAACTGAACGGATTAATGGATGCAAAGCTAAGAAGAGAAAATACAATTAAAACGATGCCAAATAGAAGGCTATCTTGCTTTCGTTTTCTAGATGATAAGATAAATGCTAGTCCAACAATGCATGTATATACTCCCCAATGGTTAGGCCACCAAAGGAAAATGGAACTAAGGTGAAAATGGATGCTTAAGCCAAATAAGACTATACCAGGGAGGATCATGGAATATTCGCGCCCTGCATACGCTTGTAATAAAAAGGCAAGACCAAAGACAAACAGAAGTGAGGGCCAACTTATAAGTTGTTCTTGAAATGGAATAGAGAACTGTTGTACGAAATAATAACAGCCTGCACTGATTAGTAATATACTAGGAAAGATCCGCTGTGTTTTCAATTCAATCCTCCTAAAAAAGTGGTCATTCATCATTCATATAATTTGTTTCAATTGGATACAATAATCGCTTAAGGAAGGGTTTGGCTCAAAAACCAAAACGTTGGAACAATACCATCATGATAGCACATGCTTCAAGATCTGTTCACAATTTTTTTTGGAACAGTACATTAGACATGTTATAATGTACTGGGTTATACTTATAACAGTTAAAAAGTGTGCGTAGTATCACATTTTATATAGATAGAAACGGAACGGATATTATTAATGGGGGTGAACGTCAGGATGCATATTCTTGTTGCCGGTTTTAATTATAAGACAGCTCCTGTCGAATTAAGAGAGAAGTTCTCTTTCCAAGAAAGTGAGCTTCCGATCGCATTGGGACAGTTGCGGAATATGAAAAGCATTCTAGAATGTACGATAATATCAACCTGTAACCGGACAGAAGTGTATGTGGTTGCAGATCAATTGCACACAGGTCGTCACTTCACGAAAACATTTCTTGCTGAGTGGTTTGACTTACCTAAAGAAGACTTCATCCCTTATTTGGATATTCGGGAAGATCATCATGCAATTGAACATCTTTTTCGTGTTGCCTGTGGACTTGACTCTATGATCTTGGGTGAAACTCAAATTCTAGGTCAAGTACGTGATAGCTTTTTGCTAGCTCAAGAACAACAAGCAACAGGAACGATCTTTAACCAATTATTTAAGCAGGCTGTAACGCTTGCCAAAAAAGCACATACAGGCACCGAGATTGGTGCTCATGCTGTTTCTGTAAGTTATGCGGCAGTAGAGCTTGGGAAAAACATTTTTGGAGATTTTTCCGGTAAGCATGTCGTGATTTTAGGTGCAGGAAAAATGAGCGAATTAACAGCGAAACACTTGCATTCAAATGGGGCAAAACAAATAACAGTCATTAATCGTACTGAAGCAAAGGCTGTTGAATTAGCTAAACGCTTCCTCGGACAAGCGCGCCCATATGCTGAACTTCAGCAAGCATTGGCTGAAGCAGATGTACTTATAAGTTCAACAGGTGCTCGTGATTTTGTTATTACGAAGGAAATGATGCAGGGTTCGATGAAAAAGAGAAAAGGTCGTCCTCTTTTTATGGTTGATATTGCCGTACCTCGTGATTTAGATCCAACGTTAGCTGAATTTGATGATGTGTATTTATACGATATTGACGACCTACAAAATATAGTTGAAGCGAATCTTGCTGAGCGCAAACGTGAAGCAGAAAAGATTGAGATCATGGTTGAGGCAGAGATTGACGAATTCAAGCAATGGTTGAATACGTTAGGGGTTGTCCCACTTATTTCGGCTCTTAGAACAAAGGCTCTTGCGGTTCAAGCTGAAACGATGGAAAGCATCGAAAGAAAACTTCCTAACTTGTCTGAACGAGAAATCAAAGTGTTACGCAAGCATACAAAAAGCATTGTAAATCAGCTTTTACGAGATCCAGTTACAAGAGTGAAAGAACTTGCTGCTGAACCAGATGCTGATGCTGCACTTGACCTATTTACAAAGATCTTTGCATTAGAAGATGAGTTGGCTTCACAAGAAGAAGATTTGCGAATTGAAGAAGCAGAGAAACAATGGGAGAATCAAAAGCAAGAATACGTCAATGTAACAAGACAACGTCATTCAGTTGTCCGTTCATAAGGAAGGGAATAACGAATGAACTGGATTTATCCAATTACGATTGTTTTGTACAGTATAAGCTTGATTGGTTATTTCGTTGATTTCTTACAGAACAACCGGAAGGTCAATATAATGGCCTTCTGGTTGCTTTCTATTGTTTGGGTCTTGCAAACAACGTTTTTTATTGTTCGAATGATTGAACTTGATCGCTTGCCACTCATAACGCCCTTTGAAGGTCTGTTTTTTTATGCTTGGTTGGTCGTTACGTTATCATTAGCTATAAATTGGTTTTTTAGAGTCGATTTTCTTGTTTTATTTACAAATGTAATAGGTTTTAGTATGATGGCCTTTAGTTTGTTTACACCTGATGGGGATGTTCCAGATTCGCTTTCAGCACTACTAGCATCAGAACTACTGATTATTCATATTTCATTTATTTTACTATCTTATGCAGCGTTTACGTTTTCATTTGCTTGTCAAATGATGTATGCCATTCAACATCAGATGCTTAAACGTAAAATATGGGGAAAGCGATTGCTTCGATTTGGTGCTCTATCAAAGCTAGATGTTTTTTCATTCATCGCTATTATTATCGCATGGCCTTTCTTATTAATAGGACTGATTCTAGGGTTTATTTGGGCACATAGCCAACTTGACTTTGTCCCACTATTGGATGCCAAAGTCATCAGCTCTTTAATCGTCTTACTTATTTACGCTGTCTATATTTATCAACGAGTAGTTAAACTAGTAAGAGGATACAACATGGCCTTACTAGGAATTGCAGGTTTTCTAATTCTATTAATTAATTATTTCTTATCAGGACAATACTCAACCTTCCACATTTGGTATTAGCACAAAGTGAAAAAGGTGAACTTCCTTTTTCACTTTGTGCGAAGCAATGAGCGGAGCCGACGTAAGGTTTTAAGTCTTTTGAGTGAACTTCTCAAAAGACGCTCGTCGAGAGAAGCCATTGCAGGATGAAGAAAAAGGTGAACTTCCTTTTTCACTTTGTGCGAAGCAATGAGCGGAGCCGACGTAAGGTTTTAAGTCTTTTGAGTGAACTTCTCAAAAGACGCCCGTCGAGAGAAGCCATTGCCGATGGAGAAAAAGGCGAACTTCCTTTTTCACTTTGTGCTGAGGTTGTCTAAAGAAGAAACAGGAGGATGTTATGCGCAAAATTGTGATTGGCTCAAGAAAAAGCAACCTTGCTCTTGTCCAAACGGATTGGGTTATTGACCAACTAAAAAAGACTGGTTTGCCATATGAATTTGAAGTGAAGAAAATTGTAACAAAGGGAGACAAAATCCTTGACGTAACTCTTTCGAAAGTAGGAGGAAAAGGATTATTTGTTAAAGAAATAGAACAGGCATTAGCTGATGGGGAAATTGATTTAGCTGTTCATAGTATGAAGGATGTTCCATCTGTTATTCAAGATGGCTTTACGCTAGCCGCGATTACAGAAAGAGAAGACCCCCGTGATGCGTTTATTTCAAATAATCATGTAAAGCTAGCAGACTTACCTTCAGGGTCAATTATTGGAACAAGTAGCTTACGTCGTTCAGCGCAAATTTTAGCTGCACGTCCTGATCTAGAAGTGAAATGGATCCGAGGCAATGTTGAAACTAGATTAAGAAAGCTCCGTGAAGAAGGATTTGACGCGATCATTTTAGCCGTTGCTGGTATCAAGCGTTTAGGTTTTCCGGATGACTTAGTAACGGAATATCTAGACGAAACAATGTGTGTGCCAGCAGTTGGTCAAGGTGCTTTAGGGTTAGAGTGTCGTGCTGATGATGAGGATCTCATTCAGTTACTTCAACACTTAAACGATGACTATACGACTCGTACTGTAACGGCAGAGCGAACATTCCTTAATCGTATGGAAGGTGGTTGCCAAGTTCCTATTGCAGGATATGCAACGATCACTGATACGAATGAAGTGCAATTAACTGCGTTAGTCGGTTCTCCTGATGGGAAGACACTATTAAAAGAAACCGTTAGCGGTACAGATCCAGTAACAGTTGGAGAACAAGCTTCGCAACTTTTATTAGATCGTGGTGCTAAAGAAATTCTCGATCAAGTAAAGAAAGAACTTGATGAAGGATGAGAAGTGGACCTTTAGCTGGTAAAACGATTCTCGTTACACGAGCAAAGGAGCAAGCAAAAGAAGTAACGCAACTGATTGAAAAGCAAGGGGGAACGACCATTGAAATTCCCCTTATTGCTTTTCAATCTACTATTAACAAGAAAGAAGCAGATGTGCTTCAACATATCGGAGACTATCAGTGGCTAATTTTTACAAGTTCTAATGGTGTCCGTTTTTTTATGGATTATTACATACAACATGGTGATCGTGATCTACTCAAGAAGATTAATATTGCAGTAGTAGGTACCAAAACGGAAGAGACTCTTAATAAATATCAACTTGCAGCCAATATCATTCCGCAAGAATTTGTAGCAGAAGGGCTAATTGAAGCTCTAAAAGGGCAAATTAAAAAGGATGACAAAGTACTAGTGGCAAGAGGCAATTTAGGTAGAATGAGACTTATTAACGAGTTAACCAAACTCGGAGCCGTTGTTACTGATTTAACTGTGTATGAAACCTTTCTTCCAAAAAAGTCTTCCTACGATCTACTTGATGTCTTAAAAACAGAAAACATTGATTACGTAACTTTTACAAGCTCTTCTACAGTTCATAATTACATAAAATCAATAGAACCTGTGGGGATAAAAAGTAGAAACCATCCAATCATTGCCTGTATAGGACCCATTGCAGCAAAAACGGCTGAGAGCTATGGATTAAAAGTAGAAATCGTCCCACGAACCTATACAATTGAACACTTTATAAAGGAAATCGTTCGCCACTCAAAGGAGGAAAAAGAAAAATGAAAGATCTAGTATTTCGCCGTCATCGTAGACTTCGACATTCAGCAAGTGTGCGCAGTATGGTAAGAGAAACTCACTTACATAAAGAAGATTTCATCTACCCGATTTTTGTCACAGAAGGCACCAATGTAAAAAATGAAGTTGCCTCGATGCCAAATGTTTTTCAATGGTCACTAGATTTAGTAGACGCTGAAGTAGATGAAGTTGTCAGTCTTGGGATTCCAGCTATTATTGTATTTGGCGTTCCAAACTCAAAAGATGATGTAGGCTCGTCTGCTTTTCATGATCAAGGAATTGTTCAAAAAGCCATTCGTCAAATAAAAGAAAATCATCCAGAACTAACAGTGATTGCGGATACATGTTTATGTCAATTTACAGATCATGGTCACTGTGGAATTATTGAAGAAGGAAAAGTTCTAAATGATCGTACCCTTGATCTTCTTGCGAAAACAGCTGTTTCTCAGGCTGAAGCAGGTGCAGATATTATCGCTCCATCTAACATGATGGATGGATTTGTTGCGGCCATTCGTCATGGACTAGATGCAGCTGGCTTTACAGAGGTTCCGATTATGTCGTATTCCGTTAAATATTCATCTGCTTTTTATGGTCCATTCCGGGACGCTGCACACAGTTCGCCTAAATTCGGAGACCGGAAAACATATCAAATGGATCCAGCCAACCGTTTAGAAGCTCTTCGCGAAGCGGAATCAGATATGGAAGAAGGAGCAGATTTCTTAATTGTGAAACCCGCTCTTTCTTACTTAGATGTCATTCGTGAAGTGAAAGATTATTCTGGCTATCCTGTCGTTGCTTACAATGTAAGTGGTGAATATTCAATGGTAAAAGCGGCAAGCCAAAATGGCTGGATTAATGAGAAAGATATTGTATTAGAAAAGTTAACAAGTATGAAACGTGCTGGTGCGGACCTAATTTTAACGTATCATGCAAAAGATGCGGTTCGTTGGCTAAAAGAAGATCAATAAGAAAGGAGAATGAAGATGCGTACATATACAAAGTCACAAGAAGCGTTCAAAAAAGCAAAACCATTAATGCCAGGTGGGGTGAATAGCCCTGTTCGCGCATTTAAATCCGTTAAGATGGACCCTGTATATATGGAACGAGGAGTAGGATCTAAAATTTATGATATTGATGGCAATGAGTACATTGATTATGTTTTGTCATGGGGACCGCTTGTATTAGGACATGCAGATGAACAAGTGGTTGCAGCTTTAAAGGAAGTAGCTGAAAAAGGGACAAGTTTTGGTGCACCTAGTGAGCTAGAAACAAAGCTAGCCGAGTTAGTCATTGAGCGTGTTCCATCCATTGAAGTCGTTCGCATGGTGAATTCAGGTACAGAGGCGACAATGAGTGCTCTTCGTTTAGCAAGAGGCTACACAAAACGAAATAAAATTTTAAAATTTGTTGGCTGTTACCATGGTCACGGTGACTCTTTATTGATTAAAGCAGGTTCTGGTGTTGCCACATTAGGTTTGCCAGATAGTCCAGGTGTACCAGAAAGCGTAGCACAAAATACGTTAACCGTTCCTTATAATGACCTTGAGAGTGTTCGTTATGCTTTTCAAGAATTCGGTGATGATATTGCAGGTGTCATTGTGGAGCCTGTTGCTGGGAATATGGGGGTTGTTCCTCCAGAGCCTGGGTTCCTAGAAGAACTTCGAAAGATTACGGAAGAAAATGGAACTCTCCTCATTTTTGACGAGGTCATGACGGGCTTTCGTGTCGGCTATCATTGTGCACAAGGAAAATTAGGAGTTACACCTGACCTTACGTGCCTTGGAAAAGTAATTGGTGGAGGTTTGCCAGTTGGGGCATATGGTGGCAAACGTGAAATTATGGAGCAAATTGCACCAAGTGGACCTATTTATCAAGCGGGTACATTGTCAGGAAATCCACTAGCGATGACAGCAGGCTATGAAACGCTATCTCAATTAACAGAAGCTGATTATGATCGCTTTGAGCAATTAGCAGAGCGACTAGCTAATGGACTTTCAGAAGCTGCTAAAAAACATGAGATCCCACACACTATTAACCGCGCAGGTTCAATGGTTGGATTCTTTTTTACAGATGAAAAAGTAACAAACTTTGAGAAAGCACAAACAGCCAATCTAGAATATTTCACAACATATTTTCAAGAAATGCTACAACAAGGCATTTCACTTCCTCCGTCACAATTCGAAGGAATGTTCTTATCAACAAAACACACAGAAGAAGACATAGACCGCACGATTAAAGCAGCGGAAATTGCTTTTTCTAAGTTGAAATAATTTCTTTTAGCAAGAATTGTTGCTCTTGAGAAAGGTTTTTCTCGTAGTGAAATGGAGCGTAGGTCACTCGACTCCTGCGGGAAATAGAGGTAGGGGTGAGACCCCACAGGCGCAGCCGAGGAGGCTCACCACCTCCTTGCGGGTGCGAGTGACTGGAGTGGAATGGAACGAACACATCAGAGCACATCACCATAAAGTATGCGAAACATCCTTAAAATAATGCAAAAGTCTATTCACCGCTACATATAAATGTAGCAAGTGAATAGGCTTTTTTTGTTTTAGTTGCATATTGCTAGAGAACTTGTCATAGAGTTTATTGTACTGACTATGACCGTAGCAGAAGTTAGAGAATACGATGAGGAGGAATGCAACGTGACACAAGAACACCCGTCAAAGTTATCATTTTCAATTGAGGAATCCGTTTGGTTAAATAAAGGCCAAGAAGTAGAGGAGATATTAGGAATGTCTCTTGAGCCTGAAATTGTTATCGAAGAAAAAGATCATCATGTTTATATTAGGGGTGGTTTACGTCTCGTTGGGGAATATCGTCCTACAGGTACTGATGAAGCATCTAGTGATAACAGCCAAACACTGCAACAGCAAGTTTCCTTCCGTTCGGCAGGAGATGTAACGATAGCCTCTGATGGTTCTGGACAAATTAAGCACTTCTTTCCAATTGATGTGACGATACCGCTAAGTCGCATTCAAAATTTAGATGATGTATATGTAGAAGTAGACTCATTCGACTATGATTTACCGGAAAGAAGCTGCATTCAGCTAACAGCTGATATTAGCATTTCAGGAATGACACAGCATCAAGAAACGGTTGAGAGCCGAGTTGAAAAAGAAATAGAGAAGGCTGCAGCAGCTGCTAGTCAAACACAACAGACTGAAAGAGTAGAAGAAGTAGATGTAGTCGAGGAAGATACCATTGTAGAAGAACCAACTGAACAAGATGTTCCATCAACGGCTTTTGCTTTCGAAGCAAAAAAACAACCAGAACCAGAAGTCACGTCACGCTATGAAAAGGTCGAAACACAACCTAATCCACCATCACCTTTTCAATCTTTTTATAAGCAAGCGGAACAACCTTCACTTAGTAAGGTAACTCCAGCATTAGAATCAATTGGGCACCAAGAAGAGGAGGAACCAACTGTGACATCTTATGATTCGCACAAAAAATTAGAGACAGAAGAAACATCTGACTATGAAGTGGAAAGAGAACAACCTGAAGCTATTACCGAAGATGAAAGAACCGACGTTGATTCGACAGTTGAAGAGGTAGAAGAACTAGAAGATTCACTTGAAACAGAAGAAGTTGTTGAAGCTGTTCGAGAAACGACTCCAGTTCAACCAGAAACCAAAATCAACCTCGCACCACAGAAGGAGATTGTTTCAGAACCAACGGCAGCGCAAAATCGCCCAGAAGAGGAGGCTTCTGAAGATGAAGCAACAGCAAAACCTCCAAGAGAAGAAAATGCACTGTACTTAACAAAAATGCTTTCAAAAGGAGAAGAAAGATTCTCTAAATGGAAAATGTGTATCATTCAAGAAAATGAATCATTGGACACCATTGCGGATCGGTATGAAATAAGCACAAGTCAAATTGTAAGAATGAATCGCTTGCAAGGAGAGCAGGTAGAAGAAGGACAAATTTTATATATACCGGTTAGTGTAGAGTCCTAAAAAAGGAGTTACAACATGGAATTGTTGGATTGGCTTAAGGAGAATTATCAATGGCGAAACGTAAAATTTGTAAATGAAGCGTTGATTGAAACCGAACATGGTCGAAAAAGGTTGCGTTATTGGTCCGATAAAGCCCTCCTTGATTGGCATATTACGTGGCGTGACGAATGTAGTGTCACGCCATATATGCTAGCCGACCGCATGATTCGAAATAAAGATCAAGAAGCAGCTATTACGTGGAAAGATGGCTGGCTGACTGTTCATGATGAAGTGAAGCAAGCCGTGCATGGAAAATCATATGAAGAGAAAATAGGCAAAATGATTGGTTCGATGATTGCATATGGGTTAAATAAGGAGATTACGATCAAACCAGTGGAACGTCAAGAACCTCAATTTCGGACTTTATATAGTCATATCCCGTTTCTAGAAGAAGAGGATAAATCATACGTTCGAGCTTTGTTACAAGAGTCAGACTTACGTATGAATAAAGTGAAGGAGATGAAAAAGCAAGTAAAAGATGAGAATCTCCCTATCATTGATCCCGCTATGTCTATTGATCAGGCAAAAACGGTTTATGATTTAATGATTTGGTACGGTTCAAATCAATATCCGGAAGAAGGTTATTACTCGTTACGCAATTTTTTAGGGAACTGGCTTGAAGAACATGGGAAGGAATCAGCAACTAAATTAATTGGAGCCATTGTTGATCATGAAAATGTGTCACACGATCAAGCGTTGCTATTGCTGATCGAATGTTTAAAAGCTTACGAACTAGACCACTTAGTTGCTGTACTAAAAGAAAATCGACCAAACTTAGAAATGGAAGAGACCCTACAGAACGTCACGAATGAATGGGAGCGTTCAAGAGAACTTGTTGAAGTGATAAGTGTAATGATTGAAAACAAAAAGAAGGTGTTCACGTCATGATTCAAGCACAATCACCGTATGATTCTGTGCTCTTTTATTATGATCTTTATCCACAGTCAATAGAGGATTTTGGTAAAATAAAAAAAATAACTACAAGTCAAGGTGTATTCGCACTAAAAGAGACACAGATGAATCGGCATCAAGCGGATGAATTCATTCATGCATTAAGAAAATTAATGAAACTCGGTTACAATAAAACGGTCCCGATCCTGCCAACCAAATATGGTGAGTACACCCTTTCAACTGGATCGCATACGTACTATCTCATGCCATGGATGGAACAAATTGAATATACGGCTAGGGAGTCACGAGAGCAGAAATTGGCCTCTCAATTAGGCGTCATTCATCGTTTGACTGTTAAAACACAACCATTTATTAAAGAAAACGTCGAAGAAGCGTATAATCAACTTTTGAGGCGCTGGGAAATGAGACAGTTAGAACTAAGGCGTTTTGCAGATGAAGCTGATCAAAAAACATATATGTCACCATTTGAATTAACGTTCATGACTCATGCCTATATGCTAGACCGAATGGCAGAAGTGGCAAAAGAACATTTAACAAAATGGTATGATATATGTTCGGAAAAAGAGAAATATCGAACGGTTTTATGTCACGGGAGAGTCAATCGATCTCACTCCTTTTTCACACCAGATAATGAACCAATGCTCTTAAACTTTGAGCGGGCAGGCATCGACACGCCATCAAGAGATCTTGCGAGTTTTTGCCGTTATAGTTTTAAGCATGCCTATTGGGTTGAGGAAGAAGTGTTGCAATGGTTTATGAATTATGAACGGCACTTGCCTCTTTTAGAGGAAGAAAAGCATTTGCTTTGTGCTTATTTAAACTTTCCAGAACCGATTGCATTTGCTGTAGATTCTTATCAAGCAAACAAAGGATCAATGAGAGAGTTTGAGCATGTCCAAAGGTTAGAAAAGCGTCTTACGTCAATGCGTAGGGTACAGCGACTGACGCAAAAGCTTATCGTTGTTCAAGAGCAGCAAGAAGCCCAGCAACCTGACCAACCGTAGCGTTCTCTTTCTATAAAGAGGACGCTTTTTTACATTGGGTGTTTTCGTATACGGTGTGGTTTATTCTTATAGGCGTTCTTTCCATGTTCGCTCCATTGCGCTACAGTCACTCGCACCTGCAAGGAGATGCCGAGCCTCCTCGGCTGTACACTGCGCCTGTGGAGTCTCGCCCTTATCTCTTCATGAAGCCACTGAAAAAGTCGTTTTTCCGGACTTGGAAAAGTAGCTTCGACCTCGCTCCCGGGATGGGGGGGCGCTTTCCGCAGGCGGCAGTTAGGCACTTTTTCAGTGGACTCTATATATCCCGCAGGAGTGACTTTCGCTCCAATTCACTATGAGATTTAGAGTAGCAACCTTCATTTAAATAAAACAGGCTTTATTATATAAGACGCAAAGTGATAGAAAAATACATAACAATCATGAGTGTAAGCAAAATCATATCAAATGTAGTTGGCAATAGAAGCGTGCGTAGTAACTGAAAACAGATGAGCGGCACGAGAATCTGTGCAAACATTGCTCGTATTTTCAACCACCAGCCTGGGCGATTATGGTGGTGGTGATGGTTATGAAAACGACCAAAACGTCGACGCATCGTAACACCTCTTTTCGGGTAAACTCCTTACATTTACGTTATGCATAAACCTAATAGATGTGCAAGCAGATAGGTTCATGCCTAAATAGGATTTTTACGTATAGAAAAGAAAAATTTAGGTGATGCTTTTATTGACGAATGAGCACGATTCGAGCTAAAATATAATCACTATAAATGAATTGCCTTGAATAGGAAGAGTAGAATCCGAACCTTTCAGAGAGAGAGATCAGTAGCTGAGAGATTTCTTAAGATGTACGATTTGAATGTCGCCTAGGAGCAGCTGTTTTGAGATGTCTAATGACATGTAAGAATAGCCGGACACTGACCGTTATCAGTTTGAGTGTGTAGTACAGATTTCTGTGCTGCAAACAAAGGTGGTACCGCGAGTAACTCTCTTCGTCCTTTGGATGGAGGGGTTTTTTTATTGTTTTAATTTAAGGAGGAAGAGCAGATGAGTGATGAGAAAGTAACGATGCCAACGAAATACAACCCGCAAGAAACGGAAGCGAAATGGTATTCGTACTGGAAAGATGGGAAATTTTTTGAGGCAACAGGAGATGAATCAAAGCAACCGTATTCCATTGTTATTCCACCGCCCAATGTAACTGGGAAATTGCATTTAGGTCATGCATGGGACACGACGTTGCAAGATATACTTGCTCGTGTAAAAAGAATGCAAGGTTATGATACATTATGGCTTCCTGGGATGGACCATGCTGGTATTGCTACACAAGCAAAAGTTGAAGGGAAGTTAAAAGAAGAAGGATTAAGTCGCTATGACTTAGGACGTGAGAAGTTTTTAGAGAAATCGTGGGAATGGAAAGAGGAATACGCGTCTTTCATCCGTAACCAATGGTCTAAGATGGGTCTTTCACTCGATTACTCACGTGAACGCTTTACATTAGATGAAGGTCTATCAAAAGCAGTTCGTGAAGTATTTGTGAAGCTTTATGAAAAAGGGTTAATCTACCGTGGAGAATACATTATTAACTGGGATCCACAAACGAAAACAGCTCTATCAGATATCGAGGTTATTTACCAAGATGTCCAAGGAGCTTTCTATCATATGAACTATCCGTTAACAGACGGGAGTGGAGAAATAGAAGTGGCAACAACACGTCCGGAAACGATGCTGGGCGATACGGCTGTTGCGGTTCACCCCGAAGATGAGCGCTACAAACATCTAATTGGAAAAACCGTTACGCTACCAATCACAGGTCGTGAGATTCCAATTGTAGCTGATGATTATGTTGATATGGAGTTTGGTTCAGGTGCAGTGAAAATTACCCCAGCACATGACCCAAATGATTTTGAAATTGGAAATCGTCACAACCTTGAGCGCATTCTTGTGATGAATGAAGATGGGACAATGAACGCAAAAGCTGGCAAATATCAAGGGATGGACCGTTTTGAATGCCGTAAACAACTTGTGAAAGATTTACAAGAAGAAGGCATCCTATTCAAAATTGAAGAGCATATGCATTCGGTAGGGCACTCGGAACGTAGTGGAGCTGTTGTTGAACCTTACTTATCTACCCAATGGTTTGTTAAAATGCAGCCACTAGCAGATGCGGCGGTCAACTTGCAAAAGTCTGAGGAAAAGGTAAACTTTGTCCCAGAGCGCTTCGAGAAAACATATTTACGCTGGATGGAAAATATCCGTGATTGGTGTATATCTAGACAGCTTTGGTGGGGACATCGAATTCCGGCTTGGTACCATAATGAAACAGGTGAAGTCTACGTTGGACATGAGGCACCTGAAGATGAAGAAAATTGGAAGCAAGATGATGATGTTTTAGATACGTGGTTTAGTTCCGCATTATGGCCGTTCTCCACGATGGGCTGGCCAGACGAATCATCGCCAGATTATGATCGCTTTTATTCAACGAACGTACTGGTAACAGGTTACGATATCATCTTCTTCTGGGTATCACGTATGATTTTCCAAGGGTTAGAGTTTACTGGGAAACGACCGTTTGATGATGTCTTGATTCATGGACTTGTTCGTGACTCAGAAGGGCGGAAAATGAGTAAATCATTAGGTAACGGAGTCGATCCAATGGATGTTATCGACAAATACGGTGCTGATTCATTACGATTCTTCTTATCTACTGGAAGTTCCCCGGGAAATGACTTGCGTTTTTACTGGGAAAAAGTCGAATCAACATGGAACTTTGGAAATAAGATTTGGAACGCATCTCGCTTCGCTTTAATGAATATGGAAGGCCTAAAGTATGAAGAAATCGATTTAAGTGGTGAAAAATCTGTTGCTGACAAGTGGATTCTTACTCGTTTACAAGAGACGATTGCTGATGTCACACGCTTAATTGATTCATATGAATTTGGTGAAGTTGGTCGTCTTCTTTACAACTTTATTTGGGATGACTTCTGTGATTGGTATATTGAAATGGCGAAATTGCATTGTATGGAGAAGATGAGGATGCGAAGAAAACGACAAGATCTGTTCTTGCTTATGTGTTGGATCACACAATGCGACTTCTTCATCCAATGATGCCTTTCATTACCGAGGAAATTTGGCAGCATTTGCCACATGAAGGCGAATCGATCACGATTGCAGCATGGCCAGAGAAAAATGAAGCTTACATGTTTAAAGATGCTGTCGAAGATATGGAGCTTTTAAAAGAAATCATACGCTCCGTTCGTAACACAAGAGCTGAGTTAAATGTGCCGATGAGCAAGCAAATTGAATTACTCGTTAATGCGAAAGATGATCAAGTTTTAGCAAAGCTAAATAGAGGACAAAGTTATATTGAGAAATTCTGTAATCCAAGTAAACTTCAAATGGGGACAGGAGTCAAAGCACCAGAAAAATCAATGTCTCAAGTACTTACTGGAGTTGAGCTCTTTTTACCTTTAGCTGGCTTACTTGATTTAGATGCTGAAATTGCTCGCTTAGAAAAAGAGCTAGATAAACTTACGAAAGAAGTAGAACGATAGATAAGAAATTAGGCAACCAAGGCTTTATCGCTAAAGCACCGGCAAAAGTGATTGAAGAAGAAAAAGCAAAACAAGCAGACTATATCGCAAAACGCGAAACGGTCCAAGCAAGAATTGATGAGTTAAAAGCATAATAGAAGTGAAAGCTCAAAGAGAGATCTATTATTAGTGGTATCCGCTTTTCGAATTCTCTCATTGAGCTTTCTTTTTTTTGAGGTGAGAATGAATTTATTCCCTGTAAGCTAATGCTTTTAATAACCGCCATTCTCATGTACTATTAGAGAAAACGGCATGAGGGGGAGAAAAATGAGAACGGGGAATGAAGTAATAGAATGGATTCATAGTTTGCTCCCTTTTGGTATTAAGCCAGGATTAAAAAGAATGGAATGGATGCTAGAGCGACTTGGTCATCCTGAGAACGAAATAAAAGTTATTCACATTGGTGGAACGAACGGAAAAGGTTCAACTCTTAGCTTCATGAGACATGCATTAGAAGAAGCAGGTTACAATGTCGGTACGTTTACCTCACCATATATTGAATGTTTTGAAGAGCGAATTTCTTTTAATGGCAAACCGATAGATGAGCAGGACCTTGTTGCAACCGCGAATCGTATTCGTCCACTAGTAGAAGAGTTAAAGGAAACAAATCTTGGTAGTCCGACAGAATTTGAAGTGATTACAGCAATTGCCTTCCTTTATTTTGGTGAAATGGCAAAGCCAGACTTTGTTCTATTAGAAGTTGGTTTAGGTGGAAGATTAGATTCAACGAATGTGGTAACTCCACTGTTATCTGTCATTTCATCTATTGGATATGATCACATGCATATTCTTGGTGAAACAATTGAGGAAATTACGTTTGAAAAGGCGGGCATTATAAAGAGAGGTGTTCCGATTGTTTCTGGTGTCTCTCAAAAAAAAGCGCAGGAAATAATAGAAGGTGTGGCGAAAAAAGGAGATGCACCATTTTTTCAATTAGGTACCCACTTTGCACAAACGCTTACAACAGTTGAAGGCAAGTGGCAACATTTTAAGTATAAAAGTGAAACTAAATCACTGGATGAGTTGGTTATCCAGATGCCAGGAGCTCATCAACGCAATAATGCTGCAGTTGCAACACAAGCATTAGAGTGGCTGGAAGCAAGGGGCCATATTCATCTTTCGATTGATGAGCTTTATAAAGGATTATGGAAGACAACGTGGATTGGACGGTTTGAACAAATGAATGATGAGCCGTTAGTCATTATTGATGGAGCCCATAATAAAGAAGGGATGGAAGCTTTAGCAAACACGTTAACTGTTCATTTTCCAAACCAAAAATATCGTTTTTTAATTGCAGCAACAAAGGAAAAAGATATGCAGATCTTGTTGAAGCCATTTGAACAACTGGAAGCATCGTTTACATTCACGAGTTTTGACTTTTTCCGCGCTGCAAGCAGTAATGAATTGTTTGATCAAGCTAACGTAAGGACCAAGCGTTCAGAACCTAATTGGGAAAAAGCGCTTATGGAAGAAGTGAAGTGGTGCGAGGAAAATGAAGTGTTAGTCATTGCTGGCTCTCTTTATTTTATTTCAGCTGTTAGGGAAAAATGGCATAAAACATTGACCGTACATTCATAAGAAAGTAGGTGAGGATTTGACAAATAGAAAAATACAAATAGTGTGGGTGATATGGGGCGTCTGTATGGTTTTTCTGTTGACGTTTCTCGTACAAGCTAATACGTTTGCTGCCTTTCGATCACCAGAATTTCTTGTGTTTTTTGCACTTGTCATCCTCACTGCTTTTTTTCCGCTTCATTATCGGAATCATACTTTAACTGTTTTTCAATGGATATCATTAGCTGTGTTTATTCACTACGGTTTTGCTTTTGAACTCCTTGTCACGCAACTTGCGGTTTTGGCTGCATTGATGGCATCAGGACTAAAAAAGAAAGCATTGTATCGCGTTCCATTAAATTCGGTTATTTTTATGATTACTTCTGTTAGTGCTGCTACCGTGTTTTTCTTAACTGGTGGTCAAGTAGGAGCTTCATTTAGTCTATATGAACACGGCCTGGCTTTTTTCTTTTATACGGCTATGTTTTTAATTAGCAACCATGTATGTATTTATTTGGCAAGGCGTTACTTATTCCAAATTAAAAAACAACATTTCTTAAAAGGATTAAGCATGGAACTGGCGGCGGCAGGTGTATTTTTACCTTTAGTTGTCGTATTGATTGTTCTTTTCGATGAAGTAGGAATTTGGGCTGTTGTCTTATCTGGAATTGTATTTATTGGAATATCGATTGTGTTAAAAGTGTACAATCAATCTGAACGAATGAATCATTTATTAAAAGAAGTAACTGAGTTTGGTTACGAACTCAATTCAAGTATGTCAATAGATGAATTGATGGGAAAAGTTCGAGAGAGATTGGATTATTTCTTGGATTGGGATCAACTCTATTTGTACCGTGTGCAAGATAACCAACTATCGATGATGTATATGGACCAGCAAAGTTCAGCTCCTGTACCAATTCATTTACGAACAGGAGACGACTTCAGCCGAAAAGTGATTGACTCGAAACAAATGGCTATTGCTGATGAACGACAGCAGTGGATGTTAACAGGGAAGAAATTTTCACCTGATTTAGAGAGTATCCTTGCCATACCATTAATACACCAAAAAGAAACCAAAAGTGTCATTACGATCGCATCTAAACATGAAAAAGCGTTTCGACCACATCAAGTGATGATCGTTGAAATTATCGCGAACATGCTGTCTGTAGCAATAAGCAATGTGCAGAATTATGAAAAAACGAAACAAGAAAGTCATCACTGTCCTTTAACCCATTTATATAACTTTCGCTATTTTGAAGAGCAGCTGAAAAAGGAGCTAGATAGGATCGAGGAGGGAGAAACAATCTCACTTATCCTTCTTGACCTTGATCATTTTAAAGGCATTAATGACACATATGGTCATCAAAGTGGAAATGATGTGTTATGCGAAGTGGCCAATCGCCTAGAGAGTGTAGTCCCAATGCATGCGACAGTCGCTCGGTACGGTGGGGAGGAATTTGTTGTCCTGCTACCTAATTGTAAGGAACAGGTGGCGTATGATGTTGGGCTATTAATTCAGCAATCTCTAAAGACTAGGAGCATTTCTGTTGTCAATGACTTATTGGATGAAGGTGAATCAATCGACATTGCGGTAACGGCGAGTATTGGAGTCGCTAGTTCAGATCCACTTGACGAAGATGAGGGAGTTGTCGATGCAATTTCATTGATTCGAAGAGCCGATAGAGCGATGTATAATGGTGCGAAGCAACGTGGACGAGACCGGGTAGCTTCCTTTAGTGATGTAGAAAAAATTAAAAATGCTGCAACCACCTAGCTTGGGAATCGCCAAGCTTTTTTCTTTGTTTGAATGTATTTTTTTGCTTTTCCTTTAATAAAAAGCATGATAGATTGAAAGCAGAACAACAGTTGAATTAATCGTATTTAAATCTTTGAAATATCGAAAATAGAGCGGTGGGATAGAATGAAAAAGTTGTTGCAAAGGCAATCAGGAATGACTTTGGTAGAGGTCCTCTTAACATTGGTAATCTTCACAATCATTGTTGGGATGGCGTACGGAGTCGTAACAACGACGTCGTCTAGTAATGCTAAAAGTCAGGCACACGTTGACCTTAGACAAAAGGCAAATTTAATCATTACACAAATGCGGCAGCAACATCACAGTGAAATGTCATGCTATGAAGTAGATAGGGATTTATTACCAGACGATATATCGATTACTCAGCTAAATATTTCGGTGGTAGGGGAAGCTTGTGAGGATCAAATTGATCCTACCTATAATGTACATGTTGAATTTACATTACAGAATGAGATGAATCATTCATTTACCATTGATACGATTATTGAAAAAGCGAGAAGAGAGAAAGAATCAATACCTTTAGTGATTGAAAAACCTAGTTCAAATCCTTTTTATGATTATTTAGTAAACGAAAATGTATTTGTTTACGGAAGCGAGTTGATTTTCATGGGAAGTGAAATGCTAGGTAAGGATGCAACCATGCTCATAAAGGGTGGAGTTTCAGGTAATCAATTAGACGGAGGCGCGCGGTTAAATGTTTCAAACATTTACCTAGATGGCAGATTATCTATAGACGGTCAAAGTCCTGGGGGGAAAATGATCGGCTCATTTAATGACTCAGGAGATGTCATTGTGAATGGCAATTTAACACTATGGAACGGCTCACGTGATATTTATGGCGATGTATATGTGAATGGGAATTTCAGGTTGAAAGATGCAACGATACATGGAAATGTTTATGTAAATGGAAATGTAGAGCTTGGATGGCAGCCGTCATTTACAGGAAATGCTAGAGTTTATTATACAGGTACACTTACGTATCCTAATAATTATCATGATGCCATTTTAGCTAGAATGACCAAACAACCATCCGTACCAACCAAACAAGTTCCGGATTTACCAATACCACAGTTGAAGTCATCAGAATGGTTTCATAACAATGGCTATTCATCAACTATTAAGCCAAATGGGATGAGGTATTATGGAGGCAGTGTCAATATTCAGAGCAAGACCTATGATGGGTATGGATATGTTTCTAACTTTACGAATGCGGTTATCGTAAGTACAGGTGATATCACGGTAGGAGGTCCATCTTGGGTCAATAATATGACAGGAGTTCTACTAGCGCCAAATGGAAGAGTTACATTTAATGGTGCTAATTTCGAGGGGTTGATTATAGCCAGAGATGGGTTTCATGTGACAAGTGGTAGTACAAAAGTGACGTTCAAAAACATTGATCAATTTATTTCGAATGAAGCGCAATTTCCACTTTATGTCGATTAGTTGTTATAAAAAAAGCAAATCTCATCTTGAGATTTGCTTTTTCTTATTCTTCTATGGAAAGGGTAATGGTTCTCTCTGTTTCAATTGGATTTGAAGTATAATCATCGCTAGTAGTGGAATTTACTCTAAATTTAATTCGTATAGATTCATTTGTACCGCTTATTTCATAGATGTCAATGTTATAAGCAAAGCCTTCTGAGGAATCATGCATCTTTTTATGGAGCTCGGAGCCTAAAGCTACTTCATAGAATGATAGTTCATCTTCAAAAATATCAAGAAAAGTATTTAATATAAGTGTCGAATCAGCACCTGGGTTATCTTCAAACCATATAACTATTTTTTCTTGTGCAACCTTAGCGGAGTGGTCCAATGCTTTATCCATATAAAGATAAGCCATCTCCTCTAGTTTAAGCAATTGGTTATTTTCTTCAATTTTTTGAAATTGAAGGGAGTTGTTGAAAATATTTGTTATAATAATCGGTATGAATATTCCGATTAATGCGATTGTTAGAAGAACTAAGATGAGAGCATATCCATTTTGATTCGTAGTAACATTTTTCATTTTACTCTCCTAACTCTTTTTCCGAATCAAGATAACTAAAAAGCTCTGTTGTAGGATTCGAGTCACTGTAGTTTTTGTCTTCATCTGTAAAGATTTTCACATGAACTTGCCACAAATCTAAATCCCATTCGGTGGTTGATGTTGAAACTTTTACATGAGGATAATACACTTTGTTATTTATGGTTTGAGGTTCAAAGAGAAAAGGATAGATTTCCAAGTCTACTGGTAATTCTTCATGATCCTCCTTAAGTTCTTGCAAGTCCAATAGTAAATCCTCATCACTTTTTAATTCTGCTATCACTTTTTCAGCAATATTGACAGCCGTTAATTTATCTTCTGATTTAGAGGAGAACAGAACAGATTGGGAAAAAAAGCTTAGGAACGTCACAATGACAATGCTTATTAAAGCTAATGATACTAATAGTTCAATTAATGTTAAGCCTTTATCGTTAAGCGCGTTTCGGAGATTCTTCATAGGCTCACCTTCTAATTAGTTTGTTATCTATTGAAAAGTGTGGTGTTTGTTGATGAAACAGATTGTAAAAAAGCAAGGCGGTTTCGCTTTAGTTGAGGTACTCTTAACATTAGTGTTATTCATCATTATAATCACAATGGGTTACGGTGTCCTATCAACAACGATTTCTAGTAGTGATAAAAGTTATTCTTATACGAATCTTCGACAAGAAGCTAACCTAATTATTACTCAAGTAAGGGAAGAACATCAAGAGGGAGATGAAGAAAAATACATCCTTTGTTATGAAGATTTACTCGCAAATAATCAGTTAGATTTCTATGAGTTGAATGTACGCAATGTAAGTATGGACGAAGGTGAATGTGTAGAAATTCCTCGTGACGAACATTTAGCTGTTTCCTTCTTGCTTAATGATCAACACCAAAATTCGTATGAGATCGATACGGTGATTGAGAGAGGGGCTGGAGTTTCAGAGCTAGAAGTGTCCATCTTACAACCAAACCAAGAGGATTTCTCTGATTTCATTCGTGACCATAATATTTTCGTATATACGAATCATGTTAGAATTACAGGGGCTAACTCTTCTATAAAAGGAGAAGAGGCAACTGCAGTTGTCAATGAGAATTTTTCATCAAGTAACAGTGCCAATGCATCCTATATTGAAACAAAAGATATATACCTTTTCGGGAATATTGAGATGAAGAATTTCAGCTTTGGAAACCGTCTAGGGACGACGAGCACAGTGTATATTGATGGACATATTGATATCGGTAGCAACTCGAAAATTCATGGAAACCTCAAGCATACCGGAGATGAAAATGTCGACATCACAAAAGTCACGGGCACAATAGAACAAGTAGAAATTATTGACTTCCCTAAACTGGAAATGGCTGATCTTCAAGATCCTTCTTGGTATATACAACGTGATTATCAAACAAGTGGTCCGATAACTAATGGAACAAAATTTTACGGTGATGATATTAAAATTAATCATAGTGTTAGTGATGTAATCATTGTCAGTACAGGAGACATTGATTTATTAGGAGGAGCATCTGTTGCAGGTGTTTTATTTGCACCGAATGGAAAAGTGACTGTAAGAAGATCATTCACAGGTGTGATTATAGCTGAAACAGTAGAAGTGCTAGGAAATGCAGAAGTCACTTTTGAAATGCTATCAGAGGACAAGGAGTTTCCATTTTGATGGTGAAATAGAAGCAATAGGATGGAAAAGCTGATTTTTTGAATTTTTCCATCCTTCTTATTACCTTTAAAAGGAACCAAAGTGATTAGGAATAAAGTCTTTTCTTTTAAGGAAATGTTCTATATTATACAGTATATGAGATAAAATAAGCATGATTTTGTTACGATTACATTATTTCATTCATAAGGAGCTTTTATGATCTATTTATTTTTGCTATTGGGTACGATAATCCTTTATTTTATTCTGCCTTTATTGCCGTTACAGTTAACGAAAATGGCTAGAATGTTTGTAGCTCTAAACACGTTCGTATTAAGTTTGATTTACCAATTAGTAGCCGATGTGGCTTCTGTTTGGCTAGCTGCCTTATCTGTTGTCACGCTTTTATTACTTACGTCTTATCTTTTCTTTAATCGTCTCCAGGTAGCGGAACCCGTGCAAGAGAAATTGGGAGGGCAAAGAGAAAGTTCTCCAGATGAAAAGGAAAGTCTTGAAGTAACGTTACAAGAGTTTACCGAGATCGACGAGAAATCCTACGACAAGAGCCTTTTGGATAAACAAGATGTTGATGATTTCGAAGAAGAACAAATATCTGTAGAAAGTGTTAATCAATTTGATGAGATAAATGAAGAGCACTTAGAAGAGGTAAATACTTTAGAAGAGATAGAAACTGAAGAAAAGCAAGAACTTCAGTTGGATGAACAAGAAGATGAAACGGATCTAGAAGATGAATTTGCCTTTCTTGAAAAAAATCGATCCCAAAACGCAATCAACGATACTCAAGTCGAGCACCAAAATGGAGAAGAAACGATCCCTGACGTAGGCGATCGTACTAAAGTACTTGCAGAGTTAGATGAAGACGTCGTTCGAGAAGAAGATGATGTTGAAAAAGAGCAAGCTTATATTGAAAACAACTTGTTGAATGACCTTGATGAACTTGAAGAGTTGGACGAAATACCAGAAGTCGATCAAGACTTGATTGATTCTGAGACACTTTTTGAGCCATCAGATGCGAAAAATGCGGTAGAAGAAAGTCGAATAGAAAACAACTATGTCGAAGCTGTCGATTCAGACAAAGTAAAGAAAATCGATACATTTGATGAAGAAAACAACATAGATGATATGGCTCATCTAGATGAAGTAGAAACGAATGAACAGCAGGACACGCATGAAACACCTTCAGAAGCAGAGACTCAAGGGGAATCCAAGCTGTGGGAGAATGAAGAAAACCATGTTGAAGAAAATAACCTTCACTCAGCAGAAGAAATCGAACTGTTTGATGGTACGACTAATGAAGTTGAGGATGTTTTGGAAGATCTCATCCAAGAAGAGGAAGTCAAACCGCTTACAAACAAAAGAATGGAATCAACTATTCTCTCATTAGTTTTAGAAGAATTACAGCTATTGAAAAGAGCAAAAGGTCCCGAGACTTACGAACAAATTATTCAAAACAATTTAAAAAGCAATCTCCATGTGAGAGATCATTATTTATTTGCCTCTTTGTTACGAGATCATTATATTGAGCAATCAGAACAAGAAAAAGTAGTGAATCTTCTCGATGAATTAAGAGAACGCTATAAAGATCATCAGGTACTTTTGGCAGAAATTGATTATTATCTTTCTTTATACAAATAAAGCAAATAACAAAACATAAATAGGAAAAGAATGGGTGTTGAAGAATGAAAAAAAGTGTAGAAATTATTGGATTGCCGTTAATTAGTATTCAAGATGGACAAAAAGTAGGAACAGTTAAGACTTTGATTATCAATCCAGATGAAAAATCAATTGATTTTTTAACGGTACAAAATGAAAACTGGCAAGTAACGATGAAAGCTGTCCCTTTTAAGAAAATTATTGGTGTTGGCGATTACGCTGTTACAATTGAGCAGGAAAACAATATTATTGACATTACTGAAATTCCAATTGCAAACACATTAGTTAACCGCAATATTAAAATGATTGGAAATAAGGTTATGACAAGAAAAGGTGAGCTGTTAGACGAAGTGGTTGAATTTTATGTTGATGATGAGACGGGTAAGATCTCAGCAATTGAATTAGACAACGCGGAAAATACAGTTTTGCCATTTGAGTATGTTGTAACAATCGGAAAAGAAATGATTATTGTCCATGAAGATTGGAAAAACCACTTAACTAGTGAGCCAGAAGCTCCTCAACAATCAAACAATGAAGTAGAACCTGTTCAAGTTGAGGAAGCAGAAGACCATGATCTTGTAAAGCAAAAGCAGATGGATCTTTTAAAAGGGAAAAAAGCAACAGAGTCCATTTATGGATCTGATGGAGAGCTTCTTGTCAATGAAGGAGAAATTCTTACAGAAGAACTAATTGAAACGGTACAGGAAAATAGTCAAGCTGCATTTATTCAATTATCAATTAGCGTTGAATAACTTAAGGGGCGGTATAAATGGGTGTTAACAATACGAATCAACTATCCTATATTAAGACACTCATGCTTCTAGGTGTCAGTACATTAAGTGTACTACTTTTTTCTGTCAGCACGACTTCTGTTATCAATATTGCTGGTGGACAGACATATGAGGCTAATACAATGATTGCATCAACAAACATTGAAGGGCTATCTGAACAAGAAGCAATAAAACGGTTGGAGGAAGAAGTAAGTCGCTGGCAAGAAAATGCTCTTATTACTTTGGATTTTTATTGGGAAGAAGCGGTGTTACCAGTATCAATTTTTGAGTTTTTTGTTCCAGAATCCATAAGTGGGGTTGAGCAAGGTAGTCAACACTCATTGCATGTAGGAGTGAACGCTGCCTTGCTCAAAGAAGAAGTGGATGCCTTTCTTCATGCAGAAGACCTAATTGAATATGAGGAGCTTCAAAGAAGTTTAGTAGAGCAAGTTGCTCTACTCCCTCATCATCCAATCACAATCGACTTAAGATCATTTCGATTAGCAGCGACTGTCGAGGAGGTAGAAGTAGCTCGTGCTTCCTTGGAGGTTGCGAGTTTCAGTGAATTGGAGAATCTTATTGATGAGATAGATGGGTATGAACTGAATCCTAATCAATCTTTTTCTATGAACGAGGCTCTTGCGCACTTGAACTTGCCCACAAGAAATAATTATGCCATTTCAATTGTATCCTCAGCTATTTATCAAGCAATTGTCGAAACGAACTTTGAGATTGTTGATCGTTCAATCGGCCAATCAAAGCCTGTCTACACAAAAGTAGGTTTTGAAGCATATGTAGATGAACATCATGATTTTGTTGTGACGAATCCAAATCCTTTTCCTTATTCTATTAAACTACGAATTGAATCAAATACATTATATGCTTCTATCACTGGAGCACCTTTTACGTATACGTATGAGGTAGAGATAGACGATGAACGCACCCTTAAGCCAAGAACTATTTTACGCTACTCTCCTGATTTAGCTAGAGGAGCAACGAGAACGATAGAAAATGGTCGCGATGGATATTTTGCAAAAATATACCGGAAACAACTTGATGCAAATGGTGTCTTTATGGAACGTACCCTTTTAGCTGAAGACTTCTATCGTCCAGTTCATCGAATTGTTGAGAGAAGCTTGCACTATCAAGAGTCAAACTCGTCTTCAAATGGATTAACGAATGAAAATGAACAAAATGAGACATCTAATGAGAATGACACGAACTCAGACGAACGTACTTCAACGGATACAGATACAAGCAATGGAGCAAATTCAGGGCCAGATGAGACATTAAATGATAACGAGTCAGGTAACGGTTCGAACGAAAGAGAAGGAAATAACTCCGTCCCAAAAAAGGGAGAAGAGTAGAGGTGATACGAGATGGCAAAAATGAGGAAACGTTTAGGGGACTTACTAGTTGAATCAGGTCTGATAACGGTTGAGCAACTTGAACAAGCACTGAATGAGAAGACGGATAAGCAAAAGCTTGGAGATGCACTGCTTCAACAAGGTTTTATTACAGAACAACAGTTAATCGAAGTTCTTGAATTTCAATTAGGAATTCCTCACGTTAGTCTGTTTCGCTATCCCATTGATCCCAATGTCATAAAAATGGTCTCAAAGGAAATGGCAACTAGAAACTTCATCATGCCATTAAAAAGGGAAGGCGAGAAGTTACTCGTTGCAATGGCTGATCCAATGGATTATTACGCTATAGACGAGCTCCGTTTGTCGACTGGCTTCCAGATTGACGTTGCGATTGCAACAAAAGATGATATTATTCGTACAACTCATAAATACTATGACACAGTTGATGCAGTCGATGAGTTAATGGATGATCTAAATCCAGTTAGTGAGCAAGAACAAGAACAGGTAACGAATGAAGAGGCACCCATTGTCAAGCTTGTTAATCAATTGTTGCTTAGTGCTGTTCAACAACGAGCGAGTGATGTTCATTTTGATGCCCAAGAAACAAAAGTGATTATCCGATTCCGAATTGATGGTCTCTTAAAAACGGAACGTGTTTTGCCAAAACATATGCAAAATGTACTTGTTGCCCGAATTAAAATCATGGCGAATATCGATATTACAGAAACTCGCATTCCACAAGATGGACGAATCAAAGTGAACCTAGACTTTCACCCCGTTGACTTGCGTGTTTCTACGCTTCCAACGGTTTTTGGTGAAAAGGTTGTTATGCGTATTTTGGATCTAGGTGCATCGATTAATGATATTAATAAGCTTGGATTTAATAAGGTTCATTTGAACCGTTTTAATGAAATGATTGAAAAGCCGACGGGGATCGTGTTAATAACGGGCCCGACTGGATCCGGTAAATCATCTACGTTGTACGCTAGTTTAAACAGGTTAAATAAAGAAGAAGTCAATATAATTACTGTTGAAGATCCAGTAGAGTATCAACTAGAGGGCATCAACCAAATTCAAGTGAACACAAAAGTCGGGATGACGTTTGCAGCAGGATTAAGAGCCATTCTGAGGCAAGACCCTGACATTGTAATGGTTGGGGAAATCCGGGATACAGAAACAGCCGAAATTGCTGTTCGAGCTTCCTTAACAGGACATCTTGTATTAAGCACGGTTCATACGAACGATTCAGTTAGTACGGTAACTCGTTTAATCGATATGGGTCTTGAACCGTTTCTTGTAGCGTCTTCTTTAAGTGGGGTTGTAGCGCAACGCTTAGTTAGACGAATATGCCGTGATTGTCGCCAAGATGTTGCTCCAACTGAAAGAGAGAAACACATTTTTGCTAATCGTGGCATGAAAGTGACGAGCGTTAGTCGAGGCAAGGGCTGCCCAACGTGTAATATGACCGGATACAAAGGGCGTCTCGCTATTCATGAAATACTAGTTGTTGATGAGATGATGAAGAAGATGATTATGAACAATCGTTCGATTAATGACATAAAAGAGTATGCCGTTCAAGCGGGAACGATCTTTTTAATCGATGACGGGCTCTTGAAAGTAAAACAAGGTGTAACAACAACAGAAGAGATCCTACGTGTTGTAAGCGGAGATTAAAAGGGAAGGGGGAAGAGCATATGAAAGAGCGAATTGAACATTTACTTAAAGCTGCATGGAAACTGAAAGCATCAGATATACATTTGACAGTAGGTGTTCCGCCCATTTTTCGCATCAACGGTGAACTAAAGCGTTACGGAAAAGAAAAACTGCTTCCAAAAGATACAGAATCGATGACGATGGCCTTATTAACAGAAACGCAAAAAGATAGTTTAAAAGAAAAAGGCGAAGTCGACTTTTCGTATGGAATTCCTCAAGTTTCTCGTTTCCGAATTAATGCCTATTATCAACGCTCATGCCTAAGTCTTGCAATTCGAGTCATTCCAACAGAGATTCCGAGTTTACAATCACTGAATATGCCTTCTGTTTTGGAGAACATCGCTTCGCTTCACCAAGGTCTTGTTTTAGTAACGGGGCCAACGGGTAGTGGGAAATCAACGACACTTGCTGCGATTATTAACTATATGAATCATCATATGAGTCGCCATATTATTACACTCGAAGATCCAATTGAGTATTTACACAAACATCAAAAGAGCATCATTGATCAACGAGAAATTGGTTTTGACACAAATAATTTTGTCAACGGATTGCGTGCGTCGCTTAGGCAGGACCCAGATGTCATTTTAGTAGGGGAAATGCGAGATCTAGAAACAATTTCAACTGCCATTACAGCAGCTGAAACAGGTCATTTAGTGTTAGGAACATTACATACAACGAGTGGTCCATCAACAATTGACCGCATGATTGATGTATTCCCGCCCATTCAACAGGCACAAATCCGAATCCAACTAGCCACAGTATTGAAGGCTGTTATTTCTCAACGTTTGTTTGTGACGAGTGATCGGACAGGCAGGTGTGCGGCAACGGAAATACTCATTAACAATTCAGCTGTAGCAAATCTTATTCGCAATGAGAAAATTTATCAAATCCACAATGTGATGCAGACGAGCAAATCAAGTGGAATGCATACTTTGGAAATGTCCGTTAAAGAATTGCTAACGCAACAAAAAATAACAGCGGATGTGGCTGAGCCTTATTTACAAAAGGAGAACACGTAAATGGCACAGTACAAATATATCGGTCGTGATGTAACGGGCCGGATTAAAAAAGGGACGATTGTCGGCCAATCGAAACGAGAAGCTGCAGCTAAATTAAAAGAGCGTCGAATTGCTGTTCAGGAATTAGAAGAGACGAAAGCCACTGGTTTAAATAAAGAAATCACATTTGGGAATCCGGTTCGACTTCAAGATTTTTCTGTGTTTCTTCGGCAGTTTTCAACGTTGCTAAAAGCAGGTGTCTCGATTGTGGAATCAACGCAAATTCTTTCTAAACAAACGAGCAGCAAACATTTACGTAAAACACTTGAGTCAATTGAAGACGAGCTCCGCTCAGGCGTTCCGTTTTCAGAAGCAGCTGCCAAATACAAAAAAGTGTTTCCACCGATTGTTATTAACATGATCAAAGCAGGAGAGCTAAGTGGAACGATGGACGAAGCGCTTGATCGATTAGCTATTTATTATGAAAAGCAGCATAAAACAAGACAAAAAGTCATCTCGGCACTAGCTTATCCGGTTATTGTGGGAATTGTTGCGGTTGCGGTTGTTATCTTCCTATTAGTGTCGGTTGTTCCAACATTTGCGAACATGCTTACAGATTTGGGAGGAGAGCTTCCAGGCATTACCGTTTTTGTGATGAATGCAAGTGAATTTGTTCAAGGATTTTGGTGGTTGCTCATTTTATTCGTCATTGCGCTAATCATTGGACTACAAGTTTTGAAACAAAATCCTGATACTCGTTATTATTTAGATTATAGCTTGTTGCGAATGCCGATTTTTGGAAAGTTGTTTCAATTAGCAGCACTTGCAAGATTGACTCGAACCCTAAGCTCTCTTTTTTCAAGCTCGGTTCCGATTTTACAGGCAGTTGGAATTGTGGAAAAAGTGGTAGGAAATGAAGTCATCGCGAAAATCTTACGCACCTCTCGCCAGTCGTTAGAAAAAGGGGAAAGCTTAACGGCCCCTATGAGATCCTCTTGGGTCTTTCCTCCTCTAGTCATCCAGATGATCACAATAGGGGAAGAAACTGGGTCTCTTGACCTAATGCTCTCAAAAGTAGCTGATTTTTATGAAGATGAAGTAGAAAATATGACAGACCGCTTGAAGTCTTTAATAGAACCGCTTATGATCGTATTTTTGGCCGCAATTGTTGGTGTAATTGTCATTGCGATTATGGTTCCAATGTTTCAAATTTATAGCGAAATTTAGCACAAAGGATGTATTTATTTTTGTCGATAGGTAGTATAATAGGAGCAGGTTAGACGAAAGAGAAAGATTGTTGTCACAATTAATCCAAGTCATCATAATTCAAACTTTTCCGTACTCTTTTGAAACTACCTAACTATTAAAAAAATTCCAGAAAAAAAAGTGGGGAATGTAAAACATGTTAAAACGAATGAAAGCATTAAAAGATCAACGTGGTTTAACGTTGATTGAGTTGCTCGTTGTTATTGTCATTATTGGGATTATTGCAGGGATTGCAATTGTTGCGATTGGAAATATCATGGAAAACTCCAAACGAGACGCTCATATTGCAAATGCTCAACAAGTAGCAAATGCTGCTAGGTTGTATGTAACTTCTGAGAATCCTGCGTTGGCTAATCCAGTTACAATTAGAGTTAATGAGCATGCTTCAGAGGATTCTTTAGTTGGAGAAGGGTATCTTGAAACAGTATCGGACCCAAGTGGGACTATTTATGGTGATGCATCGCAAGTCGTAATTACTAGAACAAATGATGGTCTTACGTTCCAAGTTACACTAGCAAATGCACCTGAAAGTGGTAGTGCCCATACGTACTTAACTTCAGATGATCCTAACGCATTAGATCGTGATAATGTAACACTTCCTTAAATTAATTTCATTTTATGAAAGCTCTCCTCGTGAGAGCTTTCAGCTCATTTAAAAAGCGAGGGATTAATACATGGAACTAGTACACATAATTATATTCGCTATCTTCGGCCTCATTTTCGGCTCCTTCTTCAACGTCGTAGGCCTACGTATTCCAAAAAACGAGTCTATTCTAACACCAGGCTCACATTGCACCACTTGTGGCTATTCCTTACGTCCATTTGATCTAATTCCGATTCTTTCCTATCTATTTCTCCGCGGTCGTTGCCGTAAATGCAAGACGTCGGTTTCATTTCTGTATCCTTTTATTGAACTCTCAACTGCAGTGCTTTTTACGATCTCATTTTTAGCAGTGGGCTGGTCAAAGGAACTGCCTTTATTGTTGTTGTTTTGTTCGCTACTTATGATTATTCTCGTATCGGATCTGGTTTATATGATTATTCCTGATAAAGTGCTGCTCTTTTTTGGAGCAATCTTTATCATCTATCACGTTATCTTTCCATCCACTCCTTGGTGGGAGCCAATCGTTGGAGCAGTGGTCGGATTTACAGTATTGCTTCTTATTGCGATCGTGAGCAACGGTGGCATGGGTGGGGGAGACATTAAGCTGTTTGCTGTTTTAGGGTTTGTTCTCGGCTGGAAGCTCGTCCTACTGACACTTTTTATAGCTTCTTTAATAGGGGCGGTTGTGGGTGTTATCGGAATGTCACTAAAAAAAGTCAAACGAGGCGAGCCAATTCCATTCGGCCCGTTTATCGTCATCGGAGCCCTTACCAGTATTTTCATTGGTGAATCTCTACTATCCTGGTATATGAATCAGTTATAATAAAAAAGTCTCTTAGCATAAAGACTACTGCTATGAATATCATTTTTCCTCTAAGTGTAATGAAGCGCAAGCCACTCGACTCCTGCGGGAAATAGAGGTAGGGGTGAGA
>NZ_BAUT01000045.1 GCF_000513095.1 Halalkalibacter wakoensis JCM 9140
AACAAATATGATTTTATCTGTAAAAAACCTATCAGTCACATACGGTACAAAAAAGGCTGTAGACAACATTAGTTTTAGCATTCGACCTGGTGAGGTAATTGGCTTACTTGGGGCAAACGGTGCAGGGAAATCTTCTACGATTGCAGCGGTGCTTGGTATTGAAAAGAGTAATTACGAAGAGCTCATAATGCTCGGGAAGTCACCAATTATCCATCGCAAGGAAGTCTTCCAAGAGGTGGGTGTACAGTTTCAAGAAACAAATTTCCAAGATAAATTAACAGTGCGTGAGGCATGCGAGCAATGGGAGGCGCTTTATAAACTGATGTGCCTCTACTCTTAGAAACTTTTGGTTTAGTTGGGAAGGAAGCTCAACTTGTGAAATCTCTTTCAGGAGGAGAACGTTAACGTTTAGCCGTGCTACTGGCATTGATATCAAATCCTAAGCTTGTTTTCCTGGACGAGCTTACAACGGGATTAGATACTAGGGCACGTCGTATGCTTTGGAGGCAGCTATTAATGATGAAGGAAAATGGACTGGCAATTGTCCTAACCTCACACTACATGGATGAGGTCGAAGCTTTATGTAATGAAATATTAATTTTAAAAGAAGGAAAAACGGTATTTCATGGCACAATCCAAGAGGCAATTCGTACAAGTGGGAAAGCTACACTAGAAGACGCGTACCTAAATTTTGCAGGTGAGGAGGACTGGATATGAGTACATTTCTTACCTTTTTAAAAATTGAGGGAAAACTCGTTTGGAAGGGCATCAATATTCTAATTTTTGGAATCTGCTTCCCTAACATTTTAGCCACACTATTTGGTTATCTACTGAGTAATGACGGATTAGCTGGTGCTTCGAATTTTGAATTATCGTATGCAGCCGTAATTACAATTGGTGTACTCGCAACAGGAGTTATGGGCGTACCACTGACCATTGCAGATTACCGTCACCGAGGGATTTTAAAGAGATTCCAAGTGACACCTGTTTCACCTCTCCAAATTCTATTTGCTCAAGGTTTGATTCAGCTTTCTTCAGCACTTGTTTCATTTATTGGTGTCACACTTGTTTATCATCTATTATTTGATTATGAAATACCATTTTGAAGTAGCCGCTCTTTTTTATAGCTCATTGCACACTTAAAAACAATATTAAACCAAACATAACATTCGTTGCTGCATAGTAAGGGGCATATATATGAAAGAAGACCACCTCAAAAGTGACCGAAGTTAAAAATTACATTTCGTAACCAGTATCGTTGTACTGCGGAGCAAATAGCTTTGAATTGTTAGTTGTTCTTCTTAAAATCACCGTTAGCATTAAACAATCACTTTTTTAGATTTGCCTTCATTAATGAAGAAATCTGTTGCTCATCCGTGTTTGAAAATTGTTCTAGTTGATTAATAACTAGCTCTTGTCGCTGTAATGAATGATTTTGACTCAACTTAGCTTTTCCTTCTATCTTGTTGATTTTAATTTTAAAACCTTGTATCCCCTTTTTCATTCCAGAGAGAAACTCAGCATCTACATCTTGTAATCTATATGAACTGTCAGGAGCTTCATATCTCAATACCATTTCATGTAAGGAATCCTTTAATTCAATTTCATCCTTTAACAACTCGACTTCTCCATAAACATGAACAGTCACGTAATTCCATGTCGGTACTGCTTGATTCGTCTCATACCAAGATGGGGAGATATAACAGTGAGGTCCATGGAAAACAGCTAGAACAGTTTGGTTTTCGATATCTCTCCACTGAGGATTAGGACGAGCAAAGTGTCCATATAAATATGTATTTTCCTTGTTTAAAATTAACGGCAAATGAGTGGCAAATGGCGCTTTATTATGCCCAGAAAAAAGAATCGCAAAACTGTGTTCTTTCATAATTTCGTAATTCATTGCTTCATCTGTATTTTTGAATTGTGTTGGTATATACATAATCATCCACCTTTCAATAATAGTTAAAGGAGTGTTTTCATCATGATAAAATCCGTTTGTTTTTCATCACCCATATAAAAGGCATGAGCTGCAGTTTGCACAAACCCCATTTTCTTATAAAAAGCAATAGCATTTTCATTTTTTTCCCATACACCTAGCCAGATTTTCTTTTTATTTCGTTCCCTCGCTATTTCCATAGCATGATTTAGCATATATTTACCAAGGCCATGTTTTTGAAATTGGTTTTTTATATAAATCCTCTCAATTTCTAGAGTTTCATCACCCATCTCTTCAGACTGAGCATCATTGATATTGACCTTTAAATATCCAGCTACTTCATTACGAACATAAACAAAAAAGAATACCGATGAGATATTGGACAATTCCTTTTCCAATTGGATTAAGTTAAATGCTTTTTCCAAATAGGCTTTCATATTTTCAGGTGAATTCTGGTCTTTAAATGTATCATTGAATGTTTCAATACTTATTTTTTGGAGAATTTTTAAATCTTCACGGTTGCACTTTTTTAATTTTACAGTCATGTACTACTCACGCTCCTTGATCAATTAGTAATTTCGCTTGTTTCCCCTTTTTACATATTCCCAGTCCTTTTCTACATTTTTTCTTACCTTTTGAAGAAGATAGAAAAGGCTATCTGCTTCTCTTTCGGAAAATCCCTCTAATGCGACACTATTTGAATAATCATTCTCTCTTTTTATAAAAGGATAAATCGTTTTCCCCTTATCAGTAGGATAGAGTTTTCTTATTTTTTGGTTATGGGGATCATCTCTTTTTTCAATAAAGCCATGAATTTCAAGTTTCTTTATCGCACGAGCTGCTGTTGTTCGGTCTACTTTAATCATTTCTGCTAACTTTTCTTGAATGATTCCTGCGTTTTCACATATTCGCACAAGGTACAAATACTGTCCTTTTGTCAGGTCATATTCTTTAAATTCGATATTACTTATAGAGTCCAATGCCCTAGCTATCATTCCTATTTCACGAAGTATTTCCGTCATTATGATCCTCCTCAGTTAAATTTTATTGTAATTGCAATAAAAATAACATATATTAAATCTAACGCAACTTTGTTGTATTTGCAATAAAAAACTATGAACTCAATTACTTATAAACTATTTAATGGCGCCAGTAGCTCTGCAACATCGTTTTTAAGCGAGTTAACCAGCGTCGATGCAGCATAAGCATCCATCTTGTTTGCGTCATACGGGATAAGAGAAAAGTTCCTGTCACCACCCGGAAGGTATCCGAGAATGTCTCGTTCGCTAGATCAATTTTAAAGCGACGAACAAGATGTTCCGCATAGTCCCTATCAAAATTAGGACGATATCTCTTTACATCTTGTAATATCCTCAATTCTTTCCCTAATCTGGATATAAATCGGTTTGATCAAATGGTTTGCTCATTCATATCGCCCACTATTCTCTATTTGCTAAACCTAATATGGTTATATAGTTATGTATATAACCAATTAGGTTCAGACTTCTTTGGTCAATAACAATTGGAAAAGCTGTAAAATCAGTGAACGTGCGGAAAAGGAAACGCACAAAAAAAACACAGACTCCGTTGCCAGTCTGTGTTTCTTAACCTAGGTTCCCTACCTCTATTACTCTTTGTCCGTAATCTTGTTACCAAAAACAAACGTCATGACAGCGAACACGGCGAAACTAAGCATTAAGATCGAACCGCCTGCAATGAAGAAAATTAAAGAAAATGTTTCTGATACCCACTCAGGGTTGAAATATCGCAAATACATCCCAGCCGTAAGCCCGAAAGTCCCTATAATGGAACTCCACACTTGAAAGATTGCGAGTTTAGATTGTTTCGGAATAGCATATAAAGCATAGAAAGAAGCAAAAGCAAATAAAGATAACCACCCTACTACCAATATGTGCGTATGAATTGGACGAAACAAATGAGAACCTGCCCCAGCCATATGTGAACCAATATACACACCAATCACGGCATAAATAGCTGAAAAACGTAATAATAATTTAGATCTGTTCATTAAGATACCTCTCTTGATTTTTTTATTTGTTCTTTACTAGGCCACCAATTCCATTGTCCTAATAATGTAACGATCGCTGGAACAAGCATCCCCCGAATGAGGAAGGCATCCATAATAATTCCAACTGAAACGATAAAACCAAACATAAATAACTCTAGGATCGGCTGTGTCATCAAGACAGCAAAAGTAGCTGCTAATAGTATACCAGCAGACGAGATCACTCCACCCGTTAACGCCACACCACGTTGTGTTGCTTCTTTTATAGTAAACTTGCGGTTTTCCTCGCGAATACGAGAAATAAGCATAATATTGTAATCGACCCCAAGTGCCACTAAGAAAACAAAGGCGTAAAGCGGAATTCGATAACTCATCCCTTCAAATCCAAACACATGCTCAAAAACTAGCCAACTAAAGCCAAGCGCTGAAGCAAATGAGAGGAGAATGGTAGACATCATATATATCGGTGCAACGAAAGAGCGGGTATGAAGAAGTAACATGATAAAAATAACAAACGTTACGATACTAGCTACCACCCATGTATCCCAATTACTAATAGACCGAATATCTGCTGATTTTGCTGTTTCTCCAGCAAAATGCAATGCATATTGCTCACTTTCTAGTCCACTGTTCTTTAACAACTCATCTTTTTCTGCAGATAAGTAGTCAAGCAGATCAAGAGATTGTTGGTCGTATGGATTCATCGAAAGAACAAGGTCAAATTTTAATGCTTGTTCTGAGTCATTTAACAAGCGAACTCCATGACTCCCCCCTGATTCCAACCCCTCACGATCCGGTAATGTTGTGGAACTGATCCCATCTAATTGTAATAACTCTTGATTAAGATTTTCAAGTGCTACGATCTCTTCTTCCGTTAATGTAAACCCATCCTTATTCTCAAGTAATACGGTCGTTGGTGCCAGTTCACCAGCAGGAAAACGCTCTTCAATCTGTTCAAATCCAACACGAGAATTCATGTCTTCTGGAAAAGACTGAATGATATTAAAGGAATAGTTGATATTCGTTAGGTTTGTTGCATTAATAACTAGAAAAAGAAGCACTAAACCTCCAGCAATAATAGGTTTATTTGTCACGAATGAACCAACTTTACCCCAAAAACGATTTTTTTCCAACGTCTTCTCGCCAACTTTAGGAATAAATGGCCAGAAGGAACGACGACCTACAAGCGTAAATAAAGCAGGAATTAATGTAATACCAGCAAGCAACACGATCGCAATGGTGATCGCAAAAACAGGTGCAAAGTTTTGATAAGGTCCATATTGAGCAAGAAGTAATACAAGCATCGCGGCAAACACAGTTCCACCACTATAAATAATGGGTTCTGCTACTCCTCTTACAGCCTCTTCCATTGCTTTGTGTTTATCTTCTCTGATTCTCAATTGCTCTTTAAAGCGTGAAAAAACAAATAAACTATAATCAATCGTCGCACCAAACAACAAAATCATAACGATTGATATCGATTGCGATTCAATTTCAAACACTCCATTTGCTGCGAATAATCCTAATACTCGATCAACGATTTGATAAGTAAACGCAACCGCCACTAAAGGAATGATCGCTAGCAATGGGGAGCGATAAATAACGATTAGCAAGATGAGAACTAATAGGATAGTAGAAAATAATAAAACAAGATCCGCATTAGAAAAGATAGCAATCGTATCAGAGGCAATTCCTGCAGGACCCGTAACAAGGAGTGTCCCGTTTTCTAACACAGTCTGACCGTATTCCTCTATTCCACTTACTGTATGATGAATCTCAGCCATTTCAAGATTTTCGAACAAAACGACTGGCAAAACAATCGTTGAGCCATCTTCAGAAGCAAACATCTCTTTTACATGATCAGGAAATTGATGAAATGGAACAATAGAGTCAATGGTTGTAAACGGCGCCTCTTCATCTAACCATCGGCTGACTTGATCCACTTCAGAAACACTTTCTTCATTCCACTCTGTTTGACTTTGAAAGACGAGCAATGCTAAAAGACCACCCTCGTCAGGGAAATACTCATTCACCTTTTCACTAGCAATAACGGATTGAACATCCTTTGGTAAATCATTTTCTCCAGTATTCACCGTGTAATCATTTGCAGAAGGAGCCATACTCAAAAATCCAGCAATCGCTACCCAGAAAAACAAAATCATCCAAACGCCTTTACGACTTGACGCAATTGTTGCTAACTTTCTCATTTCCATCCTCTTTCCTTTTTATTGTTTCATTAACTTTAAGACAACGGTTTTCAATACGTGCAATTGAGATTTTAATATCTTAATATGAACGTAACGTTAACAAAAAACGTTTTTCTCCGTGTTAACATTCTATTCATTTTTTTGTGTCAAACTAGAGATCAGCTTTTCCATATCAGACAGGCATTTACGGGGATACTAAAAACGAGTACAAATAAGGAAGGATTCGCGACATGAACAGTTCAATCAAAATATTAACGATAGAGGATGACCCAAATATTATTGAACTCATTGATCTGTATATGGTGAAAATGGGGTATCAATCGATCGCCGCTTCCGACGGTGAAATGGGACTTGAAATGTATTTTCATGAACGTCCAGACTGTATTATTTTAGATTTAATGTTGCCTAAAGTAGATGGGTGGGACGTTTGCAAAACCATCCGATTAGAAGATAAACATATACCAATTCTTATGCTGACTGGCAAAGGGGAAAGCTACGATATTGTGCAAGGGTTAGAGCTTGGAGCAGATGATTATATTGTAAAACCATTTGACCCAAATGAGCTGTGTGCGAGAGTAAAGGCAGCTTTAAGACGGACAAAATCCTCAGAAGTGTACAAAGAAGATTTAACATGTTCTAATCTAGTGATGAACATGCAGGAGTATAAAGTTTTCATAAATAACGAAGAAGTAAAAATGCCACCGAAAGAAACAGAACTACTCTATTTCTTTGCCTCCCATCCAAATCAAATTCTCTCAAGACAACAACTATTGGATCGTATTTGGGGGTATGATTTTGATGGTGATCCTCGGACGATTGATGTTCATATTAAACGCGTCAGAGACAAACTAACCTCCTACTCTTCTCACTGGTCCATAACGACAGTGCGCGGAATAGGCTACCGATTTGAGGATAAACAGAATGATTAAAACAAAGAAGATTTTCACGAAGTTATTTCTTAGTTATGCCTTCATTATCATAATATCCTTTTTGTTGTTCGGATTAGTCTTTCTTTGGCTTTTTCATCTTAATCTTTATACGGAGTTTGAAGAAACGTACGTTCATCATTACGAACAAGTGACGAACCAATTTGAAGCGATTGAACGATTTCAGTGGAACGAAGAAGAAGCAGCAGCCTCCCTTCAACCATCGCTAAGCCAGAAAAATTTTAGCATCTATATCTTTAACTCCCTTGGAGAAAAAGTCTATACTCCTCATCAACCTGTCATTCAAGAAAATCACATTAACCTGGAGTGGATTCAAGCTGCTGCTCAAGGTGAAATGATTGCGAACGGCGGTTGGACCGATGGTGTTTTAGGTTATTTCATCGCGTCACCACTCATAGATCATCACGACAATCAACTTGTGATGGTGATGGCTTTTCATGACCTAGACCATGAATACAAACAAGTCGTCTTTATGATTTTCCTGACATTTGCCATCATTATGGCCGTAGCTGGCATTTTCCTCTGGTTTATGTCAAAGAAAATCACGGCACCATTACAAGAAATGAATCACAGCGCATTGCGATTTGCAAAAGGTGACTTTACACAATCGGTCGATGTGAAAACACATGACGAAATCGGGCAACTCGGGGACACCTTTAACTATATGGCAGCTGAACTGAACAACCTAGAAGAAACCCGTAAAACGTTTATTGCCAACGTTTCTCATGACTTACGCTCTCCCTTAACATCGATAAAGGGATTTTTAATTGCATTGCTTGATGGGACCATTCCTGAGAAACGAAGAGAACACTATTACCTATTAATGAAAGATGAAACTGAACGGATGATCAAATTAGTCAATGACACTTTAGACATGACTCGGTTAGAAGCTGGTCAAGTAGAAATTGTGCCAGCCCCTTATAATGTAACAAAACAATTGCAAATGCTTGCCGTGAAATTAGAACCTCATTTGGTTGCGAAAGAAATGGAAATCCAAATCATTCCCGATCATCAAGAGATTATCGTCGTTGCTGATCAAGACCGAATTGAACAAGCTCTCATTAATCTCGTACAAAATGCCATTCAAGTTTCACCTAACGGATCAACGATTACCATCTTTTTAGAAAAACAAGCAAATCATGTCGAGATCAAAATACACGATCAAGGTGACGGAATACAGGAAGAACAACTAGAACACATATGGAAACGATTTCACAAAACAGATAAAGCACGATCAAACAAAAGTGGTGTCGGCATCGGTTTAGCTATTGTAAAATCAATCATGGATTTACACAATACTGAAATCACCGTAAAAAGCCGACCCGGTGAAGGAACAACCTTTTCTTTTTCACTACCATTAGAAGAAGTAGATCGTGTTAAGTAAACAAAAAAGATAGAGCTAAAGCCGTTCACATCACTCTTCATTACTGCCCCTGTCTACTTGACAGGGGCAGTTCATCTATGCCTAACTTCATTAACATGCACGCCTTCAGAGCGGTGGAGAAGGCAATCTAAAAAGCAGCCCGTTGTTATTCCTTTATCACTAGGGCTACAACTGCCAGTGCCCTCCACTTTTCCCCGTGTCCTATATGACAAATGTCATATCTGTTACTTGACGTTCATGACTTCTTCCGTTTATCGATTTCCTTTATGATGAGGATAATTAGTTCTTCCATACAGAAGATAAAAGTAAATTCTTTCGGGGGGAAATCATGAATAATCAAAAACATAAATTAGCGCAACTTAAAAAAAGTGTTGCACCATTTGAAAAGTCAGATGTTAAGTCAAGTATAAGACAAATTATGAATACCGTTCCGCCGTTTTTCTTGTTGTGGTTTTTGGCATACCAAAGCTTATCGGTTTCGGTTTGGTTAACCATGGCACTCGCTGTTGTAGCAGCTGGGTTTGTTGTACGAATCTTTATTATTTTTCATGACTGTTGTCATGGCTCTTTCTTCAAAAATAAAAAGGTCAATAATATACTCGGTAATATTACGGGTGTGATCACGATGTTTCCTTATGAAAAGTGGAAACGCGAGCATTCCATTCACCATGCAACAAGCGGCAATCTAGATAAGCGTGGTACTGGTGACGTATGGATCATGACCGTTGATGAATATGTAAAAGCATCGTTTATAGAAAGATTGCAATACCGTCTTTATCGCAATCCTCTCATTATGTTTGGACTTGGTCCAATCTTCTTGTTCTTTATTACCAATCGTTTTAACCGTAAAGATGCTAGAAGAAAGGAAAGATTAAACACACATTTCAATAGCTTAGCTGTCATAGCCGTATATGCACTGATGATTTGGCTGGTTGGCTGGCAGGCATTTCTGCTTATTCAAGGCCCTATCCTTTTCGTTGCAGGGGCATTAGGTATCTGGTTATTTTATGTACAGCATCAATTTGAAGATTCCTATTTTGAAGATGAACAAGAGTGGGATTATGTGAAAGCTGCTGTTGACGGAAGCTCCTATTATAAACTTCCGAAGGTATTACAATGGGTGACTGGAAATATTGGGTATCATCATGTTCATCACTTAAGTCCAAGAGTGCCAAATTATAACTTGGAAAAAGTACATGAAACCACTCCACCGTTACAAAAAGCAACAACCATTACGATGGGATCTAGTCTTCAATCCATCCGTTTTCGCCTTTATGATGAGAATAAAAAGACATTTGTCTCTTTTAAAGAGGTCAAACATTTAGTAAGAAAACCTGGCGTGCAGATTGAGAAAAGACAGACCAGCCTTCAAGGAAAATAATAAAGACAAAGCGAAGAAACCGTTCAACTCACCAATTGAATGGTTTTTCGTTGCTTATTAAGTACAATCATATGTAAATTATTGTATCATTAACCTATGATCAGTCCTATCAAATGAGAAAAGGAGGACATTATGCAAAGCTGGTATAATATTTTTCCGAAAAATACAGGACTAAGTATTTACGTCTGGATTATTTTTTGTCTCTTACCCTTCTATTTTATCTTTAGGTCATCGTCCATGCTCGAGATCACTTTTGGTATTATGATGATTTTGCTCTTTTTTATTTCTTACCGGCTATCTTTTATATCAAAAGGCGGGCTTGTTTATCTTTGGGTTGGAATTGAAATGTTAATAAGTATTGGAATGACTCTATTTTATGGCTACGTTTATTTTGCCTTGTTCTTAGCCTTTTTTATTGGAAATATTCAAAGTAAAATCGGCTTTATTACTCTATACGTCGTTCATCTTTTAACGACGATTGTTGCAGTAAGTTTAAGTTTTTTTACACAAACGGAGTTATTCTTTGCTCAATTTCCTTTTATTATTATATCTGTAATTGGTGTGATTCTTTTGCCTTTTAACACGTATAATCGAATCAAGCAAGAAAAACTAGAAGGTCAATTAGAAGATGCCAATAAAAGAATTTCACAATTAATGGTGATTGAAGAGCGCCAGCGAATTGCTCGTGATTTACATGACACCCTCGGCCAAAAATTATCATTGATTGGTTTGAAAAGTGATTTAGCTAGAAAGTTAATAGAGATCAATCCTGAATCCGCTAAAAATGAAATGAGTGATATCAATCAAACGGCTAGAACGGCTCTAAAAGAAGTCCGCGAGATGGTCTCGGAAATGCGTGGAGCAAAGCTAGAAGAGGAACTGATCCATGTTCAGCAAATCCTAAAAGCCGCCGAAATGGAATTCGTTTTTGAAGGGAACGCTCAGTTACAAAACACCCCCCTATTAGTTGAAAATGTCGTAAGTATGTGTTTGAAAGAGGCTGTAACGAATGTCATTAAACATAGTCACGCAACTTCATGTAAAATTGTGATCAACGAATCAGCGGACGAACTTCAAATCATTGTACAAGATAATGGCATTGGGATTTTAGGTAAAGTTGATTCTTCTGAAGGCTATGGGCTTCGAGGAATTAGGGAACGGTTAGAATTTGTAAATGGAAGTTTAGATATCACTGTATTAGACGGGTCCAAGCTTGATATTCGAGTACCAAATATCACTCAACAAACGACGAAGGAGGGATTGACATGATTCGAATTGTCGTCGCTGAAGATCAGCGAATGTTACTCGGAGCACTTAGTTCATTACTTGATTTGGAAGAGGATATGGAAGTGGTCGGCAAGGCTAAAAACGGGAGGAAGCCTTGGCTTTAGTAAAGCAGCACCAACCTGATGTTTGTATTATGGATATTGAAATGCCCGTAAAGACCGGTCTTGATGCAGCAGAGGAATTGCAGGGTGGCCCTTGTAAGGTCATTATCTTAACAACCTTTGCTCGTGCTGGTTATTTTGAACGAGCCCGAAACGCAGAAGTGAGCGGGTATTTGTTAAAAGATAGTCCTAGCGAGGAATTAGCAAACTCCATTCGGACCATTATGGACGGACGACGGATTTATGCTCCTGAATTAGTTGATCTTGCTTTCGAAAATAAAAATCCACTGACGAACCGTGAAAAACAGGTCATGGAGTTAATTGCTGATGGAAAAAGCACGAATGAAATTGCCAAGGAGCTTTATTTAACAAATGGTACCGTCCGCAATTACATTTCCGTCATCCTTGATAAACTAGATGTCGGGAACCGAATTGAGGCTATTGCAAGGTTTAAGGAGAAAGGCTGGTTTAAATAATTCTAGGTGGCGGCACCACCCGAGATAGATGGTTTGTAAAAGGTTAATGCATGGTCACCATTGTGTTGAACTATACTGGGTAGATAGTATTTGTGCACATGACGAAAAATTGTAACAGTAGTATAAATGAAGAAGTAGTTACTAATTTATGAGATTAGTAACTACTTCTTCATTTTAAGGATTTTTCTTAACCGGTACCTGATACTCCCCATATTTTGCCGACACTATTACAACATCCTCCGGGCAGCAACAGGCACCTAACCCACCTCACAAACACTACCCCTTCAAAACCCCAAACATCTCTTCTTTATGTTTGTTCGCTCTTTCCTTTGTCCATCCTTCATCATCAAGAGTGACTAATTCTTTCATGATCTTCAGTTTCAAACTTTGTTCAATAATACTTGGGTAAGAACTGATTTTTCCTGCTGGTGGCAAATTAGAGAACTTCGAATTTCCTGATACCGTAATTAAAGCAAGGTTGCCAAAACCATCAAGGTCACCCGATTCCCAAGATACACCTTCAATTGGATGTTGTGGGTAGAAATGTTCAACGGAAGTTCTAAACTGAAATTGCCAGTCGTCACGCATGGGTGAAATAATTTCTTTATCCATGTATGAATACCCATCTTTGTATAAAAGATAATCAAGGTATGTAAATACAATTCTTTCATACCCAAATCCGCTAATAGATTCATCGTCAAAGTTGGATTGAATCACTTTTGTTTGACAGTAATCTTCAAGGATTTCAATCATGTCACAGGATTCATTCTCTAATAACTTGGTTAAGACCAGTGAAATCCAGTGCATAGTCTTAGGTGATGTGTACGTTATGCGCAAGCAGGATTGCAACGTTCTTATTTGTTTATTATTCTGACTATCTTCTTCACCAAATGTACCTACATATTTCGGTTTATCGCTTTTTCCATCATTATATTTCTCTAAACGTTGTAACGACCATTTACCAGATTCTTTATAATCTTTAGCGTACTCGCGTTTCAATATATATTTATCAAACAACACCCGGCATTTTAGCATATGACTTAAAAAATTCTTTGCACTATCGGCATCACGCCATGCCCATGCTAAGTTATTCAAGAAGTGTTTATCATCCAGTGTTGAATCTTTCTCCCCTAAATGACGAATTGCTGCATTTACCTGTAGTAAAAAGTTTGGGAATGAAATCGTCGATTCAAAGCGTTCATCCTCCACTTCATCCTTACTAACGTCATTATGGAGACGCTTGTTTTCTGTTAGAATCGTAATCAACGGAACTGAATGATCGTCATCTTCATCAGTCGGAACACATTTTTTTATCGAATCAAAATCGCTGATAGTATTCTTGAGGCTAGTCCAATCATGTGAAAATAAAGCCTTTCTCACTTTCGGTTCAAAACGCATTTGGATATAGGAGTCCATGTCAGAGCATTTTTCCCAAATCAATGCTGCTGTCTTCTTTTCGTGTTCTGTATCTAAAACCTCTAAAAACTTCGCTTTTGCTATTTCATGAAGTTCCAGTTGCTCTCCTCGAGTATTCATGACTTCAAAGTAGTGATTTAAATCTATACCTTGTGGAACTTGTACACGAACAAGAAAAACCTTTTCAAGTTTTCTCTTTAACTGATTTTTGTCTATATCTTTGGATTTAAAATAGTTATCTATGATTTGATAACCTGCTAAGATTTCAACAGAAACTAATTCATCCAGTAATTCACCATTGTTATGATTGTTTATCATAGTAAGTGTACGGTTTGATTTTTCGCGCGCTTCAAATCTCACCACATCTTTCGGAAGATTCATGCCAAGATAATTTTCTAATAGAAATAATGTTGTTAATCGTTGTTGGCCATCTATTACTTCATAAACATTGTTATCCGTTTGATTGACAATAAGATTCCCGAGAAAATAGTTGTTCTCAAGATCAACTATTGAACTATCAATATCTTCTATCAGTTGTTCAATTTGCCTTTCTCCCCATGCATAGTTCCGTTGATAAATGGGAATGACATAAGTAACATTTGAAAAGATGCTTGATACCGGTATGATTTTTAAATTATTATCCATCTCCTACCACCCATTCCATTCACAAAGTAAATCATAAACCGCTTGGTACTTCTCTTTATTTCGATTCTCCATATTGGGCCGCTCCAAAACAATTAGTTTTATTTCTTCAGCATGGTTCATTTCACTCATTTCTGAAAACAGATCCAAACCCTCGTTCAAACGTTCATGTTTTCCTCGTGCATACTTATTAATGGTCTGAGGATACACTGCATTCATCGTTAGTCGCAACGAATAGCTCCATGAATATAATTGTTGCATGACACCGTTTGTGAGACTTTCAACACCAAATCGATCGGCAAAAAACAATAGCGCACATTCATATAACTGCTTAATGTAAACATCTCCAGAACGTCTACTCGGAACTTGTTCTTTCGTATGAAATTTATGTATTGATTTTTGTATTTGCTCAAGCTTCTTTCCGTAGTGATGGGTATATGTAAAGAATCGTTTACCCGCAATCAGTGGTTGTGTTAATTGAAATTGATTTAATGCTTTAGATGCAAGAAGTTCACTACTCCCATTTGCATTAAATTGTTCAACGAAAAGGTTACTCGCTTTATGATAGATCGCATAATTAGACACATTTGTCGTTTTAATCCCTTTGAATACATCAATTCTACTTGAAGAATAACCCAAACCACTTTTCCCTTTATACCAATGCGTCAACGGGTAAAGGTACGTTTTAAATAAGTCATTTAAAACATCTTGGTTCATATGTTCCCATTGGTTGATAACTCTTACTTTCTGATGCTCGTCCTCATCATCCATCTCACGTAAATGATAGGATTTCAATAAATCATGTGGTTTCAACTCTTTACCGCGTGAGTTTTGTGAATCAAAAAATTGAAAAGCCTCCTGCTCACTGTCTGTGACAATTCGAACGGTACTACAATGTCTGAGTAAATATTCTTTGTATTTGCTTTGCTCATCTTCAGAAAGTTCACTTATTCGCTTAGATAAAATTTCAAAATTCGTCACGATTGCATCATTTGATAGCTGATTATATTTCTCCCGTAATAGCCCTAGATCCTCAACACCTAAACAGTATAGGAGAATAGAAAGGGTTGTTAATCGCTGTTGACCATCCACAACGTTGTACTTTTCATTTTCCTTATGTAAAATGACAGAGCCAATTCTGTATTCTGGTATCCCTTCTTGATAGGCATGATAAGTATCAAGAAAAAGCGTATTTGTAGACTTTACATTCCAACGATATGGACGTTGATACGATGGCAAGGATAATTTCATTCCAAGTAATTCTTGCATATTTGTTATTTTTAATTCGTTTTGAAGTAGAGCCATCCTTACTTTCCCCCTGACAAAACTAGACATTAGTTTAATCATACCACCTGCTAGTCTTTTTCCCTAGGATGTAGTTGGGTGGGTTTTACAAGTATGCTAGGAACGATTATACGGCGCACAGGGACGGGTGTTCTGCTTCCTCGCATAGCGAAACAAAAGATGCATGAGAATCTTCCGAGACTGGTGAAAAAGTATAATTTCTTATAGGATGAAGTAAACTAACTAACCTAGTGGTATCTGATTCCGGATTCAATATCTAATAGTCTTAGTTTGAATTTTCAACTTCTTCACTGATCTCGAACCGTCTCTTTTCTTCCAGTTTTTAGAAGGAAGATAATGTTCAATCGTCTTTACATACGTTTTCCAATCCCTATAACGTTCTTGGATTTCCCCTTCCAATACCGAGTCAATTAGTTTTTCTTCATTATAAATTCCTTCACGACGCATGTTTTCATATCTATTTATCCTCAGGTAACATTTCACCAAAAAGAACGACGTCCGGGCTTCAGTGAAAAAGTAGTATGCCGATTAATGCAAGAATTAGATTGTATAAGCCCAGCGCGAAAGAAAAATAAGAAATCTATTACACCTGCACGTTACGTGCAAGGGAGTTAAGTAAATGGCATAGATGTCACTTTTTCTCCTTCTTAGCCTAATACCACTCTTCACAGATCATCGATTGGTTGTCAAGTGGTCTCCTCGACCGTCAATCGATAATCTGAGACACTCCGTTACGCTTAGAAGTAAAGAAGAACTAAAGCCAATTGGCTCTAGTTCTTCAGGTTAAATCCGAATTTATAGTGTCTACTTTAGGGATCGCAGCGCACAGGCACCCAAACTAAAACACATTTTCAATGGAAACTCTTGTTACACCGTTAACAATATTAATCGGGGTTCCATTTAAAATCGATTCTAAATTTTCTACTGATGTATTAAATAGTCTCTGCCTGGCTTCTTTTGTAGCCCATGAAATATGAGGAGTAATGATACAATTTTTGGCGGTAAGTAATGGATTATCCTCTCTAATTGGTTCTGTAGTAACCACATCAAGGGCCGCACCACCAACTTTATTATTATTTAACGCATCAGCTAGATCTTGCTCATTAATTAATGGTCCTCTGGAGTTATTAATAATAATAACTCCGTCTTTCATTTTGGAAATACTTTCTTTATTAATGAAGCCCTTATTATCTTCAGTTAATGGACAATGTAAGGCAATCACATCTGATTTCTCATACAATTCATTGAGTTCCACAAATTTCATTTTTTCTCCTTCAAGATCTTTATTCGCGGTTCGATTATAGGCTAGAATCTTCAAACCTAAAGCTTGAGCAATTCGTCCGGTTGCCTGCCCAATACGACCATACCCAATAATCCCCATTGTTTTACCTGAAAGCTCAATTAATGGGTAGTTCCAAAAACACCAGTCGGCATTATTCGTCCATTCTCCACGTTTCACTGAATCATTATGACTACCAATATGATGGCAAAGTTCAAGAAGTAAGCCAATTGCAAATTGGGAGACGGCATCTGTTCCATAAGAGGGAATGTTCGCTACCGGAATATTCCTTTCTTTAGCTGCTTTTATATCAACAGCATCAAAACCAGTTGATAGCATTCCAATATATTTTAGTTTTGGCAGGCTTTCAATCGCCTTTTTGGGAATTGGTGTTTTATTTGTTAGGATGATATCTGCATCTTTTGCTCTTTCAATAACTAAGGCTACTTCATCACGTGAATAAGTTGTGCGGTCATAAATAGTTACATCAACTAATGACTCTAGTGGTGACCAGTCTAAATCTCCAGGGTTTAACGTGTAACCGTCCAAAACTACTGCTTTTAACATCTCTTTCCTCCCTTAATTAGTTCACTTATCAATTATGTTAATTGCTGTTTCATTTTGTACCTGTAAAATAGGATGAGAGATGTAAAAACTCTCATCCTATTTTCTTATAAATTTATAACTATAAAATTAACCTCATATCCTCTAATCTTATCCAAATACCTTATCATCGCTCATAACTGTTCCAAACAACTCTTCATCTGTAGGAACTTTGAAGTCTTTAATTTCTCTTGCCACCCACGTTGTGTTAATGTAATTTTTATATGTTACGTTTTCAGAGGTAATGTTACCTCCCCACGTACCACAACCAAGATTAATCGTAAATGGCATTCCGTTATTCCAATTTCCTGCATTCGATTTTCCAACTGGCATTCTAACAGCAACTCTACTAGTTTTAGTTTCAAGGGAATATTTTAGAATGCGCTCATCATCGGTACTGTGAATCCCACAAGAGTGCCCGGCACCACTATAAGCTTGAATATTATTCACTAATGAAATTGCATCATCAAAATTAGAATATTTGTATAGTGCAACTACTACAGATAATTTTTCACCAGAGAATGGAAATTCTGGCCCGAAACCAGTTTCTTCAACAATAAGCCATGTTCTATCTTCAGGAATTATAAACCCTGCCTTTTCTGCAATAAATGTTGCTGGCTTACATATAACCTCTGGATTCAAATGACCATCTTTCCAGAGTGTCGATTGCAATTTTGCTTTTTCTTCTGCATTACAAAGATATGCGCCTGCTGCAACCATTTCTTCCAATACATTATCGTAAACTCCTTCTTGGATAACTGCAGAGTTTTCTGTAGAACATCCAATCGCTAAGTCGTTCAATTGAGCTTCAGCAATTTTATTTGCAGCATCCCTTAGATCTGCAGTCTCATCAATTACAACTACTACATTTCCTGCCCCTACCCCATATGCTGGTGTACCAGATGAGTAGGCAGATTTAACCATCGGAGCTCCACCTGTTGCAACAACGAGATCAACCTGTTGCATCAATTCATTTGTTTTTGCCAACGAAGGGTCTTCGATACATAGAATTAAATCTTCAGGAAGGTCAAGACGTTTAAATAAACCTCTAATTTCATTTACAACTTTTAATGTAGTACGTTTCGCTCTTGGGTGTGGTGAGCAGATCATCGCATTCCTTCCCATAATAGCATTCATCATTCCAATGAAAACGACCCCTGCAGGAACCGTTGTGGGAATAAGTGATCCAACTACTCCAACAGGCTTCCCAATCTTAACTAATTGCTTCTCGTGATCCTCTTCAATTACACCTACTGTTTTAGCGTATTTAATATCACGCATAATCCCTCTTGCACGTGATTGGATACGATTAATCTTACTTTGAATATCACCCATACCCGTTTCTTCAAATGTATCGTTTGCCCACTCTTCAGCCTTGTTTAGTGCAAACCAGCCTATACTAGCCGCAGCACGTCTAGCCTCTTCTTGTGAAAGACCTTCTGCACTTGCTTGTGCTTTTCTTGCTCTTTCTACTAAACTAGCTACACTACTTAAATTTTCAGTAACAGCCATATTAAATACCTCCAGAAGTTTTATTTAACAGAAGCCTTAATGATGTTATAGACTTGTGATTTTATCAGCTTTCGCCACAAGGTTTCTTGCGCGGTCAGCAACAGGGTTATCTACCATTTTACCTTCAAACATACATGCGCCTTTTCCTAGACGTACTGATTCATCGAAAGCTGCGATTAATTCTCTAGCTTTTTCGACATCGACCGGATTAGGTGTGAATGTATCGTTTACGATCCCTACCTGATTAGGATGGATACACGTCTTCCCAGTAAAACCCATATTTTTAGCAATTAATGTATCCTCTCTTAACCCTTTATCATCACCAATACTCGTATTAGGTGTATCAAGAATATCTATCTTGCAAGCATTCCCTGCCTGAACAATTACACTTCTTGCATACTCGATTTCCTTACCATCCTTTGTTCTTTCAATTCCAAGCTCTTTTGTTAAATCCTCTGCACCAAATTGGACAGCTGAGACGCGCTTAGAACTAGACATTATTTGGTAAGCATTTACAATACTATAACTTGTTTCAAGTAGTGGAATGATTTCTATCTCAAACTCATCAATGCCGTAACGCATCTCGGTTGAATTAATTAGAATATCCGTTATCGTAACAGCTTCTTCATCTGCTTTTGGGACAATCACAGCATTCGGCAATTCTTCCACTATAGCTTCAATGTCTAGAACACCACTTTGTGTTTTCACATCATTAATTCTGACAATAATTTCTTTTCCTTTTGCTTTGAATTTTGAGATACTCTCTTTTACTCGATGACGTGCTGACTCTTTCTCGGACAGGCTAACAGCATCTTCTAAATCAAGGATAATACTATCAGCATTTACATCGAGAGCTTTTGTAATCATTTTCTCTGAGCTTCCTGGCACATACAATAAAGACCTTCTTATCGACTTAGTACTCAACTACTTCACCTCTATCGAAAATTATTCTGCTTTATTCGGTTCAATGATTGCACGAGTAACCTCTTTTGAAGCTGCCTTTTGCATAGCTAACTGTGATTCGCTTAGACTATAGGTTCTGTCTGTTAAGCTATCAAATGGAAACTGATCATTATATCTCTCAAGGAATTGCAAAGTCTTATATAAATACCATGGTTGATAACGTAGAATTCCCTTCACAGTTAAACACTTACGTGTAATTAAGCCAGGTACAATTGATACATTTTGACTTTCATCCACACTTACATTTCCAATTTCAATGACTGTTCCACCTATTTTTGCAAGTCGTACCGCTTCATCAAAAGCAGCAGGGACACCAGCTACATCTAGAACAAAGTCAGCTCCTTTGCCATTTGTTACACGAGAAATTTCTTCCTTACGCTTTTCGATAGTATTAAATTCCTTCATATTTATAAGATGATTAGCACCAAATTTCTTTGCTTCTTCCAGTCTTGAATCAATGCTATCAATTATAATGACATTTGCCCCCATTGTTTTTGATATAGCAGAAGCAAATAACCCTAAACCTCCCGCACCTTGAATCACAATGGTGTCATTAATTTCCAAACCGGAATTATCCATAGCGTAAACTATTTGGGCTATTCCACAGTTGGCTCCAGCTGCAACATTATCTGATACACCTTCTGGTACTTTATAAAAATACTGGTTTGGATGGATAATATAATGAGTTGCAAAGCCACCAGTAAAATGTGGATATTTTTCAGCATATTGTCCTTGGTAATCACTTCCACGTGTACAAACATTGAAGTGCCCATTTAAACAAGCCTCACATTTTTGGCAAGTAAGATAGTAAACGGGTACAATGCGATCTCCTATCTTTATTTGCTCACCAGCGTAATCTGTCTCAACGCCCTCCCCAAGTTCAGAAACACTCCCCACCATCTCATGCCCAAGAACATGGTTTTTAAAAATATGTTTCCCTTCCCACATATGGATATCAGAACCACAAATATTACTTTTAATAACTTCCATAGTGACGCAACCTTTTTCTGTTGTTGGCACATCATATTCTCTTATCTCAACTTCCTTAACACCGGTCATGGCTGCAACTTTACCTTTCATTTCAAGTCCTCCTTATAAATTGGCCGAAGCCCTTAATGAATTTGTTTTCTTATTATTTCCACCATAGAGCTAATCCTGGAACATAAGTAATAATCAATAAACCTATAATGGATGGAATTAAGAATCTGAGAACATATGGCCACATCTCAGGTATTGATGATTTATTAATTCTGGCAGAAACAAAGAGATTTGCTGCCATAGGTGGGGTAATTAACCCTATTTGGATATTGGTTACAAGAATAATTCCAAAATGAACTGGATCAATCCCAAAACTCATTGCTGCAGGTATAACAATGGTGACATTAAAAGCACGGCTGCATTTGTTTCCATAAACATACCGACTACAAACAAAAGTAAATTGACAAAAAGCAAGAATAGTATAGGATTCTCAGTTATTGTCGTTGTGTAAGTGGCGATTGCTTGTGGAACTTGCATTAATGTCATAATTTTATTAAAAACGCTAGCAAAAGCGATTATAACCATGATTGAAACGGAAAGAATTGTTGCTTGATAAAATATGTCCGGTAATTCAACAAGCTTTATCATCTTTCCAAGAACAATAACTAAAATAGCGTAAACTCCTGCTATTGCAGCTGCCTCAGTGGGTGTCGTAATACCTGAATAAATGCCACCCAAAACAATAACTGGGAGAATTAAAGCAGGCAGTGATTTCAGCAATAATTTTGGAGCTTTTTTAAATAGATCTCTATCAAAACTTGAACTAATCTCTTGCGCACCATCTCCACGCTTATCCAGTACTTTCGGAGCATTAAACCAGTGAACAATCATATAAATGAGAGTCATCATAATCCCAGGAATAATAGTTGCTAAAAAAAGATTAGAAACGGATACACCAACGGCAGAACCGTATACAATCAATGGAATGGATGGTGGTATGAGGACCCCTAATAAACCCGAACAACCAGTTAATGCAGCTACATAACCTCGCTTATAACCTTTTGCCAACATTCTTCCACCAATACTGCTACTAACAGCGGCTACAGTCGCAACAGAGGAACCTGTCATCGCACCTAGAAAAGAGCTTGATACTAAAGTAACGTGCCCAAGTCTTCCAGGTAACCAAGACATGAATACTTCAACTATATCTACTAACTTATCAATCAGTTTCCCTCTATTCATTAGTTCCCCTGCTAGTATAAAAAAGGGAATGGCTAATAGCGGAAACGACGCGATTGCATAATATGGAGTAGAAGCAACTATTCCAAGTGGTAAATCTGCCAACCAGCTTCCTAGAAAACCCGATAGAGCAAATGTAAACCCAATTGGAACTCCTAGTATAAGTAAAGATAAAAGTAAAACTATCATCGTTATTAGTACCATCGCCTCAAGCCTCGCTTTTCATTTGGATTATTCAGCAATAACACCCTTTCGATTACTAAATAATTCAATCAAGTTTCCTATTGTATGAATCAACATCAAAACTAGACCTATAACTAGTGATGAAAATGGAATGGCCATTGGGATTCGTAATGCCATTGTCGCCTCTCCACTCTCAAGTGCATATACTAGTAATGAGTAACCGATATTTAAAATTACTCCCGCAATTACTATCATGAAGATATTTGTTAACACAGCAACCACAAAGTCAACCTTCTTCGAATTAAATAAGGTACTAAACTCAATTGAAATATGTCCTTTCGTATAAACCAACAGACCCGAACCTATAAAAGTCATAATGGCAAAGGAGACTAAACTAATATCACTCGTATCTGGTATGGGTAAGTTAAAGAATCGAGCTATAACTTGCAAAAAAAACAGTAATAAACATAATAAACATCATAAAAGTAACAACCACTTTTTCGATCTGAAATAATACTTTTTCAAACCTAGCATATAGTGTCACTCACTTCACCCTCCTATCTATACACTCAATCTACCTCCTTCGATAGAATGCCTCTATTTTCTGAGTCTCTATCGAAGGAAATAAAATAGGTTAGATGTTATTTCAGGTCTTTAACTTGTTCTACTTCTTCTTTTAGTTGTTCGATTCTTTCTTCACCATAAATATCATAAAGAGATTCCCAAACTCCCATACCTACTTCTTGGAATGCCGAAATTTGTTCAGGAGTTAAATTAATTACTTCCACTCCGTCACCTTCCATCTTTTTTACATAATCTTCTGATACTTTTCTTTGCTCAGCAATTTGCCAATCTTGTGTTTCTTTTGCTGCTTCCTGGATTGCGGACTGATGCTCTTCAGACAATGTTTCCCAAACTGAATCACTCATCGCAATTGTACCTGTAGCATAAACATGGTTTAAACGAGTATAGTATGGGTTTGTTTCGTGTAAACGGTTGTCATGAGTAATTAACAATCCGTTATCTTGACCATCAACTGTACCTTGTTGCAAAGCAGTATATAATTCTGGCATCGCAATCGTCACTGTTTGTGACCCTACACCTTGGAAGAAGCCCATAATAGCTTGAGAACCGGGGACCCTTAATCTCAATCCTTCCATATCTGCTGGTGTCTCAACTGGTCCTTTTGAGTTTGAAAGTCCTCTAAATTCTAGTTCATACCAACCAAGTGCTTTGATTCCATTATCTTCTAGAGTTTCTGTCATTGTTTGAGGGATAATTCCATCCTCAAAAAATAATTTATCTGCTTGCTTATAATTTGATACAATGTAAGGTAAGTAGTGGAAGTCTAGTAATTGGTCCATTCCTGACATTGAACCTTGATTTAAGAAGGCAAACTCTAAGTTACCACGGGATAAATCTTGACCTAGTGACTCATCACTTCCGATTTGACCTGCAGGAAAGACGGAAATTGAAATTTCTCCATTTGTTTTTTCGTTTGCTAGTTCTGCAAATTTTTCTGCGGCCAAATGTTGAACACTATTTTGAGCAGCAACCATACCCAGACGAAATTCTTGTGATTCCGTGGCCCCGCCACTGCCGCCACCGTTAGACTCTTGAATCGTAGTCTCTTCTCCGCCACATCCTGCTAATACAAAACCCATTAATGTTATTACAGTTATCAATAGCCTCTTATAATGTTTACTTATCATGTTTGACCCTCTCCCCTTTTAATTAAGTTGATAAATTACAAATCTTTTGGAACTCATCTGACTTTTTATAGGTTCCTATATATCCCTCCCTTCAATGAAATAATTTCAATTTAATAAAAGTTCTTTATAAATTCTTTCCTTGCTCCGATATCCCAAATTCTCATTGTTCTCTCAGTTGTTTTTTCAATTAAAGAAATTCCTTCATCTAATGCTTTCTCTAGAGAAATAGGTTCAGAGACAATATCTACAATTCCATCGACTCCATGGGAATACACACTCTCTGCTCCTTCACCAATGCTCCCTACTATTGCGATAACTGGAATTCCATATTTTTTTGCCTTACGTGCCACTCCAACTGGTACCTTTCCGTTTACCGTCTGAGAATCTATTCTTCCTTCACCAGTGATAACGATGTCTGCGTTTGGAAGATGCCTTTCTAAGTCAATTAGATCAATTATTCTTTCTACTCCTGAGTAACTTTCGGCATTGCAAAAGATAAAGAATCCAGCAGCTAATCCTCCTGCAGCACCACTTCCAGGCATTTTAAATACATCTATTGAAAATTGTCGTTTGACCATCTCTCCGAAGAATCTTAAATTCCGATCAAGTAATTTAATGGTAGCCGTATTTGCCCCTTTTTGAGGACCATATACAACAGAAGCCCCATTCGGACCACATAAGGGATTTGTTACATCAGATAATAGAATAATTTCCGTATCTTTCAGCCTATTATCTAAATTTGTAGTATCAATACTATTTATCTTATTTAGTTCTCCACCACCGAAACCAATTTCTTGATTATTACCATCCATGAAGCTAACTCCTAATGCCTGAGCCATCCCAACCCCTGCATCATTAGTAGCGCTTCCACCAAGACCGACATAGATAGTACTGCATTTTCTATCTAGTGCATCTTTAATTAATTGACCAGTTCCATAAGTTGTTGTAGTCAGCGGGTTATATTCTTCCCTTGAAATTAAAGTTAGACCTGAAGCTTCTGCCATTTCGATAACAGCTATATTACCTGGAAGAATACCGTACTTAGTTTTAATTTTTCTTCCTAATGGGTCTAAAACATCTACTTCTATATATTTTCCTTTTAGTGCTTTTACAAGGGTATCGACGGTGCCTTCTCCTCCATCTGCGATAGGTACTTTTACAGTTTGAATATCATCACGGTAATAGCGAAGCCCTCTTTCAACGGCATCGGCTGCTTCTGAAGTTGTACAACACCCTTTAAATGAATCAATTGCAATCACTACTTTCATATGATCAACCTCACTCTATTTTTTGTTACCGCTTACATAATGAAATATAACTTATAATGTAAGCAGCTTCTCCATACGTCAATAATTTTAATTCTTGAACTATTCTAATGATATGGTACTCGTACTAAATGTTGGGGTTTTAACTTATTCCCCCAAACAATTAGTGTAATACCTTAGAAAACCTACTTACCCCTCTGTTACCGCTTACATGATTAGATATGATTCATATCGCTGTGCTTCATCCCTATCTGTTAATAATTATAATTATCAAACTATTCTAATGATATGGTATACGTAATAAAAGTAGTTGGTTTTATTTATTACCTAGAACAATGAAGTTAAGTTCTTCATTCATCTCAAAATTATCAAATGTTATAAGATACTTGCCAAATACAAAATAAACATATCCTTAAAGATACGCAAATCATAATCTGTTTTATCTTTTATTTTTTGGATTTTATATTGTACAGTATTCTTATGAATATAATACTTACTCGCCAGGAGATTTAAAGAACCATTGCACATGAAGTAACTTTTAATAAAATCGTTAAATTCCTGCAACTCTTTTCTATTACATTTAGAAAACACTTGACTTTTCAATGTCAACTTATAGTTTTCAGGTATTTTACTCAAGGCTACATATAGAGAAATTTCACTAAATTGATAGACACCTTCCTTATTTTCTAAATAGTAAGAAACACTTAGCGCTTCATTATAAGATTTTGATATATCCTCGTAAGTATCGTACGTATTCCCAATTGAACATTGCAATAAAACTTGATGAATTTCTTTAACTTTTTTACTTAAGTAATTAATTTCTTTATTTAACTCAACTTGGTTTAAGTTAGATATAATGACAAAAAAATCGCCACTGTAGGAAATGAGAGATTGCCTAAAACTTATTTTGTCATAGATATATTGCTTTAAAATATTATGTCTAGCACTATTCAATTGATTATTTCTATTCACTTCATCTATCTGAACATATTTTATTAACGCAACCGTATATACCCCTTTAACGTCTAGATTATATTGATGCAAACGTTCCTCAATTTCAAATAGCGATGATGAAAAATTTCCATTTATTAAATCCTTCGTAAAAACAAGCTTTATTTGTTCCTGATTATTTTGATGCCAGAGATTAAAATATTCATACATTATCATTTCCGTCATTTTTTTAATGACTCTTGCGTATTTCCCTACTTCCTGTGGATTCCCCGTTATACCAACAACTCCAATGATTTCGCTCGAGAAATAAATAGGTAAATTCACTCCCGTCATACATCCTTTATACTGCTCGTCGTACTCTACAATCAGTTCATGATAATTATTCCTTATAACTAGCTGAGCAGCTTCATGAAAATTATTAACTCTTTGTTCATCCGTACTTGCAATAACAAAACCATTATTATTAATAATATTTATATTATGGTCTATTACACTGCTAATCTCTTGTATAATTTTATCAGCTGTCATCTTGTTTAAATACACAGAAATCCTCCTTTGAAAGTATAATAAGATCCTAGTAATCACAGCCTTATTATTTATAATTCCAGCCAGTTGAACTGAAGAGGTGACTTTTCATTCTGCTAACATCTAATAAACAACTATTCTACTAATCAAAAATAAATCCCTTTAAAATTCTGTTTTCACAAGAGAGGATATCTTTAAAAAAGTTTTTTAAGGAGCAATTTCATTTCGTTTAATTAGTAAAAGTGCCTGTCACTACCCGTATCTTGTCGTCGAGATAATATCGACAAGATACGGATAGTAGTGACAGGAACTATATTTCAGGTCGTACTCGGGACTTTCACCCGTTAGAGTTCACCCATGCTGGGCGAACAAAAGAAGCACGAGTACCGGCCCCGCGCTTCCAAAAACTATAATATACTAATCTCTTGCCATCTGCACCGCACGAATAAACTCTTTTGATTTTCTCGTTAACTCCGCTAAATTTTCATCATTCATTTCTAATTTTGTATTAACAAGAGCACTTCCTAACCCTACTGCCACCGCTCCTGCTTTTATATAATCAGCGAGATTCGAGACATTAATGCCTCCTGTTGGCATAAGAGGAATTTGAGGAAGAGGTCCGTGAACATCTTTTAGATAAGACGGTCCAAATACATTAGCTGGGAACACTTTAATTACATCAGATCCACTCTCATAAGCAGTTAAAATTTCCGTTGGTGTTAATGCCCCAGAAATACAAACAACGCCATAACGTTTTGTCATCCGAATCGTTTCTGAATTGACCGTCGGAGAGAAAACAAATTTGGCTCCTGACAAAATGGCCACTCGTGCCGTTTCCGGATCTAAAACAGTACCAGCCCCCACAATCACATCAGTTAATTCCGTAGACACCTTTTCAATAAGAGAAAGTACCCTGGGCGTTTCAACTGTAATCTCCAATGTTTTTACCCCTCCGTCACGGAGAGCTCTTGAAATGGGAACAATATTATCGACAGTTGCTCCTCTAATAATGGCGACAACGCCACTATCTTTTATCTCTTGTAATAAAGTCATATTTTCCTCCTTCATTCATTTTTTCTTAAAACTTGAACGCCATTGTCTTTGCCAACAATCACGTGATCAGTCATTCCAATAAAAAGTCCCGTTTCAACCACACCCACGATTTGCTTTAATTGAGAATGAAGATTCATAGCATCTTCAATTAATCCAAAATAACAATCTAAAATATAATTGCCATTATTAGACAAGTATATCTCATTCTCTCTTTTACGAAGTTGAATGCTGTGGCAGCCCATCTGTAACATGCGCTGCGCGGTAACTTCCCAACCAAATGGTACGACTTCTATTGGTACACCGAATTCTCCGAGATTGTTGACTACCTTCGACTCATCAACAACGATAATGAGCTTCTTTGAAGCCGCATTGACAATCTTTTCTCGAACAAGAGAGCCTCCTCCACCTTTTATTAAATTAAAAGAGGGATCAACTTCATCTGCACCATCAATGGCTAAGTCAAGTTCTGTTACTTGCGAGAAGTCCGTTAAGGGAACACCAAATTGGTTAGCCCATCCTTCTGTTCGAATCGAGGAAGGAACTCCTTTAATCTTCATCCCCTTATTCACTAATTCCCCAATTTTTTTAATCGTCCAATAGACAGTAGATCCTGAACCTAGACCTATCGTCATCCCATCCTCTATCAATTCAACTGCTTTTTCACCTGCACGTTTCTTTCTTAGCTCAACTTGATCAGTCAATCGAACCACTCCTTACTAAAAAAAAGAAGAGAAAGTCTCTCCTCTTTTTTTATTCTATTAAATCCTCTCTAATAGGGGTAAATACATCAAGAATTATACAGTCCTCTAAAACCTTCACACGATGCTCAACGTTCGAAGGAATGTATTGTACATCTCCTTCTTTAAGAACTGACGTTATTCCATTTACTTCAAATTCTACTGAACCTTTATTAATATAACTAACCTGTTCATGAACATGTTGGTCGACATCTCCATAGAAACCTTTTTTTAATGCAACCTTTACAAACATTAACGACCCTTCATGCGTTAAGACTTCTCTTTCTACCATTACAACACGTTCCTTTCACAATAGCTTTAGCTAAAACAGAGTTGGATTAAATAATTTCGGAATATAGAAAGCAATATTTGGGAAAAACGCTACAAATCCAAGTACAACAAGAATAACTGCTATAAAAGGAATAACCGCTTTAAATGACTTTTCAATTGAGAGATCTCCTATTTTGGCAGCTAATAGTAAACATAAACCATACGGCGGAGTAATAAGACCAATTGCTAATGTCATGATCGTAATTAATCCTAAAAGAACAGGACTGATTTCATACATGAGTGCCACTGGCAAAATCACAGGAATAAATAAAATCATTGCTGGAATGGCATCCATAAATGTTCCGATAAACAAGAAAAAGATAATAATAATAATTAAGAATACTAACTTACTATCAATATTAGTTGTAAAGAAATCCTGTACCCAAGTAGAGACTCTATAGTAACTCATTAGTTCTCCTAATGCACTTGCTGCTGCTAGAGCAAATAAAGATAAAGAACTTAATGTTAATGTATCAACTAATATCTTTGGTAAATCCTTAATTTTAATTGTTTTATAGAAAAACATACTTACAAACAAAGTATACAAAGAGGCAAATGCCGCTGCTTCTGTCGCAGTGAAGAACCCGGTTACAATTCCACCAATTAATATGATGGGTGTAAATAGTGCTGGTAATGTTTCGACTAACAATTTAGAAAATTTACTTAGCGACGTTCTCTCATATTTCGGATAACCTCGTTTAATTGAATAAAAGTAAATTAAAATCATCATACCGAGCCCCACAAGAACTCCCGGTATAATGCCTGCAAGAAACAAAGCTCCTACTGATGCATTAGTTAATCCAGCAAATATAATCATTGGAATACTTGGAGGAATAATGACTCCAATGGTAGAAGAAGCTGCTGTTACACTTACCGCTGTTTCGGTATCGTATCCTTGCTTTTTCATATTTGGAATGAGGATCTTACCTACTCCAGCAGTGTCCGCTTGAGATGCTCCTGAAACACCGGCAAAAATCATGGACACTAAAATGTTGGCATGTGCCAAACCACCACGAATATGACCAACAATTGAAAGCGAGAAATTAATTAATTTTTGAGAAATTTGACCATGATTCATTAAATTAGCTGCAAGAATGAACAAAGGTACTGCTAATAAGACAAATGAATCAAGACCATTTAGCATTTTTACAGGGACAGACACTTCAGGAATATAGGGAATGTTTAAGATCCCCAGCAAGGCGACAATTCCAATAACAAATGCAATAGGCACGCCAATAAACATCAAAACTAGAAAAAGTGCAATTAAGATGAACCCCATTATTCAGTCGCCTCCCCTGCTGTTATTTTTTTCACTGTACCTGCAATATGTGACAATAAATAAATCACCATTGTTATACTCATAATTGGTAAAGAAATCCATACATACCCCATTTTCATGGAAGGTAATGAGACCCACTTATAGTCCCAGAAAGTGGTTAAAGCTGTTAAGCTATAGAAAAATAATGCCGCACAGAAAAGCAATAAGATTCCATCGATGACAATATGAAGAGTGTGTTTGGCATTCCCCTTTAACTTCTTCGCAAGTAAATCAAAATTAAAGTGATCTTTGCGATTGACCATTACAGCCGCTCCCATAAATACAGCCCATATAAAAGAGTAATTAGCTACTTCTTCCGTCCATATAACTGATACACCAAAATATCTAGTGATGACCTGAATAATAACAGCAATAAAGAATATCGTTAAAAAGGTTACACCTAGTGTTAATTGAATTTTTTCTAGTCGTTTAATAAACATGCTCTCACCTTCTTATTTTAGAAAGTAAAGGGGAAGGACGTATGTGTCCTATACCCTTCCCCTCATTTATTAATTATTTTAAGTCGTTAATTTTCTGTAGTAATTCTTCAATACCCATGTTTTGAGCTGCTTCTTCATTTAATGGTGCTGCAATCTCAATAAATGGTGCACGATCGATTTCATTAATTTCAGCACCTTCTTCAAGAGCAAGTTCTTTATACTCTTCTTCTTGCGCATATAAAGCTTCGCGTTCTGCTTGAACAGAAGCATCCGCAGCTGCGAGAATGATTTCCTTCTGATCCTCTGTTAATGAATCAAATTTATCTCCACTAATTAGTAATAATCGAGTCGTGTAGTCATGTCCTGTTTCCGTTGTATATTTTCCGTTTGGTGTTCTATGATGATTTTGTTGAATATAGTACGGATACGCATTCTCAGCTGAATCTACAACATTTTGTTGCAATGCTTGATACAATTCACCCCATGCTACTGAAGTAGGGATCGCGCCGACTTGCTGCCAATAATTTGCTACTACACCTGAAGTTTGTGTACGAATCGTCATTCCCTTTAAGTCATCAATGGACTCAAGCGGCTTCTTCCCATAATAGTGTCTTACACCAGCAGTCCAGTAGCCAAGAACTTTAAAATCGTTATTTGATTTCTCATTAATGATGCTTGCTAGTTCTTCCCCTACTTCTCCGTCAACGACACTTTCCCAGTGCTCATAACTATCAAATAGATATGGAAGTGCGAATAAATCTACTTCATCAATTCCAGCAGAAGTCATAAATCCTGGCGATACGAGGACAACATCTGCACCACCTAACTTAAGTCTTTCAACTAACTCTGATTCCTCCGTACCTAAAGTCCCCGCATGAACCTCTACTTCAATGGCACCATCTGATTCACTTTCTGCTACTTCTTGAAACTTCAATAAACCAG
>NZ_BAUT01000044.1 GCF_000513095.1 Halalkalibacter wakoensis JCM 9140
AGTTGAAATACTTAAATGGAATGTAACACCTTAAAGGTCATGCAAAAAAAGAAACTTCCCACAAGTTAGATAAACTAATGAGAAGCCTCTTTTATATACCTAATGTTAGCATTTTGTTAGCAAATCACTACAAAACCCTTATATATCAAGGGTTTTAGCGGTCATCACATCATGCCGCCCGTAAGTTTTGAGTGTGTAATATCGTTAACAAGAGGTGCAAAAATTGCGGTAAATCAACGTTTTGGATATTGTTGACTGTAACATCTTTAACGGGGATTTACCGTTTTTTATGGGATTGCGTTAGCAAAATGTTAGCAATTTAAAACAGAAATCATCACCAATGTCCACACACTCCACATGCCGTGTGTGCTGGGCATGGACAATTTAAAGAAGATGTAGTGGAATCACCTATTTTCAACTTAAATAAATTTATTTTATGTACAACAGCCAGATGTATATTTAACTCAATTCATAGTATGCAATAATACTTTCTATAGTGTCTTCTCGCATAAACCAATTAGAATTTAATAAACTCTCATATACCTTAGCTTCTATTGAATTTAAATTTAAAAACTCCGCTGAAGATTTATCACTTTCTAATTTTTCTTGAACTGCTTCTAGACCTCCAGATAAGTAATCAGTAACAATACTTTTTACCCGTATCCTAAATACCCTACTAGCAGCCTTCCCATATCTCGAGTCTAATTCCAACTTCGAAAAATGACGCTCTAATCTACTTCGCAATATTGAACTTCTCAAAGTACTATTTATATTAAATTTAAATGTTATAGGAAATGCCTCTACTACTTCCGCTTCTAACCAATCTATACTTGTAATGTCTTCAAAATATGAATTTATCAACAATTTTTCTTCAGTATCATAGATTTCATCAGACTTATTAGTGTTACAATCTATACAACTTGGGATTAAATTAATCGGAGTTATTGCATAGTTAATATAGTTTGCCTTTGGGAGATAGTGATCTAATGTAGTGACATTTCCTATTAAACAATAAGGACAGATGCCATCATCGGCAAGTAACATTAATTCATCATAAATGTCTCTCCCTATCCCATCACTATCTTTTACTAAATAATCTTCATATGCTTCTTTCATAACATTTTTATCTACATATCTAATATAATTATATAAATCTTCTCCAGCAGATAAAATACTATCTAAATGATTTAACTTTACTACTTGTAATTGTTCGAGGATTGAATTTTTGGTTTGAGTTGGATCAATAAAATCAATTAACTTATAGTCTCTTAATTTCTCTAGTAATCTGTTTTTGGCTATAGTATTAGGAAAATTAAAAAACTGTAATACAGGAGTATCTCTAGGAATTTCTATTATTTGAGTGGGAACTATTTGATGTAGTTCATTTCTATCTTCATTTGCTACAAAATTATATTGAACTTCTTTTTCTATTAAGTCACTTTTTATTGATTTTATTCTACCAAGCCTAAACTTCCCAGCAGCACTTTGCCTATTAGCAAGTAACTCATCAAAAAAATCCTCAATTTTGATATTAGGTTTTGATAATTTATACATCATTAAAATCCTTTTCTAGTTCATTTAAATAACTTCTAACTATTGTTTTTGCATCTAAGCTTAACTGATAATCGAATTCTTCTAATACTCGATCATAATCTCGAAACTTTTCTGCAGCTTCTTTTAGAATTTTATGAAATCCTGTATTAATCACTTCTAAACCAAAAACTTCTTCAGTTAATACCCCTGTATTTTCACCAAATGTTTCCATTTTAGGTCTTTCTATTTTGAATGCATTCCCATATTTACGAATAATAGATACAACTGATTTAGGCACTTCTTGTAGAACTACAGGAGAATGTGTAGCTACAATACCAACACCATTTTCAGCCTTTAGAAGTTCAGATAAACATCTTATATATGCTGATAACAATGGCGGATGTAAGTGCGTTTCTGGTTCGTCAATTAATACTAGTGTTTTTTCCACTAGCAACTCTACTATTTTAGAAATTGAAAGAAGAATAATTTTATGGCCCGAACTCAAATACTCAAATTTAGATACTATGTTTTCTGTACAGATTTGCATATCTTCTTTACTTCGTTTAGTTTCAAAATATTCCTCTAATATAGTAATAAAGTTCAGCTTATTAAAATTATAATCCGCTTTATTTAATATCATAAACATTTGATGTAAATAGTATTGTTTTTTTCTAATCAGAATACTTAATATAGATTCACTAAATTCTTCACTAATTTCAGCATCACTTTTTGTTTCACCCAATTTTTTTTTAAAACCTACATAGAAAAAAGAATCATTTTCATCTTCTTCATTACTAGGGATTTTATCAAATACGCTAAATGAAATATAAACTAAATTAGCAAAATTATCTTGGAGTTTCCCATTTATATATTCATTCATAATTCCTTTCAAAACTGTAGTTTTACCAACACCATTTGTACCAATAACTGCGTGTAAATTTGTAGGTGGTAACGTATCTGGTTCAACCTTAAAATGTAAATCTTTCTTTTTATTTTGATATTCTAAGGAAAATGTAAAATCAAAGTCTGTTAGTAATGCTCCGCCTCTAGCTATTCTCTTAAATTGATTCTCATAATTATATTTATTTACTTCCCTCATCAAAGAGACGGTTAACACTTCTTGTTCCGAATATTTTTCCATAAACTCATCATTATACGCAATATCATTAATAGCCGTTAAAAAATCGATTCTCAAATCATCATCATTTAATTTTTTTATATTCTTGTAGTATTTCGCACTTTGCCCTAAAGAAAAAAAGTTACTCGGCAATTTTAGAATAACATTATTCTGACTAGCTGCTAATTGATTTAATACTGTTCTAGTCTTTTCCTCTGTGGTTTGATTTTCAAAACCTATTTTCACATGTCCTATTTCAGTCTTTTTTAAATTTTTATCTACATATTCAACATTAAATAATGTATAGAAAAGATAATCATTCCAATTATCTGGTACTAAATGAAAACCCTCTTTATTTCTTGCCTCATTAAAATTTGTTATGTAAATTTTAATAAGTCTCACCTCCGGATAAATATTGTACGCGTGTTCTTTTAATTACTTTATAAAAATTCAACCATTTTAAAACAGGCTATTACTTTGCACTTAAATCACCAGAAATTCCCTCAAAATATCAATATGGTTCACCATTTCCATCAAACCTTATTAACGCATTACCATTTCTTAATTCTGCATCTACTAAGTAAAAATTTGATAACGAGGCATCCTCCCAAATAGATTTAGGTATATGCTCTAAAACATTAATTTGATACTCTATTTTGAGTTCCTTACTAATTTCACTCATCTAAACTTTTAATAAATAATAAATACGAAATTTGCTTAATATTTGTTAAAGGATTACATTCCCTTCCGTCCATAACATTTCCAAAATTTTAGCGATTTGGCTCTTTAATTCACTTATAATCATGTGATTGCTTCCATTAATGTTTTCTTATTTAATAATATTGTTGATTTAAATGGCTAAAACAATTGCTATACCACCACTTCCTAGAGTGCTTTAAATATGAATTTATTAAGATAGTTACTGAAGGGATGGCAGTAGCTTTTAACCAAAATCAAATCAAATGATGAACTTTTGTTAAGTCCTCCACTTTAATGTTGTATTGTTCTTCTATGAACTTTTGATTCTTCTTCGTAAGTTTAGAAAAGACAATATATAAACGGTTGATTGCTCTACTTAATCCAACATAGTAAACCCTATCTTCTTCGTTCTCCAAATCAGGGTTAAGAAGAAAATCTAAAGAACTTGGTATTAGTAAAACATTTTCAAACTCATCACCTTTTGCTTTGTGAATAGTTCTGTGCTGACTGGTATCTTCTTTATAATTTATACATATTGCAAGTTGGGTGTATGTAATTCCATCATAAAAGTCTTTGGCTGCACCCGCTTTAAAGGTACTCATTGGAATATGGGATTTTATCACTGTATAAAACGCGATTAAGGAAGTTTCATTATAACTATCATATTTAGTTAATAGTTCTTGAAGTAATTTAATTGAGTTATTAACTCGGTCTTTCTCAGGACAATCTGTAAATAGTACTTTCATTTTTTCTAATGCATTTTTATAATCACCTATTCGTGCAAATTCAACTGCTTCTATAGAATTTAAAATTATCCTCGGTCTATCTTTATTACTATCGGCCTCTTTGAATTTCTTTAATAGCTTCGTATCTATTCCATTTAATGCAACCAACGATTTCATTGCATTAGCAGTGGGATTATCCCTTGAAAGTGTATGAATCGATGAACCTTCTCCGCATAGTTCCTTTACTTTTTTATAAGCATCTACAGTATCTCCAATAAATAAAATTGGTAGTTCACCATCAACATTTTTATATTTAGATTGCGCAATATCCTTTCGTACTTCATTCAACAAATCGATAATTTGATTCGAACTACGCCTATTTTCAAGGATTTGATATTCGACCATATTTTCTAATTTGAAGTTAATAAATTCATCTATACTCGCCCCTTGAAACGCAAAAATAGATTGTGCCGGATCTCCAATAATGCCAACTATTGTTTCTTCTTTAGCTATCAACTTAATAATTTTTGCTTGAATAGGATTTGTATCCTGCACCTCATCTAAGAAAAAGTATGGGAATTTGGCTCTTAATACGTTTAGTATAAAAGGATGCCTCGTTATTAATAAATAACTAAAGAATAATACATCATCATGATCAACTTTACCCGATGACCAAAATATTTTTTTATAACTAATCAAATCATCTGCTAAAATATCAGTTACTTTTCTTACTCCACCTACTTTTTCTTGATTACCCACTAACTTTAAATTTCCGTCTGAGTCGTACATGTACTGTAGATTATTGAGCCAGATAAACAAAGAGTCTAACTTTTGCCCGAATAGCAATTGTTTATATGAATTAGGATGAGTAAGTTCATCTACACGTTTATGATTTTCTAACCAATTTTTCACGATTGAATATCTTGGACCATAAGTATCATGTCCATTAACTTTTGAGACATTTATTTCAAATTCATCTGATAAGTAATGTAAGTATGGTTTAACAACGTGCTTATATAAAAAACTATGAATAGTTGATACCTCTACTCTGTCAGTTACACCAGCACCAAGCCTTTTCAAAATCGTTTCAACAGCGATATTTGTATAGGTAATACAAGCTATTTTTCGCGTCTTCTCCAATCGCGCAGAATTTTTCACTGTATTTTTTATATGATTAACTAACCAATGTGTTTTTCCTGCTCCTGGACCAGCTGTTATTTTAAAGTGCTGTTCAATATCAATTAAGTCACTAGATGTAATAGTAATCAATTTTCACACACCCAATCTATAGCTTCTTGAATATAGTCTGGGACGACAAACTCAACAAAGTCTTCAGAACCTCGCTTAGCTAAGTTTTCTTGTAATGCGTAGGCTAATTCCAAAGCGTTAACTCCCTTACCAACTGAATTTAAATACCTAGCAGCTATCAGTGCTATTTTTTTATCATCTTCTGACCAACTTAATTCTTCATGTTTTAAGCCATCTATTATTCTCGTATTTTCTTTTGATTTACTTAATCGGCTATAAAGTTTATCAATATCTTTACCTTCTTGAAATAGCTTCATTAGCGCTTTAATTTCTTCTTTATTAGACATTGAATCCGTTACTAACATCTTCAACATTGGGTTGAATCGCACTAAATCATATTCAAGTGTTTTACCTTTTAATTCATCTTGAAAATAAAACTTAATGTTCGTCGAATAATCCACATCCTGCTTACTAATTTTATATTCATATTTATCAGCTTCTATATTCATCTCAAATGGATAACATTTTGTATAGGATTCCCCCTCAATTAAACGCTCTTTCCTTACTGGATCCCTATCAGTAATACAAACTACTTTTCTATTTATTGCAGCAGAATTATTAGAATTAAACAACTTCAAAAAGTGGTCAAAGTACTTTCCTCCTACATTAATTACAGCTACATGTTCGTCTTCTAAAAACTTTCCAAGATATTCTGCAAAAATAGACATTAATAATTGCTCTGCTAAACCTTCAACTAATATAAGTTTTTCAGCAAAAAGCATATTTGATTTCGTCGCATCTAAAAATCTTTGTACATATTTTTTACTTTCTACATTAGTACCAAAAACTTTACCTGGGTAGCTGACTTTTGTTTCATTCTCACCTTTATATAAGCAGATTAATTCATCTAACTCTAACGCTCCTGTAATATGAGTCGAATGTGTTGTTACGAATATTTGACGAACCTTTTTCTCTGCCAAATTCTTTTTCAAAAACTTTAATAATTGCTTTTGCATCGAAGGATGTAAATGCGCTTCTGGTTCTTCTATAACAAGCATTGGAAAGACTTTTGCGTTGCTTCCTAAATACGTTTCACTCGCATTTACTTGCATTTTTGCCAATAGTAAAGACATGAAAATCAAGTTATTATAGCCAAGGCCATTATGCGTTATAGGTAGTTGAATTCCATCATGATGCTCCACTATTAGTTTAAGTGCAGAATAGAGTTCGACATCTGTTATACCGCCAGCAAAGTTTGGTTCAGCATTATCAAATGAAGCCCCAATCTCTTTTGAATACGATAAAATTTGTTTTTTTCCTTCCAACATCCTCTGATTCAAAGAATCCATCAGTACTTTAGCTTGATCTTCAAATTTCTTTTTTTCCTCTTTGATTTGTTGCTCTTTTTCATCGTCATCTAAACCTTGATTGGATTTTATACTATAATCCATAAAGAAATCCAAAACATTTTTTAATAATGTATTTCTTCCACTGAACATATCCCTTTCTACATCTCTAATAGCATCTAAGAATTGAAAATCAAATTTTTTCATATACTCACTATCCACGGTAATTTGATTTTCTAAATTTCCTCCATAAATTTTGTATGTATAAAAACGCAGAAAATTTTTATCTATAATTTCCCATGCATCATTTACAGAGGTTGCAGTAGAAAGTTTTTGTTCATACTCGTCTTGATGTTTTAGCGGAAGACAAAATTCATAATGAATTTTAGCTTCGTATGGTTCTTCCAGTTTCGTTAACCATTGACTTACTACTACCAAATCATCTCCCATTAGGTTTTCTTCTTTTTCTTGACTAAGAGTAATTGATACGTTGATGCGTGGTGGCTGCTTTTTTAATTCTTCTAATGTAAGTTGCTTATTAAAATCATCAATTGATAGGTTCTTTTTAACAGATGGATTATATATTAGTGCCATAGCTCTTAATAAGTTCGATTTTCCAGCATTATTATGACCAATTATTACATTTAAACCCTCGTTAAATTCAATTATATTAGCTTTGAAATTTTTATAGTTTTTAATTTCTACCCTAGATATGTACATACAGCTGTTGACCCCTTTCTGAACTCGAAATGAATTTACTATGTTATGTCTATTATAAGTCATCTTGTTAATATTTGGTTATGTATCACTTTTTAATGATATATCGGATACTGAAGATTACTTTAAAAAGATTAAAACTTTCAATGATATTGAACAGAATTTAAAAGATGTAGTAAAGACATGGGTATTATTTGGTTGGGATGATGATGGGTATCGCAATGGCAGTTTTAAAGAGAGATTTGATGATTTTGTGAAGACAGAATATATAGGAAACAAAAATAGTACAGCTGGTGAAATATTTTTCTTTTCACAGATAGGCTATATATCACAATCAATGAATATTTTATTTACTATGATGGAACCTAATTTTGTCCCTTATGTACGTGGAATTGTGCCGTTTAGATATCTAACAATTATATATACCAGTCTCAAAGAAAATTTGAATTTAAACTTAGATATTCAAATTGTCCGAACTAGTATTAGCTACTTTTTTGAGAGAGTCTTTGATCATAATTTAGTTTCAGAAATTTCCTACAATGAATATTTAGAAAAGATAAATGGTTTAAGTTTGTACAAATATGTTGAGGATGCTTTGTCACTCCTTAACAAAGAGTTGGATGAAATAAGTCTTAGACAGATAGATTTAAGAGTCGAACAGTTTTATAAAAATGCATTTTTAGTACGTTTAAAATAGCCAAATCAAATTTTTGGCTATTTTTTATGATCAATTATTTACCGTAATATTTTCTACTTTTGATCCTTAACGAAAGGTGCGTTAGCTTAAATATTATTGTTGCGTAGTATAAGTCTACTACGTAAAACAACAGTTAATCTAGCCTCTTTGCAGAAGACTGATCTAATGAATAATGCATCACCTTCTATCGTAAGCAAAAGAAAAAGGCTTCTCAAAAGTTTAATCAACTAATGAGAAGCCTCTTTTATATACCTTATGTTATCATTTTGTTAGCAAATCTCTTTAAAACCCTTATCTATCAAGGGTTTGAGCGGTCATCACATCATGCCGCCCATTCCACCCATACCGCCCATGCCGCCCATGTCAGGCATGCCGCCGCCAGCATTTTCTTCTGGCTTATCAGCGATTACAGCTTCCGTTGTTAAGAACATAGCAGATACAGATGCTGCGTGTTGTAGAGCTGAACGTGTAACTTTCGTTGGGTCAACGATACCTGCTTCAACCATGTTTACCCACTCGCCCGTTGCAGCGTTGAATCCTTGGCCAACTGCTTCACCTTTAAGGCGCTCAACGATGACAGATCCTTCAAGACCAGCATTGTGTGCGATTTGACGAACTGGCTCTTCAAGAGCACGTAGAACGATGTTTACACCTGTTGCTTCGTCGCCGTCAGCTTGAACCGCTTGAACCGCTTTGATTACGTTAACAAGTGCAGTACCACCACCAGCTACGATACCTTCTTCAACCGCAGCACGAGTTGAGTTTAATGCATCTTCAATGCGTAGTTTACGCTCTTTTAGTTCTGTTTCAGTTGCAGCACCAACTTTAAGAACCGCTACACCACCAGCAAGTTTAGCTAGGCGCTCTTGTAGCTTTTCTTTGTCAAACTCAGAAGTTGTTTCTTCAAGTTGAGCTTTGATTTGGTTTACGCGACCAGCAATAGCTGCTGCGTCTCCAGCACCTTCAACGATTGTTGTGTTTTCTTTTGTAACAACAACTTTACCAGCACGGCCAAGTTGAGTGATGTTTGCAGACTTAAGGTCAAGACCTAGGTCTTCTGTGATCACTTCACCACCTGTAAGTGTTGCGATATCTTCAAGCATTGCTTTACGACGGTCACCAAATCCTGGAGCTTTTACAGCTACAGCGTTGAATGTACCACGTAATTTGTTCACAACAAGTGTAGCAAGAGCTTCACCTTCAACATCTTCAGCGATGATTAAGATCGGCTTACCTTGTTGAACAACTTGCTCAAGAACAGGAAGAACTTCTTGAATGTTTGCGATCTTCTTGTCAGTGATAAGAACGTAAGGATTATCAAGAACAGCTTCCATCTTATCAGAGTCTGTTACCATGTAAGGAGAAGCGTATCCACGATCGAATTGCATACCTTCTACTACTTCTAGCTCAGTAGAGAAACCTTTAGACTCTTCGATTGTGATAACACCGTCGTTTCCAACACGATCCATTGCTTCAGCAATGATTTCGCCTACTTCGTTGTCAGCTGAAGAAATCGCAGCAACTTGTGCAATTGAAGCTTTTCCTTCGATTGGCTTAGAAATGTTCTTAAGCTCCGTAACAGCAGCAGCCGTAGCTTTTTCAATTCCTTTACGAATAACCATCGGGTTTGCACCAGATGTTACGTTTTTAAGACCTTCACGGATCATTGCTTGAGCAAGAACTGTCGCAGTTGTTGTACCGTCCCCTGCGATATCGTTTGTTTTGCTAGCTACTTCAGCTACAAGCTTTGCACCCATGTTTTCAAATGCATCTTCAAGTTCGATTTCTTTTGCAATCGTTACACCATCATTGGTGATTAGTGGAGAACCAAATTTCTTCTCTAAAACGACATTACGTCCTTTTGGTCCAAGTGTTACTTTCACAGCGTTTGCAAGTGCATCCACACCACGTAGCATTGAGCGGCGTGCGTCTTCACTAAATTTAATATCTTTAGCCATGAGATCTACCTCCTAAGATTGTTTTATCATTATGTAGAGACTAAGCTCTTCGTTTAGCCAATAATTGCAAGAATGTCGCTTTCACGTAAAATTAAATATTCTTTGCCTTCAAATTTCACTTCAGTACCAGCATATTTAGAGAAAATAATTGTATCCCCATCTGCTACTTCTAGAGCTACACGCTCACCGTTTTCAGTCACACGACCAGTACCAACAGCTACTACTTTTCCTTCTTGAGGCTTTTCCTTCGCAGAATCTGGTAACACAATCCCGCTTGCAGTTTTTTCCTCTGATTCAACTAACTCAATAACAACACGATCACCTAATGGCTTTAACAAGGAAAACACCCTCCTTCAAGATATTACATTGTATTTTTTATTAGCACTCATCACCTTCGAGTGCTAACACAATTATTATAATAAGCATTACTGGGTATATTTGCAAGTGTTTTACAAAAAATTTTTTTCATCGATATTAACCGTTTACACTTCTAAATTCTTTGCCTTTTTCTAACTTCATTTCAGACAAGCACATAAACCAGCTTACCCTAACATAACGTAATAAAGATTATGGTTTGTGCAGCTGCAAATACAAACCTTCACTATCTTTTCCTAAAAAGGAAATCCTATTCATGTATTCTATGTGACCTTAAGGCTTTCCTTCAGCTTTTTTGTAAATGGTATGTTAAAATATGAAGATGAATTTTTGAGACTTATTGACAAAGGGGAATTACACATTGAATAAACGATATTGGTGGATTCTAATTACATACACCTTAATGCAATTATCAGCTGTTCCTGGCGTATTACTCTTAAGAGAGTTTGGCGTTCCTTTAGAACGGATCCCTGGTGTTTGGAGTATGTTCAGCTTTACAACAGGATTAATTATCATCCTTTTACTACTTAGACCTGATATTAAAAACAGACATGAAGTAAGAGGACGTTCATCAAGGGGCGAGGCCATACGTTGGTCAATCATTGGGGTCTTCTTCGTTTTCGCTGCTCAATATGCAGCTGCTTTAATTGAAATGATGTTACTTGGCATTGAGCCTGGTTCTGAAAACACACAAACAATCGTAGAATTTGCGAAGGCATTTCCAGCCTTTATCATTGTGATTTCTGTGATTGGCCCTATTCTTGAAGAAATTGTCTTCCGATTAGTCATATTTGGAGCACTATATAAACGATTTAATTTTTGGATTGCTGGAATCCTAAGCTCGGTCATTTTTGCCGCTGTCCATATGGATTTCACTCATTTACTTGTTTATACAGCAATGGGCTTAGTTTTTGCGTATTTATACGTTAAGACAAAACGTATTCTTGTTCCGATCATTGCCCATGTTGCCATCAACCTATTTGTTTCCATTATTAATGTATTATTGGCTGATCAAATTGAAGATTGGATGGAGCAACTCGAACAATTTGAACAAACATCACTCATTATTGGAGGATTACTATGAGGGCATCACCTATAACAATGGCACTCCTCTACTTTTCGATCGGTGTATTGCTTATCTTCTTCGCTATCCAAAATGTAAATACGGCCGGTTGGAATTTCTGGAGTTATTTAATTGTTTCGTTTGCTGCGATTGATTTTATGATTGCTTATCGCTTTTATCGCTTACGTAAAGTCATTAAACAACTTCAAAACCAAAACAATAATAAGAATAAAGATTAGAAAAATGCCTTGATAGGTACTGAAAAAGTCGTTTGCCTTTCTCAGTACCTTTTTCAAAGGCTACAAACTAAACTCACATAAAACCCCGTCTGACAAAAGCAAGTAACAAAAAGCACAAACAAATGATCAAGATCATACCTATTTCTCGTTGCCTTGTTCTCATTGCACATATTCCCCACCTTTTCTTTATCCTTCTTACTGACTTATATGCTTGATAAACATTCCGTCATACCACAAAAAAAAGATAGCATGCTTTTCAACATACTATCTTAAAGTTTATGCAGTTGCTTTTTCTTCTGCTGCTTTTGCTGATTTTTCTAAAAGGAATGCTGCCGGAATCGCAAGTGCAGTTAAAATGGCTACGAAAATGAATCCTTCATTTATCGCTCGTAAGCTAGCTTCCTCCAAAGAACCAAGGGAAGGCATTAGCTGTCCACGTCGTACTTCATAATAAATGGAAACAAAGACGATTCCTAGTGCTGAACTCATTTGTCTTATGACATTATTCATGGCCGATCCTCTTGAAACGAGATGACCAGGTATCGAATTCATTCCTGTAGTTGTTGACGGCATACTGCTTAATCCCATTCCTATCCCTCTAAAAGCCATCCAGAAAAAGATCACGGCCAGCGATGTTTCCAACTGCAAGAGGCCAAGTGGAACAGTCCCAATTGCTACAATAATAAGGCCTGTTGAAATGACTCCTTTAGGACCCCTTCGATCAAGCATTCTACCACCAACATTCATAAAGATTCCCGTTAAAAGAGCTGATGGTAGGAAAATTAAGCCTGTTACGATTGGACCAAGGCCGTATACTTGTTGTATTAATAGTGGAATTAAAAACAAGCTAGCAAATAAGCTAATAGACGTAATGCTTGCAATGACCATACTATATGTAAAAGTCGGCACACCAAACAACGACAAGTTTAAGAGGGGTTGCTTTACTCTCTTCTCAATTTGAACAAACAAATACAAAAGAACAAATCCTACAGCAATCAAGGCCATGTTTGCAACCTCTGTGACGTGAGCAAGCTCAGACATTCTTCCTAGCGCCAATAAAATAGAGCCGACCCCAAATGTAATCGTTATAAAACCATACCGATCAAATGTGATATCCTTGTTCGCTTCTGTTTTAGGTAAGTACCGAAAGGCAAAATAGAGACCAATTAATCCAAATGGAACATTAACAAGAAATAAATAGTACCAATTAAACGTTTCTAAAATTACTCCACCTAATGTTGGGCCAATTGTCGGCGCCATCATGGCTGAGATTCCCCAAACCCCTGTTGCTAGTCCACGCTCATTTCGAGGAAAGGCCTCAAAAATTAGAACCATCGAGAGGGGCATCATAATTCCCCCACCTATACCTTGTAACCCTCTAAACATAATTAACGAGCTTAAGTTCCACGAAAAGGAACCAAGCAAGGATCCCAGTACAAATATCGAAAGGCCGATTAGATACAATTTCTTTTTCCCAAAACGATCACCTAAGTATCCTGTTACTGGAACGGTCATCCCCATCGTTACCATGAAAATGGTAATCACCCAACCAGTAGAAACGGCATCTGACCCAAACACATTCATTAATTGAGGAACGGCCGGATTTAACATACTATTGTTTAAAATCATTGTAAAAGAACCTAATAAAACCGCTACAACTACCATCCATTTTGCTGAAACATTCATTCCTATATTCACACCATTTCGCTTATCGAAATTTACTCTTTTCATCATACCATATGATATGAAACAGGAATACTTTTACAGAGATAAAGAGGGAGACTCTTCTTACCCAGAGTCTCCCTCTTATTGTTTTACATTGCTTCTCTTAACTCTTTACCAGCTGCTCCAAAGTTTTGCTTGTTGTTTCTTCCTTTTAGTACAACACTTTTTACGTAAGGCAATACCCATCTATCTCCACCATAACGACCTGCGTTTGCTCCGGCTGCCATAATAAACATCGCAATCAGAATCATCCATGGATTAGTAGATACAGTTCCTGCGAATAAGAATGACATGTTCATCACGACTCCAAAGAATGCGGCTGCTGAAGTGAATACTCCTAAAATGAGTCCCAGACCTACTAATAACTCTCCCCATGCTACCATAACACTAAACAACTCGGCATTAGGAATGGCAAAGCTCTCTAAAAATGCTACATAGTTCGGATATACCATTGCTTCTCCACTCATAACTGGGTTGGCAACTGAGCCTTGCAAGTAACCACCAGCGTTAAAGTCACCAGTTACCTTTCCCCATCCTAAAGTTAACCAAGTCCAGCCTAGATAGACTCGTAATACCAACCATATTCCTGCTGCATATTTGTTTTCTCTTAAAAATTGACCAATCATTGTAATTCCTCCCTGTTTAAGTTTGTTCAACGTTTCACATAAAAAACCTGCTATTAGACTGCTTCTTTTAAATTAGCTCCACCAAAACGATTTTGATTGTTTTTACCTTTAAATACAACGCTTTTCAAGTAAGGTAAGACCCATCTATCTCCACCGTAACGGCCTGCGTTTGCGCCGGCTGCCATAATGAACATTGAAATTAGAATCATCCATGGATTAGTAGAGACAGTCCCTGCAAATAAAAATGACATATTCATAACTACTCCGAAGAAAGCTGCTGCTGATGTGAATACTCCTAAGATTAGACCCAAGCCTACTAAAACCTCTCCCCACGCTACTACAAAGCTAAATAAATCTGCATTTGGGATTGCTATGCTTTCTAAAAATGCCACATAGTTTGGATACACAAGCGCTTCTCCACTCATAACTGGATTTGCAACTGATCCTTGTAAATAACCTCCAGCATTGAAATCACCAGTTACCTTTCCCCATCCTGCAGTCAACCAAGACCATCCTAGATACACTCGCAATACGAGCCAAATTCCCGCTGCATATTTGTTTTCTCTTAAAAATTGACCAATCATGATAATTCCTCCTTCAAGTTTTTGTTTTAGTTAACTCACATAACAATGTGATGTTTTTTTATCATCTGCTTTTTCACTTGTTCACTGTTTCACATTTTTATGTGAAGTTTTTCACAACTTCTTTACACTCTTAGTATAGTTCACTACAATGCTTTTGGCTACCGTGTTTAGTCCTTTGTCAAAGTTTGTTCAATAATTCACATAGTTTATGTAAAAAAAGAGTGAATGCTGTGACAAACATCACTCTTTTTCATTTTTTTCTCTTTCTTTTTCTAACCTTTTTACTTTACGATACGTCAAATAGGATACCCAAATGCTAAATTCATAGAGCAATAACAACGGAAGTGTCACCATTAAATGAGACATAATTTCCGGTGGTGTAATAAAACCAGCTATCACTAACAATATGAAATAAGCGAATTTCCGAACTTGAGATAAGAAGCTTGGTGTGAGCATTCCTAGTCTTGTAAAGAACATGACGACAACAGGTAGTTGAAACAACAATCCAAACGGGATCGTAATTTGAAAGAGAAACGAAAAATACTCATTAATTCCATACTGCTCGGTTATTCCTAAACGTTCTGACAAATTGCCCATAAATTGAATAATGAATGGAAACAAAATGAAATAAGAAAAAGAAAGACCGGCTAAAAACAAAATAAAAGCAAATGGAATATATGCAAGAGTTGCGGTTCGCTCTGTCTCATGTAAACCTGGGCTAACAAAAGCCCACAATTGAAACAATATAACAGGAAATGTAATAATCAGTGCACTAGCAAAAGCAAACGTCATAAATACACGAATCGGATCTGTCATTTTAAACGCATTCATTGGTAAATCCTGTGCCGTTGGCGTGCTTTGCAAATATGTGATTAACGGTGTAGCTAAAAAGAAGCCGGCAATGAGTGCCAAAATGAAGAAGACCAAAGTTATCATAATTCTTCGTCTAAGCTCCACAATGTGGTCCATTACCGACATGTCTCTTTGTTCCATTTATAAACCCTTCCTACTTAGGCTTTATCGTTATCTTTTTTCTTCGTATCATCTTCATCCGCTAAGCCTTTGGTTGCGTTCTTAAATTCACGTAATGTATTACCAGCAGCCTTTCCTAGCTCTGGCAATTTCTTTGGACCAAAAATTAATAAAGCAACAATTGCAATTAATGCAATGCTTCCTGCTCCTAATCCACCCATAGGTAGCACCTCCTTGTCCTATTCTAAATTATAGAGTCTGTCTCCCTAGAGCGCAAATCTCTTTTTTCGGAAGTATTTTCCGACCATATCTAACCTTTTACCCTGGATAATGTTTTAAAAAGTAAACCAAAGCCTGCAATTCAACAGACAGGTCAATATGGTGGACACGAACCTCATCAGGCACATCAAGTCTAGCTGGTGTAAAATTTAAAATTCCTTTTATCCCTGCTTCGACTAATTGGTCTGCAATTTTTTGTGCCGCAACTTGAGGCACCGTCATAATCGCAACCGTCACCTCTGGATCCACAACCTTTTCTAGGTCTTTTAGATGATGGATGGTTACCCCGCCAACTTCTTTTCCAATTTTATCATCATCAACATCAAAAGCCATCACAATTCTTGTGTTGTTGTTCTTTGAAAAATTATAGTGTAAAAAAGCCGTTCCTAAGTTACCAACCCCGACAAGAATCACTTTTGTTAACTCATCTTGATCTAGTGTTTTTCGAAAGAAGGATAACAAATAATTCACATTGTATCCGTACCCTTTTTTCCCAAGTGCCCCAAAATAGGAAAAGTCTCGCCTAATAGTTGCTGAGTCTACTTTGACTGCTTCACTTAGTTCCGTTGATGAAACTCTTTGTTTCCCTGAAGCAGACAAATTTTCTAAAAATCGATAATAAAGTGGTAAGCGTTTTGCCGTCGCTTGTGGAATTTTCGTTTGATCTATTTTCATCCATTGCCTCCCTCCTACTTCGTCAAGTTGGCAATTCAAGGCTAGTGTTATTGTACACTATTTCACGTAGGTTTGTAATCGGTTTACTACACTGTTCATGAAGTTGTTGAAAGCTGAATTGTGCGATACACTTAAGAGGTAAGAAACTCAAATCATTAAAACTTCAATCAGCAGTTTTTACATAAGACTGTTTCGTTGCTAGGATTATCATTTTACCTCAAAGTGAAATGGAGCGGAAGCCACTCGACTCCTGCGGGAAATAGAGGTAGGGGCGAGACCCCACAGGCGCAGCCGAGGAGGCTCGCCACCTCCTTGCGGGTGCGAGTGGCTGCAGCGCAATGAAACGAACATGAGAAGAACAGATAACCCATGAACACAAGAAATTAAGTGCAAAAAGCACTATAGTACTTTTTAAAAAGGAAAGATTTTATAGTTAGGAATGAAACCCATGATTCTATTACAATGTAACCAAATTTCAAAGTCCTTTGGGGTTGAACCCATTTTAACAAATATAAAGCTAGATATCCAAACCGGAGAACGCGTTGCCCTTGTAGGCCGGAACGGAGCTGGTAAATCGACGCTACTTAAAATCATCGCTGGTCAATTATCATACGACAGCGGACAAGTAATGATGCCAAAAGGAATCGAGCTCGGTTACCTTGCCCAAAACACAGGGCTTGAATCCTCTTTATCCATCTGGGAAGAGATGTTAACCGTTTTTGCGCCTCTTCAGAAAATGGAAAAACAACTCAGAAATATGGAACTACAAATGTCTGATCCAGAATTTATTGAGAACAACGCTCGTTACGAAAAGCTTTTAAAAGAATATGACCAACTGCAGGTCACGTTTAAAGATAAAGGTGGATATCAATATGAAGCCGATATTCGCGGTGTTCTTGCAGGGATGAATTTTGGAGATTTTGATTATGACACAAAAATTTCTACGTTAAGTGGTGGGCAAAAAACGAGGCTTGCTCTAGCAAAATTATTGTTAACAAAACCAGATCTGCTTATTCTTGATGAGCCTACTAACCATCTAGATATTGCTACTCTCACATGGTTAGAACAATATTTAGTAGGTTATCAAGGAGCTATCTTAATTGTCTCTCATGACCGGTATTTTCTCGATAAAATTGTCACTGTGGTTGTGGAAATTTCACGCACAAAGTCTACGAAGTTCACGGGAAATTATAGTAACTATCTCGATGAGAAAGCAAAACGCTATGAACTGGAAATGAAACAATATGAAAAACAACAAGATGAAGTTGCCAAGCTAGAAGATTTTGTTCAAAGAAACATTGCAAGAGCCTCCACGACAAAGAGAGCGCAAAGTCGCCGCAAACAACTTGAAAAAATGACGTTACTCGATCGCCCTGCTGGTTCAGAGAAGTCTGCAACCTTCTCTTTTACCATTGATCGACAGAGCGGGAAAGAAGTCATTCGAGCAAGCGATCTCCATGTCTCTTATGATAATCAAGATATATTTAAACAATTAGACCTTGCTGTTGATCGCGAGGAAAGTGTGGCTCTTATTGGTCCTAATGGAGCTGGAAAATCAACCTTATTAAAAGCTCTTATGAAGGACGTACCGATTCAAGATGGAATCATTCGCTTCGGCAGCAATGTTTCCATTGGTTATTACGACCAAGAGCAGGCTAATTTAAAATCAAATAAATCCGTGCTTCAAGAATTATGGGATGAACATACACTGTTACCAGAAAAAGAGATTAGGACTGTACTTGGAAACTTTTTGTTTAGTGGAGACGACGTTTCAAAACCCGTTTCGACATTAAGTGGTGGTGAAAAGGCAAGACTTGCCCTCGCTAAGCTCATGATGAAAAAAGCCAATCTCCTTATTCTAGATGAGCCGACAAACCATTTAGACCTTGATGCAAAAGAAATTCTTGAAAATGCCCTAATTGATTACCCTGGGACATTGTTATTCGTATCACATGATCGTTACTTCTTAAATCGAATTGCTACAAGGATGGCTGAACTGGAAAACGGGCAAATCACCAATTATCTTGGCGATTATGACTACTATGTCGAAAAGAAAAACGAAATGGAGCAGCGTGAGTTTTTAGCGCAGCAAGAAAAAGAGGCTAGTAACCCTTCATCTCAATCGGCTTCAGGAACAGGAAGCCAAGCTGACAAACGATCATACGAACAAGAGAAAGAAGCTAAAAAGGCAGAACGGCAACGGCAACGAAGAATCGAAGAAATAGAAACTACGATTGAGTCACTCGAAAAAGAGCTAGCTCAAAAAGAAGAAGATCTGTGTGACCCAGCTATTTATTCCGATCACGAAAAAGCACAAACGCTCCAAACCGAAATAGACGAAAGGAAAGAACAAATGGATTCCCTTATGGAAGAATGGGAAGAACTCCAAGATTAATTCAAGAGGCCAGACCCTTCAGCGAGGGACCTGGCCTTTTCTCTATAAAATTAAATTCAATTTAGTGAGATATTGCGTTAACTTTTCGTTTTCACTTAAAGCAATGCCATTAACAACAACACTTACGAAAAAAAGCCCAAAAAAGAAGAAAGCAGAGTCAGCCCTCTGCTTTCTTCGCTTGCTTTCGGTCGAGATTCCATTTAATTGTAGCGTAGACGACGAATATCCACAAAACGGGATGCGCTATATGTAATCCGATTTGCGATCGTCCACCTACCAATGTGAATAACGCAATTAGCCCGATCACATAACCAATAAAAAATAAATCATGCTCCACTAAGGGAACAGCAGCTTTTTGGTTGTTCTTTCTCGGTAACAACACTTCAGCTGTAGCCGCTGCTACAAAGCAAAGTCCGAGAAGCAGATAAATAATCGTGTTCCCGACCACTCCTCCTGTTAACACAGGAAAGTAATCTAAAGCGAGCGTAATAGCAAGCACTACTAAAACGCTAATCCTCAACCGCCTGGCTAGATTGAATCGTTTTTCCAACTGCAAAATGGTTTTCCTCCTTGCTTACAGACAACCAATAATAGTGCGCTGATACAACACAGAACATAGATGTAGCTGCAGCAACCACTCCAGAATCATTTAATAACAACAAAGCAAATGAGGCGACAACACCTGTTTGCAGAAAAAGTTGTCTGTCCTGTCCCTCTAGCTGCAGTCTTCTACGCCAAAGAATGATCGCACCCAACAAATAACTTGTGATAAATAATTGTGTCCAATTAGAATGACGGAAGATCTTTATATTCATGGCTACTTTCCGCTGAATCGTATCTGTTATATATCGAACGTCTCCACTTAATAACCGTTCAAACGCCATTCCAATATGTGTCTGTTCTCCTGTTAATTGTAGCATATATAGAAAGAGGAACAAGACGCTCATTGAAGCAGCTGCAATGGTAAACAAGAAGCGCCACGACCATCGTTTCACTAAAAATCTGTATAGGAAAAAGGAAAACGCCAATCCAGCCGAAAGAGTTGCCCCTGCATTTGTCCCAAGATTATTTTTCCCTAAGACCACTACGACTAAGAAAAAGATAGCTAGCATAAGGGAAAGAGAGAGCCCTTTATGATTCCATTTTGTAAGTGGACTCAACATCATAATAGCGGAGATCACATACACTCCCGCAAATTCATTCCCTATCCCATAATACCTGGCCCCAATAATTGGATCATACCCTAAATACGAACGTTGCATCAAAACGGAGGCCATAAAAACATCGATCGTAATTAAAAGAAAGGTCATAACACCAATCCAAAAAATAGGCTTCTCGCTCCCTTTTTCCACTACATACCCAGCTAGAAATGAGCTGGCAATTAGACTTACGACAAAGCCACTGACTCCTATCGTTTTGACTGTCCCAGATAAGGCAAGAAACCAAAATGGTGACCATAGAGCTGATAATAATAGCAATCTTGTTATGTACCGCCATGTTCTTCTTTTTTTCGTTCCAAACGATCCATAGAGAGCTGCACCAATTAACGCAACAACTAAACACGTAATATAAATCGATAATACACTAGCACGGCTTTGATAAATAAGGACAATTTCATCTATCGTTTGCAATGCTGGGGTTTTATCAACAACACCACTTTCCGTTTGTATAATCGTATTCCCAGAAAACGAATCATTCGACAATCCATATGAATTTAAAATGGTCGGGATGACATCCGTGCTACTTAATAAATATTCCTGTCTCGTTGTACCGGAATGCAAAAAACCCCCAGTCTTTTCTCCCCAATAAAAAACGGGTGCTAGCTGCTGACGTTCATCATAAGCTTGCTTATGCATCATCGGTGAAAGCAACCAAAGGTGATCGACTTCCTCACGTGCTTTCTCTACAAATGACTGTAAACGCAATAGCTGCCTGTTTCGTTCCTGTTGGAAATGAGAGTCTTCCATATAATAAGCTTGATCAAACAAACGGTATAAATCGCCCCATTCTACAACAATAAAACGAGACTCTTTTTCCCCATCTGTTGATAGTTTGTTTATAAGGTAATCCACATCCATTTCCTGCCCGTTTATCGCACCAGATTGTTTTTTGACTGCATTATTAAGTTCTCCATCCACATCGCCATTTTTATCAACAGCAAGTAAAGCCCCATATCGAATCTGTTCTTCCAATGTGTCACTATGACCATATACTTCTCTCTTAATACCTGCTAAGCTTAGTAGCTCTCCAAAGTCTCCTACTTGACCACGGTGAGTCCCTTGTTGATTTTTGTTGTTTAGCCGATGAAAATCAGGATGAATGAGTCCTTGCGTTTTATAGATCCCGGTTAATTGATACGTCCATTCATTCGCAGGAAATCCGTTCACCTCTTCTTCGATTTCATAACTATTCCAACCTTGTACTCCTACAGCCTTAACACCAGCTGCCATCGTCACCATATTATTTAAATAGGAATAAGGTCCATCAGGCCTAACATTCATTGCTCCAAAAGCCGCCTCAGACCATATGAAGCTGTCCTGCTCATTTTGGATCAACCAGTCTGCCTCGTTTATCGAGAATCCTGGAACTAAAATAACGACAATTTTCTCTGATTTTGTTTCTTCTTCTGCAAAACTGATGAAAGGAAACAAACAAATGAATAGTAGTATTGTTACGAATGTAAGCTTTCTCCACATATTCTTCATACCCTTTTGGCTAATTTTCTGACATATCCACACTATCCACATACTTATTCACAAGTAAATCCTTGATTTATATAGGGTTTAATTATTTATACACATTATCCACTAGGTTATCCACAAAAAAGTTAATAACATATTTTTTCGTACTGTTTGTAGTCTTTTTTGATTTACCCACATTGTTAACAACACTGTGGATAAAAATTGTTAACAGTATTTTTACGTTTTACGACAAAACTCTTGTCTAACCGTTCCTTTTCTTCTTCTTCTTTTTGGCAAATTTCAACATGGGTCGCTTCCATTCAGCCACAATATACAAAAAAACCACTTATCGATAGCATTTGCTCTCTTAAGTGGTTTTTATTCATATATTTACTGTTGTTCCAAATCAAGTCCAGGGTTTCCATTTAAATCATAATAAGCAAATTTTTCAGTCTTCAGCTTTACACTTGCTGCAGCCCCAATCATGGCGGCATTATCTGTACAAAGCGACAATGGCGGGATTCTAAGATCGACCTCGGTTGTGGAAAACTCTTTTTCTAACGCTTGACGTAGTCCTTGATTCGCCGCAACTCCTCCAGCTAATAGAAGCTGCTTTGCTTCGAGTTGTTCCACAGCTTTCTTTGTTTTCCCTACAAGAACATCTATGACACTCGCTTGAAAACTTGCCGCAACATCTTCCACCTTCACTTCCTCACCACGTTGTTTAAAGTTGTGTAATGTGTTAATAACGGAAGATTTCAATCCACTAAAACTAAAATCAAATGAACCTGGTTCTAACCATGACCTAGGAAAATCGATTGTTTCACTACCTTCTTTGGCTAGACGGTCAATATGAGGACCTCCTGGATAAGGCAATCCAAGCGTTCGTGCCACTTTGTCATATGCTTCACCAACTGCATCATCTCGAGTCTCTCCGATAATTTCAAAATGGCCATCTTCCTTCATATACACAAGTTCTGTATGACCACCGGAAACAACAAGGGCCAAGAGCGGGAAGGAAATTGGTTTGACGAGTTGATTCGCATAAATATGACCAGCAATATGATGGACACCAATCAGCGGGATATTATGAGCAAATGCGATTGATTTAGCTGCATTAACCCCAATTAATAACGCACCAACAAGGCCAGGGCCTTCGGTTACAGCAACAGCATGTAAATCAGCAAATGTAACGTTTGCCTCCTCCATGCTTGCTCGATGATCACTGTAATTTGTTCAACGTGATGACGCGATGCCACCTCAGGGACAACTCCACCAAAACGTTTATGGCTTTCAATTTGTGATGAGACGACATTGCTTACAATCGTTCTCCCGTTTTCGATAACGGCTGCCGACGTTTCATCACAACTTGTCTCAATGGCTAAAATTAATTCCTTTTCATTCATCTATACTCACCCACATCACTAGAGCATCCTCTAAATTATCAGCATAATAGTTTTTTCTTATGCCACCTTCTACAAAACCTATTTTTCGATAAAGGTTCTGAGCGACTTCATTCGAAACTCTTACTTCCAAAGAGAGTTTCACTACACCCATTTGTTTTAAAAAAGCGATCACGTATCGAAGCAACTTCTCACCATGACCTTTACCGCGATATTTTGAATGAACAGCCACGTTCGTGATTTGAGCTTCATCCATGACAATCCACAATCCACAGTAGCCGATTATCTCTTCTTCGACTTCATAAACTAAATAATGCGCAAATTGATTTGACGTTAATTCAGTTAAAAAAATGGATCGGTCCCAAGGGGAGGTGGTAAACGCATCATGTTCTACTTCCATGACTACGTCCAAATCCTCTACTGTCATAAAACGAATTTGTTCCTTTTTCTGCTCAATCATGAGTCACAGCTCGTTTCTTTTTGTGCTTTTTGCCAATTAACTTCGGCTTCGGCTAGTTGCAAATAATTGGGGACAAATGAGTGCACGGATTCATCCATCGTTTTCCCTTGGCCTAACCGAGCTAATTCTGAAGGTCTTGGCAAAGACATGGAACCAGTTGCAAAACAAGCCATTTCTCCAAGCCTCTCACGAATAAGTGACTCATGAAGCGACACATCTTGGCCGATAAATAACACTCGTTTATTCTGCTCTTTTACATACAGAAGCCAGTCTTCTAATAAAACAAGTCGATCATGTGCAACCTCTTTTACATCGCTACCTTCCACCTCATAATGCCCTGTATAAACTTGTCCGCGTCTTGCATCCATAATGGGAGAAATGATTCCATCGAAAAAACGACCTGTCTGAGCAAGAACCGCGACACTTGATACACCAATAACAGGTATGTTTAATGACCATGCAAGTGTTTTTGCTGTCGTTACACCAATTCGAACTCCAGTGTAAGAACCTGGTCCATTGGCTACAACAATTTTCTCAAGTTGATTCGGTTTTATTCCGACTTCTTTCATCAATTGATCGATAGCTGGCATTAGCCGAATTGAATGATTTTTTTTGATATTTGTTGTAACTTCACCTAACGTTCGTTCTCCATCTGTAACCGAAATCCCCATAACAAATGATGACGTATCAATGGCTAATGTTTTACTCATGACGCAACTCCTTTAATAACTCAACTGAACGGGGGCCTGTCGTTCGAAATACTATATTCCTGCTCATCTCTCCTTCATGAAACAATGAGATCATAAGGCGATCTTCCGGCAACTGACTTGCAATCATACTAGGCCATTCAATCACCGTTGCACCATCCCCGTAAAAATACTCTTCTAGTCCGAGGTCTTCCATCTCATCTTCCATTCGGTACACATCCATATGATAAAGAGGTATTCGCCCCTTATACTCTTTTATTATTGTAAATGTGGGACTGTTAACGACACGTTTTACCCCAAGTCCTTTTGCAAAGCCCTTTGTAAAGCTTGTCTTTCCAGCGCCGAGGTCTCCTTCAAGTGTAAGAACATCACCGGGTTGAGCTATATTTCCTAACTTCTCTGCTAGAGTCATCGTCTCCTCTGGTGACTCTGTTACTACATTCCAATCCTCCATACCTTCACCCACGCTTTTGAAAATGATTGTATCCATGTTTTTGAATTTTCTTTCGTTCATTTCCCTCTTTTATAAACACGCTAGGTTCACCAGCTTCCATAAAACCAATCTCATGAAACGGTAAGCCACTTTTTCGAAATTGTGTTGAGATTTCTTCTTTTTTCTCTTTCGGAACCGTCCCTATTAACACAAAGTCTTCGCCGCCAAACATTGCAAACTTCAACTGTCTCTCAACCGAATACTCACTCATCGCTGGATGAAGCGGAATTCTCTCTTGTTCAATGATCAGCCTTGCCTGACTAGCCTCTGCTAGTTCGTTTGCTTCACTTGCTACTCCATCGCTCACGTCATTTAACGAAATTCGCGCATTTGATTTCGCAAGAATCCTCCCTGCTTCAACATGAGGAGTTGGCTCTTGATGAGCTTTTACGAGTTGCTTTTCCTTATCAGAGAAAAGTCCATTAAACCCCTTTTCAAACAATACGTCTAGCCCAGCAGCTGAGCCTCCAACATATCCAGTTAGAAAAACAATATCATCAGCCCTAGCATCGCTTCTAAAAATAGCTTTCCCTTGTTCAACCTTTCCAATAGCTGTCACGGTTATGACAAGTGCATCATTAGACGACACCGTATCTCCGCCGATTAAATCGATCTCGTACCGTTTAGCTAACTCGTTCATCCCCTCATAGATCTCACTAAGCTCTTCTTCTGTCCAAGTAGGTGGAACGGCAACGGAAACAAGATAGTAGGTTGGAATAGCCCCCATTGCCGCTATATCGCTAATATTAATCGCCAACGCTTTTTTCCCTATCTGAAAGGAACTAAGCGTATCTTTTCGAAAATGTACTCCTTCTACCATTGTATCGACACAAACAACCTGTTCCATTTCAGACGACCCAGCATACACAGCTGCATCATCTCCTATCCCACGCACAAGGCTACTCTGATAGGTATGATCAGGGGAGATTTTTGAAATAAATGCAAACTCATCTTTCATTGTAACCGACCCTCTCACTGAAAATCATCCGTTTATAAAAAAACCTTAGGAATGTTACTACCTAAGGGTTGTCTCTCTTCTAGTTTATCTGATTTTACCTGATTGCCCAAGTCATTAGATATCATAGCAAAAGAAAAAACCGAAACATATCGTTTCGGTCTCTTCTTGGTATTGCGGGGGACGGATTTGAACCGCCGACCTTCGGGTTATGAGCCGACGAGCTACCAGGCTGCTCCACCCCGCGTCGTTATAAAGTATTCGGATGATGCTTTTCAATGAAGAATACATCTTCCTCTTCTCGCATTTCAAAGATGTTAATGCGTCGATGTTACTCGCAGTGTTTTCAACGATGTATTGCTCGTTGCTCCACCCCGCGTCGTTATAAAGTGTGTTAACTGTTTACAATAATAGTATAGTCAACATCTTTTCTTTTTATACAAAGAATTTCAGCCTGGCAACGTCCTACTCTCACAGGGGGAAGCCCCCAACTACCATCGGCGCTGAAGAGCTTAACGACCGTGTTCGGCATGGGAACGGGTGTGACCTCTTCGCTATCGCCACCAGACTATTTTCTTTGCAACAAAAATAATAATACCATGATTAAATCACACTTGCAAGCTTTTTTTAAATAAAATTTTTAAAGACTTAAAAAAGGTTTCAAGTCCTTTGATTCGGCTTTTATTTTGCCTTTTCAATCGCCTTTACAAAAGCCTCTACAATATCTCTTTCATCTTCAATCCCTACAGAAATACGAACAAGCTGTTTCCCGATTCCTAGTTCTTTTCGTAATTCATCTGGAATTGTACGGTGAGATGTACGAAGCGGGTAAGAAACGGTTGTCTCCACACCAGCAAGTGTTGGAGCAATTTTCACCCAGTCAAGCGAACGGAAAAACTGTTCCACGTTTACATGATCGGCTAAATCAACGCTAACCATTGCCCCATTCCCTTTTTCAGAAACATCTTTAGGGTAAAATACACGTTCAACTCCTTCATGTGCTTCAAGTGCTTTAGCAAGTACTTTGGCATTGTGACTTTGCCTTTCCATTCGAATACTTAACGTCTTTAACCCGCGGCAAGCAAGCCACGCCTCAAACGGACTTAAGTTGCAGCCAAGGGTAATGACTTTTCCTCTAGCTTTATTAATTAACTCCTGCTCTCCAACTAGAACACCAGCTGTTACATCACTATGTCCACCAATATATTTCGTTGCACTATGAACAACTAGATCGGCTCCAAGTGTTGCGGGCTTTAGCAAATAAGGGGTAGCAAACGTATTATCAATCATCGTCTTTACACCTTTTTCTTTTGCTAATGCGATAACTTCCTCAAGGTTTTCAACTCTTAGAAGAGGATTAGTGACAGATTCTGTGTAGATCAGAACGGTTTTATCAGTGAATGCTTCTTTTACTGTATTGATACTTTGAAAGGAAACAAAACTAACATCAATCCCAAAGTTAAGCAGTTCTTGAGCAAACAGCTGGTATGTTCCTCCGTACAAATCATCGGAAGCGAGAAGATGATCCCCAGGATTGGCAATAGCTAACACTCCTGCTAAAATAGCGGACATTCCAGATGACGTTGCTACTCCGTCGTCTGTTTCTTCTAGAAGAGCAACTCCTTTTCCAAGATCATCTGTATTTGGATTGCTATACCTTGAATAAAGGTACTCCTTTTCTCCTTCGTAAAAGCTTTCCATATCATCTAAGTCCGTGAAAACAAAAGCAGATGTTTGATAGATTGGCTTAGCCTTGCTTGCATTTCTAGAAGGTTCTTTCGTTTGAAAATGCACTGTGTTCGTATTAAAGTTCATTTCTCTCATTCATTCCATCCCCTGCTCTATTTTTACTTTGTTAAAATGAAACCTCCAACAAACATAAGAATCGATCCAACAATAGAAATGCTTATGTAAGAAAATAACGGTTTCCATGCTTTTGTTTGATACAACTGTACCGTTTCTGTACTAAAGGTAGAAAAAGTCGTAAATGCACCAAAGAAACCAATTCCAATCAACAAAAAGGCAGGCTCTTCATAGGCCCCAAGGGGAATTCCACTATAATACGTCCCATAAAAAATGCCTAATCCAAGTGAGCCAAGTAGATTGACTACGAGCATAGCAATTGGGATAGGTGGTGTTGGGAATCGTTTCATGATCGCTAATCCTACCAAGTAGCGAATAATTGCACCTATCGCTCCACCTAAACTTACTAACAGAAGGTTCATCCTCTTTCCACCCCCTGCGATTTCTTACGCTCTCCTACTTTCAAACCAAGAACGTACCCTCCTAGAGCAAAGCTAATTCCACCCAAAACCGACAAGGCCACATATCCTGCACTTAGCCACCAAGCATGCTCTAAAAAAAGAAAGACAGTGTCACTAGCAAGTGTCGACATCGTTGTAAAGCCGCCACACAGTCCAACTCCTAGACCAACTTTTATCCATTCACGAGGGATTTGAATGACAAACCAACCCGTTAAGAATCCAAGCAATAAACTTCCACCTAGGTTTTCAATTAACGTACCAATTGGATAACCAGTGGTTAACGTATAAAGATTTAAATAGTAACGAAGACTTGTGCCAATTGCCGCGCCAATTGCAATGGCTACTATATTTTTTACAATCGTTTCGTTCAAGGTTAAGTACTCCTTTATAGTACGAATAGTTTGATTTTATCGCACGAGAGAGAGTTGAGCAAGAAACTAATCTAGTAATCTGTTTTTCTCCTTTTAGGTTCCTATTGTTTTTACGGACTGAACCATTGCCAAACTTCCGCATAAAGTAAAAGAGCATAATTAAATGAATACCTCGCTAGGTGAGGCTCCTACGCTGCACTGCTGTGGTTTAATAAAAAGGAGGTCAACCATGGGGAAACTTAACAATGAGAAAAGAGAACAGTATAGAAATGATTTAATAGGATTGTTAAAGGACTGTAAGTATGCTCATTTTCGTCGGGAATTTCTCCAGTTACACCCAATTGATCAAGCAGAATTTTATGGAACGCTTGAAGAAAGTTTCCGTCAAAAGCTATACAAAGCCATTCATTCTAACGAAATGGCTGCCATTTTTCAAGCACTTGATTTTGAAGAACAGAAACATTTAGCCGTTATAGAACTTGATCAACAGTACGCAGCTAACATGTTAAATCATTTGTATGCAGATGATGCAGCCGATTTTCTCTCTCAATTAGAAGCTCATGAAGCAGAAGCCATTTTAAGAACAATGAAAGCAGAAGAGGCGAATCATGTCATTGATTTGATGTCATATCCTCCCAAAACAGCTGGTTCAATTATGACGAAAGAATTTGTTTCGATTACTTCGAATCAAACCGTCCAGCAGGTCATTGAACAGTTGCGTTTAGAAGCACCTGATGCTGAAACCATTTATTATTTATATGTAGTAAATGATGTGAAGCAGCTTGTCGGAGTTCTTTCCTTACGTGACTTACTGACAGCGTCGCCCAATGAAGTCATTGAACATTTGATGAGTTCAAGGGTTATATCAATTGAGTCCACTTCTGATCAAGAAGAGGTTGCCAAGTTAATTAAAAAATACGACCTCTTAGCAGCTCCTATTATAAGTCCAAATCGAACATTATTAGGAATAGTCACAGTCGATGATGTAATGGATGTTATAGAAGATGAAACAACTGAAGACTTAGGGGAGTTCTCCGCTTCACGCGGGGCAACCGACGTAAATCTTTCAGCTTTCCAAGCAGCAAAATTACGTTCACCTTGGATTATTATGCTTATGTTTTTCGGACTGATTACAGCTGGTATCATTGATCAATATGAAGAGACATTAGAGCAAATTGTCCTTTTGGCTGCTTTTATTCCATTACTAATGGATTCAGCAGGTAATACCGGTACCCAGTCTCTAGCCGTAGTCGTTCGCGGGCTAGCTCTTGGTACCATAGAGAAGAAAGGCCTCCTTCGTACACTACGAAGAGAGTTTAGCACAGGACTCATGATTGGATTGTTGTGTGCCCTAGTTTTAGTGCTCATCATTCCACTGATTTATGGAAATGTCATTCTAGCAATCATTGTTGGGGTTTCTGTTTTTTGTTCGTTAAGCATTGCCACTGTTATTGGAGCAATTGTCCCATTAATTATTAATAAGTTAAAACTAGATCCAGCTATTGCATCAGGGCCATTTATTACAACAATAAATGATATTTTAGGTTTATTAATTTACTTCTCTATTGCTACTAGTTTACTTCAATATTTATAATAAAGCAGTTCATATCTGAGCTGCTTTATTCTGTATTTTTCATTTCTAATCTCGTTTCCTAACTGAAAATTCGTTATAATAGGACTAGTCTCTTTTAGTTAGGAAGATCATATGGAAATAGTAAAGTACTTAATTTTTGAATATGGATATTTCGGAATTTTCATTGCACTAATCGGTGGAATAGTAGGTCTTCCTGTCCCAGATGAGGTATTATTGCTCACCATTGGATACTATGCATATCTAGGGAGAATCAATCTTTTGACGGCACTCATAAGTTCATATCTCGGTGCCATTATCGGAATTACGATTAGCTACTTACTTGGAGCGAAATTAGGTCTTCCTTTCCTGTTAAAATTTGGTCCAAAGTTACGTTTGACACATAAACGAATTGAAAAAGCCCAGCAGTTGTTTTCTAAGCATGGGGCTTGGCTCTTAATCATCGGTTATTTTATCCCTGGAATTAGGCATGTTACTGGTTATTTAGCCGGAATTTCTCGTCTAAATTTGCGCGTTTTTATGCTTTGTTCGTATATTGGGGCCTTCTTTTGGGTCATCGTCTTTGTTTTATCAGGTTATGAGCTTGGGATTAGGTGGTATTTTATTAAGCAATCATTTGAGACACATAAATTTTTAATTTATTTTGCATTGTCAGGTCTATTAGCGGTTATTGCTGTTTTGTTCTTTTTTAAGTTTAGATGGTGGAAAAAGGACTAAGTCGAGGATTCATTGTTCTTGAAAGTTCTTTCGATAATAAGAATGCCAGTGAACTGTTTTTCATCAGGGAGATGAAGGACAGTTTTTTTGCTTTTTTAAGCTATCTACTTTCAACTCCTTTTAAACTATTTTAATTATGTGCAACGATGATTATTTTGTAGAGATAGCCAATTGGTATGTAGAATTTGAGTTAGATAAGAGTTTAAGTTTCGACATTGAATAAATGAAACTAGTTCATAGTTGGCTAGGTTCGGACTCGATTTAGCTTTTGGTGCTTCATCTTGTCTGAAGATGGGGTGGGTTCGGACAACTTTCTCCCTTTCTCTTTCATTTCTGTCAGAAGGGAGCTCTTCTTCGGACAGCTTTTTTCCCTTTTCTTTCATTTCTGTCAGAAGAGAGCCCTTCTTCAGACAACTTCTTCCCCTTCTCTTTCATTTCTGTCAGAAGAGAGCATGATGAGTCTTCTAAAAAGGTACTCATTTTGTTACCCTCATCGGCTTATTCAAAGAAGATGCTGTTCTCCGGAACAGCGCTCTTCTGCGCCTTGAGCGTATTGTTTATGCGCAT
>NZ_BAUT01000043.1 GCF_000513095.1 Halalkalibacter wakoensis JCM 9140
CGAAGAAGGTGCGAGTTCGGACAAGAATGAGGTGGAGACGCAGAAAGTTGTCCGAAGAGGGCATAAGTTCGGACAAGAATGAGGTGGAGAAGGAGAAAGTTGTCCGAAGAGGGGATAAGTTCGGACAAGAATGAGGGGAAGAAGGAGAAAGTTGTCCGAAGAAGGCGCGAGTTCGGACAAGAATGAAGGGAAGAAGCAGAGAGTTGTCCGAAGAAGGCACGAGTTCGGACAAAGTAAGGCGATATATAACAGATAACACGCTTCACGTGCTGGCATCGAGTTACAATGAAAAGGAAACTCCTCCTTTTTAAACTGAACTCACATTGACCCATCCTTTGCTCTATACTATAATTAGAATGTTATACACTGGAAAATCTTAATGAGGTGAAGACCGTGTTAGATCGTTTACAATCGGTTGAGGATCGTTATGATCGTCTCAACGAGTTACTTAGTGATCCTGATGTGATAAATGATTCAAAAAAATTACGTGAATATTCAAAGGAACAGTCAGACTTAGAAGAAACAGTCCAAACGTATCGTGAATATAAAGAAGTAAACGAGCAGCATAAAGATGCAAAGGCGATGCTCGAAGAAAAGCTTGATAATGAAATGTATGAAATGGTGAAAGAGGAAATTAGTGAACTTGCTGATCGGAAAGAAGAGTTAGAAGCGCGATTAAAGATTTTATTACTTCCAAAAGATCCGAACGATGATAAAAACGTTATCATGGAGATTCGCGGGGCTGCTGGTGGAGATGAAGCCCAGTTGTTTGCCGGAGATCTTTACAAAATGTACAGCCGTTTTGCGGAAGCGCAAGGTTGGAAGAGGGAAGTTATTGAATCCACCACAACAGAGCTTGGTGGCTTTAAGGAAATTATTTTTTCTGTTAACGGTGCAGGTGCCTATTCAAAGTTAAAATATGAAAATGGAGCTCACCGCGTTCAGCGTGTTCCGGCGACGGAATCAGGTGGCCGTATTCATACATCGACTGCGACGGTTGCGGTTCTTCCTGAAGCAGAAGAAGTGGAAGTGGATATTCATGAAAAAGATATTCGCGTTGATACATTTGCTTCTAGTGGTCCGGGTGGACAGAGTGTTAACACGACGATGTCAGCCGTTCGTCTAACTCACTTACCGACCAATACGGTTGTATCGTGTCAAGACGAAAAGTCGCAGATTAAGAACAAAGAAAAAGCGATGAAAGTATTACGCGCACGTGTTTTCGATAAAATCAATCGTGAAATTCAAGCTGAATACGATCAAAACCGTAAGCTCGCAGTTGGTACGGGAGATCGTTCAGAGCGGATTCGTACGTATAACTTCCCGCAAAGCCGTGTAACCGATCACCGCATCGGTCTAACGATTCAAAAGCTAGAGCAAATCCTTCAAGGAAAGCTTGATGAAATCGTGGATGCATTGATTGTGGAAGAACAAGCGGAAGCGATGCAAAATGCAGAGCAATAAGATGAATGATAGAACGATTCGTGAGGCCCTTCGTTGGGCTTCTTCTTTTTTAGAGGAAAGAGAATTGGAACCACCCGTTGCGGAGTGGTTGCTGCGCCATTATTATCAAGTAAACCGGGCAAAACTGTTGATGATATTAGATGATCAGATTGAGCCTGAGTTGTTCGAACGCTTGAAAGCAGACCTAGATCGCCATGCTCTAGGTTCGCCCGTTCAGCATATTATCGGTTATGAAGAATTTTATGGGCGCCGTTTTTCGGTGAACGAGCATGTGCTCATCCCGAGACCAGAAACAGAGGAGCTCGTTGTAGCGATTACTGAGCTGAAGCAGAAGCTTTTCCAAGAAGAGAACATTTCGTTAGTTGATGTTGGAACAGGGAGTGGAGCTATTTCGGTTACGCTCGTACTAGAGGATGAGACCCTAGCTGTCCAGGCTATTGATATTTCAGAAGAAGCCATTCAAGTGGCGAAAAAAAATGCTACAGACCTGGGTGCGCATGTTTCATTTAAACATGGAGACTTGCTTAAACCTTTGATTGCAGAAGGAGTCCGGGTGGAGGCGGTTGTTTCCAATCCACCATACATACCGCTCACCGACGCGCCAAGTCTAGCTGTTCATGTCAGAGACCATGAGCCTCATTTAGCGCTATTCGGCGGCGAGGATGGACTTGATTTGTATCGTCGATTTATGGAGGAGCTTCCACAAGTGATAACGGACAAAGGCCTCATCGGGTTTGAGGTTGGAGTAGGGCAAGCCAGGGTTGTAAAAGAGATGCTTCAAACAACATTTCCACAAGCAACAACGGAAATAAAAAATGACATCAACGGCAAAGAGCGAATGGTCTTAGCTTATGGGGATATGACGAAATAACGATTTTGCCAGCAAAGAGGATATCCTCTTTGCTGGTGTTTGTTTTTGAAAAAGCTGTTTTAAGTAAAGATTGTTGTAGAATATATCAACTAAGATCCATTGTGCGGCAGCCACTCGGTTCCTCCTTGCGTGTGCGAGTGGAACGAACATATTCAACTATCTAACGTAATAAAGCAAAAATCAGTTTTTTGAAAAAATTAACAGTAGCTGTCATAATAGTAATAGGTGAAAAATGTGTTGGGCCTTTTAATGATTGTCTTAACGGTTATCATCGTTTTATTTTCAACTGTGGCTCTTTATAAGGGTTGTTTCTAAAGGATGTTGCTCTGAAGAAGGTAATACTCAAAGTGAAATGGAGCGGAAGTCACTCGACTCCTGCGGGAAGAAGAGGTAGGGGCGAGACACCTCTGGCGTAGCCGAGGAGGCTCGGCACCTCCCCGCGGAAAGCGAGTGGCTGCAGTGTAATGGAACGAACATGGGCAGAACACATAAAAAATCAGTAACTAAGGAAAAGGAACATACGTCTCATTTCAAATAAATAGGAGGTTTCAATGGTGTTACCTATTTGTTGGTCATGTCAAAAGCCATTTCGCTGGAAAGAACTTTTATTTTTTATTGAAGGTCGAAAAAAGTGTAAGCATTGCGGGGCTAAACAATACTCAACGACTCATTCAAAATGGCGGTCGGGTGTGCTCGTTTTACCAATCGTGTTTATCCCATCACTCCTTCGACTACTATTTGACTTTTCTTTTATTTGGCAGCTTGTGCTCATTTTCGGATTGTTCATCGTCTTTTTTGCCATTGCTCCTTTTTATTATCAGTTTACAGACAAGGAACAACCACTGTTTTAATCGTTGTATGAAATCTACTAAAAATTTTTTTTAGAATCATAGTTTAAAATCGCACCGTCCTGTCCACAATGTTTTTATGAAGGGACGGTGCTTTTGAAATGAAACCAAACGTAGTTATTTATCTATTATTCTCTTTATTTGTGTTAATTATGAACTGGGAATCTCAAAATGCAGTGGCGGTTGCGTCTTTACATAATGAAGTTAGTCAAGAGGATGCGGTTCGGTTACGCATTTTAGCAAATAGTGATTCTGTAAGGGATCAAGCATTGAAGCGTGAAATTCGTGATGAAGTGAATGCGGCGATCACAGAGATGGTTCTTGGTGTGAGCGATTTAGATGAAGGAAAAGCGATGATTGAAGATAATCTAGCAAAAATAGAAAAAATTGTAGAAGATGAGTTGGCAAGAATGGGTCTTGATCAAGATTTTGAAGTCAGTTTTTCAGAAGTTGAGTTTCCGACAAAGTTATATGGAAACATTGTTTATCCAGCTGGTTTGTATGATGCGATATTGATTACGCTAGGTGAAGGAAAAGGAGAAAACTGGTGGTGTGTGCTATTCCCGCCGTTATGTTTTCTTGATATGGCAAATGGTGATGCAGTAGCAGCGGATGCTGAGGTTGAAGAAGATGTAGTGGAAGAAGAGGGAGAAGAAGTAGAGGTTGCATTTTTCGTAGTTGAAATTTTCTCGAAAATAAAAGAGCGTATCTTTTCTTCTGAAAAAGTATAAAAGCTTCTATGTTAGGATAGTTAAAGGTCGAAATGAACCTTTGACTATCTTTTTTCATTCGAACGTATTTATCTAGCATAAAGTGTACAAGCTCCACATAACAATCTAGTAATAGATTAAGAGAGGGCACTGAAAAAGGACGGTTTTCACCTTTTTCAATGCCCTCGAAGGAATGTGTGAAGCCGTTGCAATCTTTTCGAAAAGCTTGGTATGAATGGGTTTCTCATACCAGGCACGCAACGTGCGGAGCCAATCCTACTTTAATAAGAGGCACTGAAAAAGGTTGGTTTTCACCCTTTTCAATGCCTTCAGATTAAGAGAGGGTGGAGTTTATGGGGATTGTTGTTCGTAAAGGTGAAATGCGCGATATGCTTCCAATTCAGAAATTAGTCGCAAAAGCAGGTTTAAGAGATCAAGGAATTGAACAATATATTGAAAGCTTTCTCGTTGTAGAAGATGAAGAAGAAAACATGATCGGTACGGTTGGAGTCGAGCAGTATGAACAATACGGACTTCTTCGCTCACTCGTATTAGACTCTCCAATTTGGAATGCGAAGCTGAGTCTTGAGTTTTTACAGCTAACATTAAAATATGCGGAAGAACAACAAATTGAAACCGTGTATTTATGTGCAAAAGGGACGAATGCCTTGTTTCATCAGTTAGGTTTTCGGGAAGTAGAAAAAGACGAGGTTCCAAAAGCGATCAAAAACTCGGAACACTTCAGGAAAAATGCAAACGGTGATGCAAAAGTGTGGGCATGTGAGTTAGAGCAGTAAGTTGTGGAAAAGTGAATAAATAATGGGAGTTATCTACAAGTTGTCCACAGTTGTGGACAACTTGTTTTTGTGGACAAGAGTGAGTTTTGTCGAATAAAAGAAAGGAAAGACGTTGTTTCGTGAATGAACATACTGATTTTATAGGGTTTAAGTCGAATTTTCTTCGTTTTGTTGACATCATTAGACAACCCTTGCAAAATGGAGAAGATAGGAGAGATGAACAGTGAGTTATAAACAGACAAAAATTTGGAGTGTGGATAACTCTTTTGAGAGTGAGGAAAACCTCCGTTTGCTAAGGGAAGCTGCTCTGTGGATAAAAAAGGGAGAGGTGATTGCTTTCCCTACGGAGACGGTGTATGGACTTGGTGCAAATGCGTTAGAGGAGGAAGCGGTAAAGAAAATCTTTGAAGCAAAAGGCCGTCCTAGTGACAACCCGCTGATTGTACATATTGCCGAAACCCATCAATTAAAGGAGCTAGTAGCGGATATACCTACTGTTGCTGAACAGTTAATGAAGCATTTTTGGCCAGGCGCATTGACGCTTATTTTTAAGAAAAAACAGGTGGTGGCTCCAAGTGTAACAGCTGGATTGGAAACCGTAGCCGTTCGGATGCCGGACCATGACGTAGCAAGAGCATTATTGAAGGAGGCGGGCGTACCGGTTGCAGCGCCGAGTGCCAATTTATCAGGAAAACCAAGTCCGACGACGGCTCAGCATGTGTATCATGATTTAGTAGGGAGAATTAGAGGAATTGTCGATGGAGGGAAAACGGGGGTCGGCCTTGAGTCAACGGTGTTGGATTGCTCGAAGCCTGTTCCGGTACTTTATCGGCCAGGAGGGGTAACAAAAGAAGAGATAGAAGCAGTCATTGGTCCGATTGAGGTGGACCCGGCACTTTTAGCAGCCGATCAAACGCCAGCATCGCCTGGAATGAAATATAAGCATTATTCCCCTGTGGGCACCGTGTATTTAGTACAAGATACAGCGAAAATACCTGATCTAGTTTCACGGGCGAAAAAGGACGGAAAACGTGTTGGGGTGTTAACAACCGTTGAAAATGAAGGGAAATACGAAGCGGATGTTGTGGTTGCGTGTGGGAGTAGAATGAAACTAGCAACCGTTGCTAGTGAATTATATCAAAGTTTACGAAGATTCGATGACGATGAAGTGGAAGTCATCTTCGCGGAAATGTTTCCGTATGAAGGATTAGGGATCGCCATCATGAATCGCTTGGAAAAAGCTGCAGCAGGAGAAATTCGTTAGGGAAAACTCAGGAATGTCTGAATAAGCTGGGATTTCAATTAGTGCCCGAACGAGAGAGGAAGTTAGGGAAAGGTAACGAAAAGGTTCGATTAGTGCCCAACCAGAGCCCCAAAAAAAGAAAAGGTCATCAAAACCGTAAGAATATCCCGCAATTGAACCACAAAGACAGCCAACACAAAGTTGGTTGTCTATTTTTCTTTGGACGTGCATACATTGGTCATAGCATGTACAAGGAGTGGATTCGATGGGGGAGATTTTTACGCTTTTCATCATGGCTAGTGCGCTAGGGATGGATGCCTTTTCAGTGGCACTTGGAATGGGTATGCTTGGACTGCGATTGAAGCAAATTTTTAACATAGGTGTCACTATTGGATTGTTTCATATTATTATGCCTTTATTAGGGATTGCGACTGGGAAGCTATTATCGAATTATTTTGGCATGATTGCGACATTGATTGGTGGTGGCCTTTTATTAATTATTGGACTGCAAATGGTTCTATCTTCTTTTAAATCGGATGAAGATGACGGGATGATGCAGCCAGTTGGATTTGGCTTACTTATGTTCGCCTTAAGTGTGAGTTTGGATAGCTTTTCAGCAGGTTTAAGTTTTGGTATGTTAGGGACGAAGACAGCTTTAACGGTTCTTATGATGGGAATTGTTAGCATGGTATTAGCGTGGGCCGGACTCATAATGGGGTCGAAATTCAAACATTATGTCGGTTCATATGGCGAGTTGCTTGGTGGTTTTATTTTAATAGGGTTTGGGATTAAGCTCATTTTTTAGTGAAGCTTTGAAACCAATAAAAAGGAAGCAATTGCCACGTTGTCTATACCGTTTTTAAATACGTTATGATACTATGGAACATAATAAGGTATAGGGAAGTTTCACAGAAAAAAGGATAGCTCAGAATTAGAAAGGACGTTGTTCATTACATGAAAAAAGTGTTATTCGTTTGCACAGGAAATACTTGTAGAAGTCCGATGGCTGAAGCGCTTTTACGCTCAAAGTTCGGTGAGACCGTTCAAGTGAAATCTGCAGGCGTGCAAGCTTATCCTAACAGTCCGGCATCGGAAGGGACGAAGGCGGTACTAGCTGAAAAGGGAATTGAATTCGACCACCTTTCACAGCCTGTGACAGACGAGCTTCTTCATTGGGCAGATATCGTTTTAACGATGACAAATTCTCATAAAGAAATGATTAAGATTTTTTATCCTCATGTGAATGAGAAGCTCTTTACATTAAAAGAATATGTTGATCCACAAAGCGATGATATCGATATTGCGGATCCGATAGGTGGTCCAATAGAGGCTTATCGTCAAACGGCTGAACAAATCGAACAATGCTTAAAAAAAGCATCACATAAATTTACAGAATAATCATAACGGGGTGGAACACGGTGGGGGAACGGAAAACATACCGAGCTAGTATTCGAAAGAAGCTAGTAATCGGAATTAGTGGCTTGGCGGTTGTAACGTTTGGGTTTAGTGCCATTTTTATTTTCTTTTTAGCGGATCTATTAGAAGGAGTTCTTGGGCTTAGCGGGAATGCCTTTATTGTTTTCACATTGGTAAAGGGAATTTTTTGGAGCGGGGTACTAGGTTACATCGCTGCACCGTTGATTACGAAGCCTCTAAGGGAAGTGGAGGAGGCAGCTAGACGAGCTGCTGCTGGTGATATTCAGCGTGACATCATCGTTTCAAAGTCAGATGATGAAATTAGAGCACTTGGTCTCGCTTACAATGAAATGCTACATAGTTTACGTAACATGGTACATGATATTGAGAATAATTTTAACGGGACCAATCAAAAAGTAAGTGAAATCTCTTCTGCATCAGAAATCGCGTCTACAAAAGCAGCGCAAATCGGTTCGACGATGGATGAGATTGCAAAAGGCGCAGAAAACTCAGCATACGCCATTCAAAATACAGCGGAATCAATGGAGGAAGTGACCTCTATTGCAGAACAAGTCCAAAAACGAGCAAAAGATTCCAAGCAATCGTCTGACAGCATGGTTCTCCGTTTAACAGAAAGCAGAGAAGTCGTTCATTCGCTCGTCCAAGGGATTCAACAGCTCGCTTTTGATAATGAACAATCATTAGAGGCAGTAAGTCGCCTCGAAAATCAAGCAAAAGAAGTTGGAGATATTATTTCCCTTGTGGGAGACATTGCTGGGCAAACGAATTTGCTTGCCTTAAATGCCTCGATTGAAGCAGCGCGAGCAGGTGAGCAGGGAAAAGGATTTGCTGTCGTTGCGGATGAAGTGCGAAATTTGGCGGATGAGAGCGCCAAAGCGGTTAAAGGGATTACAGATTTGATTCACAATATGCAAAATGAAGTGAAAAATGTTGCCGAACAAATTGGTGAACAAGTCAAAGTAGCCTTGCATCAATCCGAGCAAGGAACAACAACGAACAAATCGATTGGAGAAATGGAAAAATCGGTTAAAGAAGTGGATGCGTTTATTGCAGATATCTCGCATATGATTGATCGCCAAATGGAATCAATAAAGAAAACAACTCAAGAATCTCAAGAGGTTGCAGCCATTGCTGAAGAAACATCGGCAGGCTCATTAGAAGTGTCCGCTATGACCGAGCAGCAATCATCGGTCATCACAGAGATGGAAAATATTGCACATGAGCTGTCGGATCAAGCTAGAAAATTAAAAGCGACGATCGAACGGTTTACAACATAAAGAAGAAATTGGGGGAAAAGAAGATGAAAGTAGCCATTGCATCAGATCATGGCGGATTACAGATTCGCGAAGAATTAAAAAACTTAATGGATGAACTGAACATTGAGTACGAGGATTTTGGTTGTGAATGTACGACGTCTGTTGATTACCCGGATTATGCGTTGCCTGTAGCTGAAAAAGTAGCAAGCGGAGAATTTGACCGTGGTATTCTCGTCTGCGGAACAGGGATTGGTATGTCGATTGCGGCAAACAAAGTCAAAGGAATTCGTTGTGCCCTCGTTCATGATATGTTTACAGCAAAGGTTACACGGGAACATAATGATAGCAATATCCTTGCGATGGGTGAAAGAGTCATTGGAGCAGGTCTAGCTAGAGAGATTGCTAAGACATGGCTTCTTACGGAATTCGAAGGTGGTAGACACGCCAAGCGAGTACAAAAAATTACAGAGTACGAAGGATAATGGAGGCGCATCATGACTCCTGTTAATCAGATCGAACAAATTAAAGAGCAGCTAATAACAGCATTAGAGGACTTACAGGAGGCATTTCCGCTTTCGGAAGATGTCCTTCTTGTTGTTGGGACAAGCACGAGTGAAGTGATTGGTTCCCATATCGGATCAAACGGTTCTCATGAAGTGGCCGAAGCGATTTACGACGTACTTTTTGCCTTGCAAGAAAATACAGGAGTGAAATTGGCTTTTCAATGCTGTGAGCATTTAAACCGCGCCCTTGTACTGGAAGAAAGTGTTGCGAAAGAACATGGGTATGAACAGGTGTCCGCCATCCCTGTTCGCAAAGCTGGTGGTGCGATGGCAACGTATGCGTTTAAGAAAATGAAGCACCCAACGCTCGTTGAAGATATTCGAGCAGATGCTGGAATCGATATTGGAGATACGCTCATCGGCATGCACTTGAAAAAGGTAGCTGTTCCAATTAGGAGCCGGATAAAATCGATTGGTGAAGCTCATTTTACAATGGCAATAACAAGGCCAAAGTTAATTGGTGGCATTCGTGCTGTTTATGAGAAAACGAATGAACATGAATAAAAAATAAGTTTTTCTTCATTTCATACGGAAATAGCGTGATATTTGTGGTAAGATAAAAGCGAATAAGATGTATAATGGTTTGAAAACCGAAATATATAAGCAGTTGGAAGGGGAATAGAGATGTTGAATCAGAAGCCATTACAAGAACAAGATTCAAAAGTGTTTGAAGCTGTGCAGCAGGAGCTAGGTCGCCAACGTGACAAAATTGAATTAATTGCGTCAGAAAATTTCGTCAGTGCAGCGGTTATGGAAGCTCAAGGTTCTGTATTAACAAATAAATATGCAGAAGGATATCCTGGCCGTCGTTACTATGGTGGCTGTGAGTATGTAGATATTGTTGAAGATATTGCTCGTGATCGCGCAAAAGAAATCTTCGGTGCAGAGTACGTAAACGTTCAACCACACTCGGGTGCACAAGCAAACATGGCTGTGTATTTCACGATTTTAGAGCAAGGTGATACGGTTCTTGGGATGAATCTTTCTCACGGTGGTCACTTAACACATGGTAGCCCTGTTAACTTCAGTGGTGTTCAATATAACTTCGTTGAGTACGGAGTAGACAAAGAAACGCAACGCATTGACTATGATGTTGTTCGTGAATTAGCAAAAGAGCATAAGCCGAAGCTAATCGTTGCTGGTGCAAGTGCATACCCACGTGAAATTGATTTTGCGAAATTCCGTGAAATCGCTGATGAAGTTGGAGCTTACTTAATGGTTGATATGGCACACATCGCTGGTTTAGTAGCAGCTGGTTTACATCCAAACCCTGTGCCACACGCTCATTTTGTGACAACAACTACACACAAAACATTACGTGGCCCTCGTGGTGGTATGATTCTTTGTAAAGAGGAATTCGGTAAAAAGATTGATAAATCGATCTTCCCTGGAATTCAAGGTGGTCCACTTATGCATGTAATCGCAGCAAAAGCTGTTTCATTCGGTGAAGTATTAACGCCAGAATTCAAAGCTTATGGCCAAGCGATTATTGATAATGCGAAACGTCTTTCAGAAAAATTAATGAGCGAAGGCATCAACATCGTATCTGGTGGAACAGATAATCACCTTCTTCTTCTTGACTTACAATCACTTGGCTTAACTGGTAAAGTAGCTGAGCACGCTCTTGATGAAGTTGGGATTACGACGAACAAGAACACGATTCCTTTTGACCCACAAAGTCCATTTGTGACAAGTGGTATCCGTATCGGAACTGCTGCTGTTACATCTCGTGGTTTCGGTGTGGACGCAATGGATGAAATCGGCTCAATTATTGCTTTGACACTTAAAAATGTTGAAAACGAAGAGAAGTTGGAAGAAGCTCGCAAGCGTGTATCTGAATTAACTTCGAAGTTCCCAATGTATACACATCTATAAGATGAGAAAAGCTGAACCTTTGAGGGTTCAGCTTTTTTGTATGTGATGTTTGTGGCAGAGAGGCGCGGTGGGTGGCGTAGCGGACTTTGGAGGACACAGGATCCGTTATTTTTGCGAAATGGACAGTTTTTCTAGGGTAAGAGGACAGACGTTCCGCTATTTCGGGATTTCAGGTGGAAAAAGCCTTCTATTTGGGCCAATAGCGGAACCACAGTCCGCGAAAGTGCAAAAACAGGCGTTTTGGACACACATAACGGATCTGGTGTCCGCCGCTGTGATGCCTAATTAATGATTCTTTTATAATCAAGCTGAAAATTCATAATTTTACTTTAACTAAACGATTCTACCTTAAACCTTGAAGGGGAAATGCTTTTTATGTAGAATCTTGTAGAAGCAACGTATCGAACCATAAAGGAGCTAAAAACCTATGAGCAAAGTGTTTGTGTTTGACCACCCTTTAATTCAGCATAAACTAACGTATATCCGTGATAAAGAAACAGGAACAAAAGAATTTCGTGAGCTAGTTGATGAAGTAGCGGGATTAATGGCTTTCGAAATTACACGTGATTTACCTCTTCAAGATGTAACAGTAGAAACGCCGGTAGGAGCAGCGAAGTCAAAAACAATCGCAGGGAAGAAATTAGGATTGGTACCGATTCTTCGTGCAGGACTTGGCATGACGGATGGAATTCTCCGAATGATTCCAGCGGCTAAAGTAGGTCATGTTGGATTGTATCGTGACCCAGAAACGTTAGAGCCGGTTGAATATTATGTGAAGCTTCCAACAGATGTGGAAGAGCGCGAATTTATCGTGATCGATCCAATGCTTGCAACAGGTGGATCAGCAATTGAAGCGATCAACAGCTTGAAAAAGCGCGGAGCAAAAACGATGAAGCTGATGTGTCTTGTGGCGGCACCAGAGGGAGTAAGAGCAATGCAAGAAGCTCACCCCGACGTGGACATTTTCTTAGCAGCACTTGATGAAAAGCTAAATGAAAAAGGCTACATTGTTCCAGGTTTAGGCGATGCAGGAGACCGATTGTTTGGAACGAAATAATTAAGTTAAAAAGAGGCGATCTTAAAAAAAGATTAGCCTCTTTTTTGCGTGGTTTCATTCATATATTATAGATTGAACCTTAGGTGTTAGTTCATTTCGGACTTGAAAAAAGGAGCCTCGATCTCGCTCCCGGGATGGGGGCACGCACCTGCAGGCGGGCGTTGAACTAACCGGCTGCGTCGGTGGATTTCAACCTGCCCTTCCCTCCTGCTGGAGTCGGCCTCCCACCCGTCCGCTTTGTTGAGAGGAACGATAAAAACTCCCCGAGAAACAAAGTCTAATGACGTTGCAGGTCTGTTTCATACGCAAATTAAAGAGGCTACCATGACATTGCAGTGAATCTCAAGAGAATAATATAGGTTTTAAATGAAAAAGAGTAACAAGTTAAAGGTAAGTAAAAGTAACCCTAGCAGGGGAATAACACGTAGACTCCTGCGGGAGCAGTGACCCACGTGTGAGACCCCGGAGGCTCACCGGGCACCCGCGGAAAGCGGAGTGTTATTCCCCTGCGGCAGTTAGGCACTTTCCAGTGACCTTTCACTACCCTTCTTTTGCTTGATTCTAAGGAATGTTGAAATAACTCCACTGCATGATTTCGCAATCTCTGTTCATACTATCTACATATGAAAAATGGTGGGGGAGATGGATATGAATCGAGTAATCGCGTGTATGTTAGTACTAACGATGATAGTTTGTAATGTCGGTCTAGCTTCTGCTGAAGCTGCCATATACCCAGAAATCCCAACCGTAGGAAAGGTGGATCAATCGAACGAAAAAGTCATTGTCATTGCAACGGCAAATGGCAATGTTGAAGAAGCTTTGCAGCAAGTAAATCTTGCTTTTCCTTCGAGTAAAGTACGAAAAACATTTAAACGAGCATTGAACGGATTTTCGATTGAGTTATTAGAAAGCGAAGTAGACATGCTTCGAGAGTTGCAAGGAATTGAACGGGTTGACCAAGTTGTTGATTATAAAGCGAATCTAGATAGCAGTGTTCCTTTTATCGGCGCTGATGAGATTAGAGGTAAGCTTGACAATAACGGAGAGCATTTAACGGGAAAAGGAATAAAAGTCGCTGTTATTGATACAGGCATTGACTATAAACATCCTGATCTCGAAGCCAATTACAAAGGTGGCTACGATGTCGTTGATTATGATCATGATCCGATGGAAACTGTTGCATCACAGGGACCACCGACGCTTCACGGAACTCACGTTGCTGGGATCATCGCAGCAAATGGGCAAGTAAAAGGAGTCGCGCCAGAAGCGGATATTTACGCATATCGAGCTTTGGGGCCGGGTGGTCAAGGAACGACAGAGCAAGTCATTGAAGCGATTGAAAAAGCGATTGAAGACGAAGTGGATGTATTAAATTTATCGCTTGGAAATACGGTTAATGGACCGGACTGGCCAACAAGTATCGCCTTAGACAAGGCGGTTGAAGAAGGCATTGTTGCGGTTACGTCGAACGGAAACAGCGGACCGAATATGTGGACAGTTGGCTCGCCGGGAACGTCGACCAAAGCGATATCAGTTGGGGCGTCTGCACCCCCAATCAAAACTCCTTATGTGACAATAGCTGGTCTTGATAAAGAGATCTCGCTTTATCCAATAGGTGGAACACTGCCGTGGGCATTAAAACGAGATTTTGAACTCGTTGATGTCGGGTACGGATTGAAAGAAGAATGGGAAGAGGTTGATGTAAACGGAAAAATCGCTCTTATAGAAAGAGGAATGATCCCTTTTTCGGAAAAAGCACGCTACGCTCTTGACAATGGTGCTAAAGCCGTTCTTATTTACAACAATCTCCCAGGTTCCTTTGTTGGTGCGGTAGAACAAGGAATGAAAATACCGGTAGTAGCGATTTCAAAAGAAGATGGGGACTGGCTATTAGAGCAACTTGAGGAATCGAAAGAGAGCCAATATGCACGGACCATTTACCGGAACGAGGAAGATTTTATCGCCCCATTTAGTTCGAGGGGACCAGTCACACAAACATGGGAAGTGAAGCCGGATCTTGTTGCCCCGGGTGTTTCCATTGATAGTACAGTGCCAAAAGGATATTTGGGATTAAACGGGACGAGTATGTCCGCGCCGCATGTTGCGGGTGCGGCTGCATTAGTCAAGCAAGCTCATCCTGACTGGACTCCTGAACAAATCAAAGCAGCATTAATGAACACAGCGAAAAAACTCATAAATGAGGACGGAGAGCCGTATTACCCTTATGAGCAAGGGGCGGGAAGATTACAAGTGAACCGAGCGATTGATGCGAAAACACTTGTCTATCCTGGTGCTTTAACATTTGGGAAATGGTCAAAAGATGATCCCCGTGAAAAAAGGAAAGTGACGTTTACGATTGAGAACCACGATAACCATACGAGAACTTTTCATGTGAAACCACCATTTGAGTTACCTGATGGATTGCAATGGGATGTACCTTTTTCAACCGAAATCAAAGCGGGAGAAAAGAAAGAGGTAACCGTTGAGTTGGATTTATTTCCTGCTGTATTAGCCGAAGGAATTCATCATGGTGATATTGTGGTTGAGGGCGGGAAAGATCCGATTTCGATTCCATACGTATTCTTTATCGAAGAGCCGAATTATCCACGAGCTATGGCCTTTAACTTTGGACATGGAGATCGTCCTGGAGAGTACCGTTATGAAATGTACTTACCAGGTGGAGCTGAGGAGATGGGTATTGCCCTGTATGACCCAGACACGTTCCAGTTTGTCAAGTTTTTAGACGTGAAGGAAGACGTTGGCAGAGGCATGGTTGGGAAAGAATGGGACGATCTCGACTTGCCAGATGGTACGTACAAAGCGCTAATTTTTGCAAAGAAAGATGGAAAAGAAGACACGATTGAGACGAATATAACAATAGGAGCCTTACTGCCAGAAGGCAAAAAAGATGAGGATTAGGGTCAGACTCTCTTAAGGGGCTGACCCCCTTTTGTGAAGTTTTTTGACAGATATGTGAACACAGACTAAGTCGTCTTAAATATGTAGGGAAACGCATTGACACAGGGTTTTCACTATTGTACGATTAAAAAGGTTGTGATGAGAAGGTTTACATATGTAAAATTGTGTGATGAATTGCTAAGTGTATTTGCCGAGAATGATTCATGCAAAAGAGGAGGCTTTTAATGACCGATGGAAAACGAAGTCCATGGCGTGCTATTGTACTCGTTTCTATTATTTCCTCTAATGTTGTAGGGGGAACAGTCGGTGGAGTTTTCCTTGGATTGTGGCTTGGCAACCTATTTGGTTTAAAACCGTTTTTTCTTATCACTTGTTTGTTTTTAGGACTTTCAGCTGGGTTATACGGTGTGTTCCATGCTGTTAAACCTTTTCTAGGAGACGATAAAGAGTAATGATGTCACTTGATGGGAAGATGAAACATTATACAATTGCAGTAAGTGTCATTTTAGTACTCTTTATGGCAGGCTATTTTCTAACAGCACTGAAACCTCATTTCCTTGGACTTTCACTAGGGCTTGCTTTTGGTTATCTTAGTCTTTGGACAACTTTTAGAAAAGCAAAAGTGATTGGTGAAGTCGCCTCTGGGTTAAAGAAATATTCAGTGTTTTCATACTCAGTTGCTGGCTTTGGCGTCATAATTCGAATTGGTTTGGCAATATTATGTGTGTGGCTTGCTTTAATTTATCCACAAAGTCTGCATCTGATTTCAGTCATTGCAGGGTTCTCCCTGATTTATATAATTATTATGACAGACATGCTTTTAGAATTCGGTAGAAAGAGGTGAGAACATTATGGATCATATAGCACCCATGAGGGAGTTTATGGGCTTGACGTTTAATATGTCTACAGTTTTAATGACAACTGTGGCATGTCTTATCGTATTTTTAATCTGTTTTATCGGAACACGTCAAATTTCAATGCGCCCGTCAGGACTGCAGAACTTTCTCGAATGGGTTATTGATTTCGTTCGTGGAATCATTAAGGCAAACATGGGATGGAAAGTAGGCGGCCAGTTTATTGCGCTCGCATTCACACTTTTATTCTATGTGTTTGTAGCAAATATGCTTGGGATTCCATTTGAAATTTACAATAAGAATACCCATGAGGTTTGGTGGAAGTCACCGACTTCTGATGTTGCATTAACCTTAACGTTGTCAGTTCTAGTTATTCTCATGACACATTATTATGGGATCAAAATTAGAGGGTTTGGAGATTATTTGAAAGATTATGTTAGACCAGTTCCATTTCTGTTACCTTTTAAAATCATTGAGGAATTCTCCAATATGTTGACGCTTGGAATGCGTCTATTCGGTAACGTTTTTGCGAAGGAAATTTTAATGGTCTTACTAATTGGATTGGGTACATCAGGTTTATTAGGAATGGTCGGAGGATTTTTACCGACGATGGTATGGCAAGCATTCGGTATATTTATTGGTAGCTTGCAAGCCTATATCTTTGCGATGCTAGCAATGGTATACATGGCACATAAAGTTGAACATCATTAAACCATGCTCTATTTTGAGCGTTTAAAATACTGAAAAAACTTATTATCCTTAAGGAGGACTTATCTCATGGAAGCATTAGCAGTAGCAATTACAGCAGGTTTAGCAGCAATCGCAGCAGCGTTTGGTGTAGCAATTATCGTCAAAGCAACAGTTGAAGGTGTAACGCGTCAGCCAGAATTACGTGGTGCTCTTCAAACACTTATGTTTATCGGTGTTCCTCTTGCAGAGGCTGTTCCGATCATGGCAATCGTTATTTCTTTCCTATTACTATTCGGATAATTGCGCAAATTGCACATAATAATGGCGACAGTGTCTTATTTTTAAGACCTGCGCCATTCGTTGTGTAGTGTTACTAATTCAATTCAAAACGTACGAAACTGCTTTAGAAACAGTTCTTTCAAACATAAATCAAATGAATCTTCACATCCAAGAAAGGAGTGAACCGATATGGGTTTTGTAATTCCATGGGGATCCATACTTTATCAACTAGCGGCATTTTTAGTTTTACTTTTCTTCCTCAATAAATTCGCTCTTAAGCCGTTACTTGGAGTAATGGAAAAACGCGAGCAATTGGTTAATGAAAACATCGACTCAGCTGAAAAGAGCCGTAAAGATGCAGAGTCTTACATTGAAGATCAACGTAAAGAGCTTGAAAAAGCAAAGCTTGAAGCTCAAGAAATCATTCAACAAGCGAAAAAGCTTAGTGAGCAACAAGGTCAGGACATATTAGAGCAAGCGCGCGAAAATGCTGAACGTTTGAAAGATTCAGCGTTAGCGGAAATCCAACGCGAAAAAGAACAAGCAGTATCTGCTCTTCGTGAACAAGTTGCAGGTCTTTCTGTTTTAATTGCTAAAAAAGTAATTGAAAAAGAACTAGATGAAAAAGCACAAGAGAAATTGGTAGAAGAGTATTTAAAAGAAGTAGGCGATAAGCTATGAGCAATCATGCAGTAGCGAAACGTTATGCATCTGCCCTTTTTCAGCTTGCTAAAGAAAAACATGATCTTAAGAAAGTAAATGAAGAGCTTCAGTCTGTGAAAACAGTCGTTGAAACGACACCTGAACTCGTTCAATTTCTTAATCATCCTAAAATCACGGTAAAACAAAAGCAAGCTCTTGTTCAAGAAAGCTTTAAAGGTTTAAGTGATATTAGTGTGAATGCGCTTCTTTTATTAATTGACCGTAAGAGAACAGACATTATCGTTCCAATGGTTAATAAGTACAAAGAATTAGCTTATGAAGAACAAGATATGGCAGAAGCACTTGTGTATTCAACAAAGCCATTATCAGAAAAAGAACAAAATCATATTGCGAAAGTATTTGCGAAACGAGCAAAGAAATCAAAACTTGAAGTGATAAACATCGTCGATCCAAAACTAATTGGCGGAATTAAGATCCGTATTGGGGATCGTATCTATGACGGTACAGTCAAAGCGCAGCTTGACAAGCTTGAGCGCAATTTAACTGCCGGAACACGCTAGTAGAAGATAGGGGTGAAAGCAATGAGCATTAAAGCAGAGGAAATTAGCTCTCTTATAAAACAGCAGATTGATCAATTTCAGTCTGATGTACAAGTACAAGATGTAGGTACAGTTATCCGTGTTGGTGACGGTATCGCCCTTGCTCATGGCCTTGAAAATGTTATGGCTGGTGAGCTGCTTGAATTCTCAAATGGGGTTATGGGAATGGCTCAGAACCTTGAGGAGAACAACATCGGTATTATTATCTTGGGTCCTTACTCAGATATTAAAGAAGGTGACGAAGTAAAACGTACTGGTCGTATTATGGAAGTACCAGTAGGTGAAGAGTTACTTGGTCGTGTCGTAAATGCTCTTGGACAGCCAATTGATGGTTTAGGTCCGATTGCTACTTCAATAACACGTCCAGTTGAAAACAAAGCACCGGGCGTTATGGCTCGTAAATCAGTACATGAGCCACTTCAAACAGGAATTAAGTCAATTGATACAATGGTTCCAATTGGACGTGGTCAACGTGAGTTAATCATCGGTGACCGTCAAACAGGTAAAACGTCAATCGCAATTGATACAATCTTGAACCAAAAAGATCAAGATATGATTTGTATTTACGTTGCCATTGGACAGAAGAAAACAACAGTTGCAGGTGTAGTTGAGACGCTTCGCGCACGCGGTGCTCTAGACTATACAATCGTTGTATCTGCGAGTGCATCTGACCCAGCACCGATGCAATTCTTAGCTCCATATGCGGGTGTATCAATGGGTGAAGAATTCATGTATAACGGCAAGCATGTGTTAATCATTTATGATGATTTATCTAAGCAAGCTGCTGCTTATCGTGAGCTTTCATTATTGTTACGTCGTCCTCCAGGTCGTGAGGCATTCCCAGGGGATGTATTCTACTTACACTCTCGTTTACTAGAACGTGCAGCGAAGTTGAACGATGATTTAGGTGGCGGTTCGATTACGGCTCTTCCTTTCATCGAAACACAAGCAGGTGACGTATCTGCCTATATCCCAACAAACGTAATTTCAATTACAGATGGACAGATTTTCTTACAATCTGACTTATTCTATTCTGGTGTACGTCCAGCCGTTAACGCAGGTCTTTCTGTATCACGTGTTGGTGGTTCTGCACAAATCAAAGCAATGAAAAAAGTTGCGGGTACACTTCGTCTTGACTTAGCGGCATACCGCGAACTAGAAGCATTTGCTCAGTTCGGTTCTGACTTAGATAAAGCAACTCAAGCGAAGCTAAATCGTGGTCAACGTACAGTTGAGGTGTTAAAGCAAGATCTTAACAAACCACAACCTGTAGAATACCAAGTAACGATTATTTATGCTCTTACAAAAGGATTCCTAGATGATATCCCAGTTGCTGACGTTCTTCGTTTTGAGTCTGAATTATTCACATGGTTCGATCATAACAAGAAAGACATTCTTGAACACATTCGCACAACTGGTGGTCTTCCGAACGAAGATGAGTTCAAAGCTGCGATCAGTGAGTTCAAAAAAGGATTTGTTCCTAGCAACTAATTCTAGATAGATCGTATTAGTTTTTGCGAAAAGGTGGTGAAAAGAAATGGCTTCAATGAGAGAAATAAAAGGACGAATTACTTCGACGAAGAAGACAAAGCAAATTACAAAAGCGATGCAGATGGTTTCAGCGGCTAAGCTAAACCGTGCACAACAAAATGCACAAGCATTCCAGCCATACACGGAAAAAATTCGTGAGGTTGTGGCAAGTATTGCTTCTTCTTCTACAGAAGTTTCTCACCCGATGCTAGAAGAGCGTCCGGTTAAGAAAACTGGTTATGTTGTCATTACGTCTGACCGTGGGTTAGCAGGTGGCTACAATGCGAGTTTAGTTCGTTCCCTTCTCAAAACAATAAGTGAACGTCACAAATCACCTGATGAGTATGGAATCATTGTCATTGGTCGAATCGGACGTGACTTATTTAAAAAGCGTAATCTTCCAATCATCCAAGAAATCACGGGTCTTGCCGATCAACCAGATTTTAATGATATTAAAAATCTGGCTCGGACAACAGTTGAGATGTTTGCGGATGAGGTGTTTGATGAACTTTACATTTGGTATAACCACTTTATAAGTGCATTAACACAAGAGGTAACGGAGTCTAAGCTCTTACCGCTTACGAATATTACGGAAGATACAACGACTACGGAGTATGAGTATGAGCCGTCTGAACAAGCCATTTTAGAACGTTTATTGCCACAGTATGCAGAGAGCCTTATTTACGGTGCCTTGCTTGATGCAAAAGCAAGTGAATTTGGAGCACGTATGACGGCAATGAGCGCAGCTACAGACAATGCAACTGCTCTCATCGATGATTTAACGTTAGTTATAACCGAGCGCGTCAAGCAGCGATTACACAAGAAATTACAGAAATCGTCGGCGGGGCAGCCGCTCTCGAATAGAACAGGATAAGGCTGTCTCATTAGGGGACTGTTCTCCTATTGAGACAACCTTCTTAAAGCAAGTGAATAGGAGGGACTAAAAATGAATAAAGGTCGCATTATCCAGGTAATGGGTCCAGTTGTTGACGTAAAGTTCGACAATGGAAACCTTCCTGAAATCAACAATGCATTGAAAGTTACGCAAAAAAGCGATAACAATGCTGTTGACGTAACCGTTACACTTGAAGTTGCCTTGCACCTTGGCGATAACGCAGTTCGTACAGTTGCAATGGATTCAACGGATGGTCTAGTACGTGGAACAGAAGCAGTAGATACAGGCGCGCCAATTTCTGTACCAGTTGGTGAATCTACCCTTGGACGTGTATTCAACGTACTTGGAGAAGCTATCGATCTTAAGGATGAAGTTCCTGCAGACGTGAAGCGTGATCCAATTCACCGTGAAGCTCCAAAATTTGAAGAACTTTCAACATCGACTGAAATTCTTGAAACAGGGATCAAAGTTGTTGACCTTCTTGCACCATACGTTAAGGGTGGTAAGATCGGTCTATTTGGTGGTGCCGGTGTAGGTAAAACGGTATTAATCCAAGAACTTATCAACAACATCGCTCAAGAGCACGGTGGTATCTCGGTATTCGCCGGTGTAGGTGAGCGTACTCGTGAAGGAAATGACCTTTTCCACGAAATGACGGACTCTGGCGTTATTAAGAAAACGGCAATGGTATTCGGTCAAATGAACGAGCCACCTGGAGCACGTATGCGTGTTGCTCTATCTGGTTTGACAATGGCTGAGCATTTCCGTGATCGTGACGGACAAGACGTACTTCTTTTCATCGATAACATTTTCCGCTTCACACAAGCAGGTTCAGAGGTATCAGCCCTACTAGGCCGTATGCCATCTGCCGTTGGTTACCAACCAACACTTGCAACAGAAATGGGTCAATTACAAGAGCGTATCACATCAACAAAAGTTGGTTCAGTAACATCGATCCAAGCGATCTATGTACCAGCCGATGACTATACGGATCCAGCTCCAGCGACGACGTTTGCTCACTTAGATGCAACGACGAACCTTGAGCGTAAACTTTCTGAAATGGGTATTTACCCAGCGGTTGACCCACTTGCATCAACTTCTCGTGCACTTTCTCCAGAAATCGTTGGAGCAGAGCATTATGAAGTCGCTCGTCAAGTACAATCAACGCTTCAAAAGTATAGAGAATTACAAGATATCATCGCGATCTTAGGTATGGATGAGCTTTCTGAGGAAGATAAATTAATCGTTGCGCGTGCGCGTCGTATACAATTCTTCTTATCTCAAAACTTCCACGTTGCCGAGCAGTTTACTGGTCAAAAAGGGTCATACGTACCTGTTAAAGAAACGATCAAAGGCTTCAAAGAAATCCTTTCAGGTAAGCACGATGACCTTCCTGAGGATGCATTCCGTCTAGTTGGACGTATTGAAGAAGTTGTAGAAAAAGCGAAGCAAATGGCGTAAGTGAACGTCATGTAGGGAGTTTTGACTCCCTTACTAAAAATTTAAAACCCGGATTGCTAGTAAGGAGGGTTTTCAAATGCCGACAATTCAAGTAAGTGTTGTAACTCCTGATGGCAAGGTGTATGACGGAGCTGTGGATATGGTAGTTGTTCGCACATTAGATGGTGAGCTCGGTATTTTGCCAAATCACATTCCGTTAGTCGCTCCATTAACAATTGGAGCCGTACGCTTAAATAAAGGCACCACTGTGGAAAAAGTAGCTGTGACTGGTGGGTTTGTTGAAGTTCGTCCAGATCAAGTAACGATTTTAGCAGAGGCAGCTGAGTTGCCTTCAGATATTGATGTAGACCGTGCAAAAGAAGCTGAAATGCGTGCGAAACAACGCATTGACTCAGCAAAAGCAGATGAAATTGACTTTAGACGTGCTGAATTAGCACTAAAACGTGCAATCAATCGTATTAACGTTGCTGGTCGTTAATTTTACAAAAATAAGACACCTTTTAGGTGTCTTATTTTTGTTTTTAATAAATACAATAGATGATGTGTTGAGTGGAACAATAAAAGAAAGAGAACATTTTCACTTTTGTAAATGGCCTATTTTTGAATTTATGCATTTTTCAGCTTGTCTGGAGTCGGGTGTCCAAAGAGAAGCGAACTTCCGACAGGATGGTGCTGGAAAACAGGAAAAGTGTCCGAAGAGGGCTGAACTTCGTACAGAATGAGGCTGAAGAAAAGGAAAAGTGTCCGAAGAGGGGTGAACTTCGGACAGGATGAGACTAAAAAGCAGGAAAATTGTCTGAAGAGCGGCATAGTTTTGCCAGATGAAGCGATAAGTAATTATGTGTCTGTACATACCGAGTATTTGAAAAAGTGAAGTGAAAGCCGGCTTCGCGCAGGACCCACTCAAAAAGGCTTAAGAGCTAGCATCGACTGCGCACGCACCTGCTTAGACCTATGAACGTCCTTTTTGGGGAAGAGAATGCTGCGTGGGGAGTGTCTGTACAAGTTGCGCGCCATTTAAAAGAAACTGCTTTTAAAAAGGCTCAAAAAAAAGCAACGGCTCCGCACCCTGCTTTTTCCCTACAAAAAAGGGAAGAACATCCTTTTATGTATGCTCTAAAATAGGTCCGAACAACTAGAAATTCAGGTAGATTTTTTACTTTGAATCAGTTATGATGGAAAATGGGCTGATTTTTGTAAACATCGAGAAAAATACTCATTATCAGTCTTTTCTGATCATGAACAAGGGAGTAATGGAGAGCTATGATTGAAGGATTTGGACAACAAGCAGTTTTACATATTGTCGTCAATATCTTTTTCATTGGTGTAACATGGTGGGCATTACAATCTTTTCGATTTGATCTTTTTGTAAAAGAACCAAAGGGACCAAAGGCAAAAGTCCTTATGATAATCGTGACGATTGCCATTGCTCAATTGGTTAGTCAGTTCTTTCTTGATTATATGTATTCATCACAAATGCTAAGGTATTTGTGGGAGTAAGCCTTTTCAAGTTTGACTACAACTTCCATGTATGCTGGAGCTTCATGTGGAAAAAATGATAGTAATAAACGTTTTCCTGGGGAGGAGAACATTGTGGATAAAAGCTGTTCTTGGTTTACATTCTTCGCTCTTAGGGTAAATATGGTAAGCGTGCATAATTAAATATCTTTTTCATTATCAGCTTGAAACGATTGATCGCCTTTTCTCGTTCAATAAATGATTTTGCCGTCTATATACAGATAATGTGGTATTGATCGTTTATCTGAGAAATTCGTGCTACATGGTGATGTAAAAAGATTGTAAAACGACGCTTTCTACATATACCCCCTTTTAACGAGGGACGTTCTAGGCTTTATCCTATTTATTACATCGGAAGTGAAGTTTCTGTAACAAACAGACTAGTTGTTGAATGTACTAGTAAAAGCGAATGGGTTTTCAAGCGATTAGACGAGTCTTCAAGCATTACTCCTTAAAAAATGGACCACGTATTACATGCTGAAAATGGCTTGATGTACTGAATGGAAAATCAGATGTCTCCTTTTCCGCGTATAATTTTGAAATGACACCATAGGAATGAACAAAGGTTAATTTGTCCAACTAGCATGATGATAAGCATGTGTAAGGATTGGGCTCAAGGACAACGTTGACAATAGGAACGCCTATTATTACGAATGAATATTGATGATAGAGAAGAGACTATAATTTAGACGCGGAGGGGAATACGTTGGAAAAAATTATTGTCCGGGGTGGCAATCAGCTACGCGGCACTGTTAAGGTAGAAGGCGCAAAAAACGCAGTCTTACCTGTTATTGCTGCATCAATCCTAGCAGGCCGCGGCACAAGCCACATATATGATGTGCCAGAATTGGCAGATGTATACACGATGAAAGAAGTCTTAAGCAATTTAAATATTGATGTGAATTATGAAGATGGCGCCTTTCATGTAAATGCAGAAAAACCATTAAAAACAGAAGCGCCTTTTGAATATGTTCGTAAGATGAGAGCTTCGTTTCTTGTAATGGGTCCACTTCTAGCTCGTGTTGGAAAAGCAAGAATTGCACTTCCTGGTGGGTGTGCGATTGGATCACGTCCAATCGATCAACACCTTAAAGGGTTTGAAGCAATGGGCGCAACAGTTGAAATTGGAAATGGATTTATTGAAGCTCGCATTGACGGACGTTTGCAAGGTGCAAAAATTTATCTCGATTTCCCAAGTGTGGGAGCAACAGAAAACATTATGATGGCTGCTGCTATGGCTGAGGGAACGACAATTATTGAAAATGCGGCAGAAGAGCCTGAAATTGTATGTGTTGCTAACTACCTGAACGCGATGGGTGCAAAAGTACGCGGTGCCGGTACAGGTGAAATCCGAATTGAGGGCGTGGACGAATTATTCGGCGCTGAGCACACTGTTATTCCAGATCGAATTGAAGCAGGTACATTCATGGTAGCAGCTGCTATTACAAAAGGAAATGTTCTTGTTGAAGGTGCTATGCCAGAACATTTACGTCCTCTTATTGCTAAAATGGGAGAAATGGGTGTTGAAATCATTGAAGAAGAAAACGGCCTTCGTGTCATTGGGCCTGAAACGTTAAAGCCTGTTGATTTCAAAACAATGCCACATCCTGGCTTCCCAACGGATATGCAAGCACAAATGATGGCATTGCTTCTTGCAGCACATGGAACGGGTGTCATTACAGAAACGGTATTTGAAAATCGTTTCATGCATGTGGAAGAGTTCCGTCGTATGAATTCAAACATTAAAATTGAAGGTCGTTCGGCAATCATAACGGGACCGAACAATCTTCAAGGCGCAGAAGTATCAGCTACAGACTTACGTGCTGGTGCGGCGTTAATCATTGCTGGGTTGATTGCAGATGGAGTCACTCGTGTGATGGAATTAAAACATATTGACCGAGGCTATGTGAACTTAGCAGGTAAACTTCAAGCACTTGGTGCGGATGTTGAACGTGTAGAGGAAGAAGTAGAAGAAGAAATTGAAAATCTAGATGCTCCTGCTCCACTACAAATCAAATCCATTTAAATAAAGAAGAAAGATGCAAACTTGTGGGTTTGCATCTTTTTTATGGAAAAATGAAAAAGTGCCTAACTGCCGCAGGGGAATAACACTCCGCTTTCCGCGGGTGCCCGGTGAGCCTCCTCGGCTGTCGCCTGCGGGGTCTCACACGTGGGTCACTGCTCCCGCAGGAGTCTCCGTGTCATTCCCCTGCTAATATCAGCTTTCATACTTTTAACCAAAGATCCAACTCATTTATAAGCAGTTGGAAAGGATAAAAGATTCACCTTTCAATACCTTTTTGTTTTATAATCCTGTACTAACTGTATTTGTTAGGTGGTATTGGTTGCATGATATGCCAAAACAACATCAAAGTGTAATGGAGCGAAAGCACTGGACTCCTGCGGGAAATAGAGGTAGGGCTGAGACCCCACAGGCGTAGCCGAGGAGGCTCAGCAGCTCCTTGCTGGTGCGAGTGGCTGTAGCGCAATGGAACGAACATGTTCATACACCCAGCTCAAAAACAGTCATATGAAAATAAATATTTTTTCCCACAATCTCTCACTTTTCCTCCCAACCGTAAAGTTCTATTTCCAGTCAAGCCTTCATATAATTATTTAGACAGATTAGTAAATGGAGGATCAGACATGAAACGACTTCTCGTTGTAGCCACTATTTTATGCACAGTTGTGCTCATTATTCCAGCAGTAATTATCGTTTTTCTCTCAGATCCTGCAGAAAGTACGACAACGGTAACAAGGACCATCACATTGGAAGAGCTTGAGAGTGAGTTTGATTATAATCCAGAAGCGGATGTTGCCGTGACCGTTTTTCGAACAGAATCGGAGCAATTAGAAGAAACACCTCTTGAGCGTTATGTTATGGGGGTAGTGGCTTCTGAAATGCATGCGAGCTTTGAAATGGAAGCCTTAAAGGCTCAAGCCCTAACGGCTAGAACCTATATGGTAAAAAACATTTTGCAACCAAGAACAGAGCAACTCCCTGAAGGAGCGATGGTAACAGATACTGTTACACATCAAGTGTATAAAAATGAAGAAGAGCTAAAGGAACTATGGGGCTCGGACTATGATATGAATATGGCACGGATACAAGAAGCTGTACTGGCCACTCAAGGTCAAGTACTAACATTTGAAGGTGAACCCATTGATGCGTTGTTTTTCTCAACAAGCAATGGCTATACCGAGAATTCCGAAGACTACTGGGGAGATGAAATTCCTTATTTACGTAGTGTCGAAAGTCCTTGGGATCAGGTCTCACCTAGATTTAGTTCAGAAATAACGATGTCCGTAGCAGATTTTCAAGAAAAACTAAAGGTCAACTTACCCGAAGATGGGTCGGTTGGAACGATTCTTGAACGGACACAAGGTGGTCGTGTGGCCAAAGTCAGAATCAACGATGAAGAATTATCAGGGCGCGAAGTACGTGATCGTCTTGGACTTGATTCCTCTGACTTCCAGTGGCAGCGTCAAGGAGATCAAATTGCTATCCAAACGCGAGGCTGGGGTCATGGAGTTGGCATGAGTCAGTTTGGAGCAGATGGCATGGCGAAAGAAGGAAGCAACTATGCCGATATAATCAATCATTATTACAATGGAGTTGAGATCCAATCTGTTGAACCATTTGTTTCGGAGATGTTAGCAAAAGCAGAATAAATAAAAGCCAGGTACTTTGAACGAGAAGTGCCTGGCATTTTAGTATTCTCTTGTCCGAAGAGGGATTTAGTTTGGAGAAGAAGTCGATAAAATCCGAAGCTGTGACTAGCTTGGACAAGAAGGAATTAATAATGCGCAAACTAGTCCGAAGTCAGTTCAAGTTCGGACAGAAAGCAGACATCAAAGCGCAAACTAGTCCGAAGGTAGGTCAAGTTCGGACAGAAAGCAGGCAACAAAGCGCAATTTAGTCCGAAGTCAGTTCAAGTTCGGAAAGAAAACAAGCACCAAAGCGCAAACTAGTCCGAAGGTAGGTCAAGTTCGGACAGAAAGCAGACATCAAAGCGCAAACTAGTCCGAAGTTAGTTCAAGTTCGGACAATAAGTAGGCACCAAAGCCCGATCCAGTCCGAAGTCAGCTCTACTTCGGACAAGAAGAAGGATTCAGGCACAATCTAGTCCAAAGAAGAAGCCAAATCCACCCCAAACCAAAAAATATTTCTCGCTTATGAATAAATAAATACACTTTGTCGAAAAATAATCGAAAAAAAATTTTACGCTGATGTATACATTTCTAGCAATCTGATCAGAATGATTGCTGAGGTGATGGAAAATGAGAGAAGAAAACAAAAACTCTTCCAATTCTGAAGAAAATCAATTAAATGTAAGAAGTTTATTACGTAAGCGCTGGGTACTGCCTGCAGTATACTTAGTCGCTGCAGCTGGTGTGTTAAGTGCCGTATTCGTTATGCAAGGTGGAGACGAGTCAGCAGCACCAGAAGAAGGTGTTGAGGTAACAGATCCAAGCTATGTGGGAGATATGAATCCATACGGTGAAGATGCAGTAGCGGTTACCGCGTCAAGTGAAGTCGTTCAAATGCCAGTTGCAAATGAAGATGATGTCACAGTTGTTGGGTATTTCTATGATGTCAATGGTTCACCTGAAGAACAGCAAGAAGCTCTTGTATACTACAATAATACGTATTTCCCGAATAAAGGAATGGACTTTGCACATGTAGATGGTGAAAGCTTTGAGGCTACTGCTGCTCTAAGTGGAACAGTTGTCAAAGCAGAGAAAGATTCATTACTTGGTTATGTAGTGGAAATCTCGCATGAAGATGGAGTGGTCACTCACTATCATAGTTTAGAAGCAATTGAAGTAGAAGAAGGTGCAACGGTTGAACAAGGAGATATCCTAGGACGTGCTGGGCGTAATAGCTATAATACAGATGCTGGCATTCATGTTCACTTTGAAATCCGTTACGATGGAGTAGCTGTTAATCCAAGTGATGTGTTTCAACAACCAATTGATTCCGTAAGAGACATTGCGGATGATCAAGAAAAAGAAGAAGCACCAGCTGATGAAGAAAAACCTGCTGAAGATGATGAAGCAGCAGAAGACGAAGACGAAGAAGAAGTAACACCTGATGAGAACAATGATGAAGACGAAGATCAAGAAGAACAAACAGAATTAGGTTAAGGAATGAAGCAAAAACTAGCTCCCAGAAAAGGGCTAGTTTTTGTTTTTTTTGTCGTAAAGAAAATATTGACAGAAATCTGAAATTTTGAAATAATGTGATATAGAACAGAAGAAAACGATATGAACTCTTTGTGAAACAGCGTTTTTCTTTTTCTTCAAAAATGATAACGCTTACAAAACAAGCTTTGGAGGGATCAAAATGTTATACGTCTTTTTAGTCATTACCATTTTATCGGTCGTCTTCACGTTTCGTTTGAAAAAGCCTTTATTATTATCCATTCCATTTGCGTCTATATTTGTGTATATGATTGTCCAAATTGCGATAGTACCTCTTGGTTTTTTTGAAACGATTCGATTTATAGCGGGGTTAAGGTAAGATGAAGAATGGTAAAAAAAGTCACCTACGCCTAATACAGACCGACTATTCAGTATGTACACATTGTAAACATGGGGAACTGCAAGACATGCCAAATACACGATATGTTCTTTTTCTTAGTGTTCTTCCATGGTTGCTTTCCTTTATTTTAGTTTTTACCGTTCATCCCATCTTTCTCATTTTCATACCGATTGTTGGTTTGATCAATACGGTGATTGCTAAAAAGCAAAAGCCGATAAGAAAGTGCAAATCATGTCATGCCATCCAACGCCATTTAAAAGTGATTTAGACATTTGTTACATTCTATAAGGGAGGGATGCATGTAGGATAGCCCCATACGGCCGAAGGATAACTAGAAAAGGGAGGAATTACATTATGAAGAAAATTGATAAAAAGGTTGCTGATGCTTATTTCCGCGCTCGTACATCGTTGGTTGTCATTTGTTTGATTATTGGCGGACTCGCTTCATTTGGTGTTGTTGCTTTTGCTGAGTGGTTTTCTCAGTTTACGATTATGGGAATGCCTGCTCATTATTACATGGGAGCTCAAGGTGCTGTTGTGATCTTCGTTATCTTGCTTTTTGGAAACGCTATCATAAGTGATCGTATTGATAAAAAGTTTGGAATTGATGAAGAGCAAAATACACGAGTGAGCTCGGGGAAAGTGTTAGATCACTAGAAGTCACACGATAAAAAAGCAACGAACATTGAGGGGGTATTTATAAATGGATCAACAAACGATTGTATCAGTACTACTCATATTAGCAACGTTCGGACTTTATATTGGAATTTCTGTTTACAACCGAGCTAAGGCAACATCTGATTTTTATGTAGCTAGTCGTGGTGTACCACCGATGTGGAATGGTATGGCCATAGGTGGAGACTGGATGAGTGCGGCTTCATTCATCGGTATGGCTGGTACGGTTATGATTCTTGGTTATGACGGGTTAGCCTATATTATGGGTTGGACCGGTGGGTACTTATTTCTTACTTTCTTACTAGCACCGCAGCTTAGAAAATATGGACGTTACACGGTACCTGAATTCATTGGCGACCGTTTTGATAGCAACGCAGCCAGGCTGATCGCTGCTATTGCGACCATCATTATCAGTTTTACGTACATTATTGGACAGCTTTCTGGTTCAGGGGTTGTAATTGGACGTATTCTCAACATTCCAGCGATGTATGGAACAATGATCGGGGTAGTCGTTATTGCTATTTATGCCACACTCGGTGGGATGAAGGGGATCACATGGACACAAGTTGCTCAGTACATGATTTTAATCATTGCCTACATTATTCCAATTGTCTTTATGTCATTGCAAATCACTCACAATCCACTACCTTGGTTAACGTATGGAAACATTGTCAATCAATTAGGGGAACTAGACCGCGAACTGGGAATATCGGAGTATTTTGCACCATTTGCGGAAAGTGATAAATCACAGTTTATTGCTCTTATGTTTACTTTAATGGTTGGTACAGCTGCACTTCCACACGTTATCGTTCGCTTTTACACAGTTACAACGATGAAAGCAGCTCGTTGGAGTGGAGCATGGGCGCTTGTCTTTATCGCACTTCTTTATTTATCAGCACCTGCTTATGCAGCATTCTCTCGTTTCATTTTAATGACACGTGTTGCAGGTCAACCACTTGATGATCTACCTGCATGGACAGAAACATGGGTAAATACAGGACGATTACAGCTTGCTGATACAAACGGTGATGGCATTTTACAATGGTCTGAAATTGTCATTTCAAACGATATTGTCGTTATGGCAACACCTGAAATTGCTAATCTAGGAGTCTTTGTTATTGGTCTCGTTGCAGCTGGGGCGATGGCTGCTGCTCTTTCAACAGCTGGGGGTCTATTAATTACCATTTCCTCTTCGTTTGCACATGATATTTACTATCGATTGATGAATCCGAATTCAAGTGATAAGAAGCGTCTTGCAGCGGGCCGTTGGGCAATCGTGCTAGCAACCATTGTCGCTGGGGTTGTCGCGCTTGACCCACCTGGGGTAATTACGCAAATTGTTGCGTGGGCGTTTGGTCTTGCAGGTGGTACGTTCTTCCCTGTCTTGCTATTAGGGGTATGGTGGAAGCGTGCGAATAAGCAAGGGGCAATTGCTGGTATGTTATCTGGTTTAATCGTGACATTAACGTATATTTTCGTTGCGCAACAAGGAATTACACTTTTTGGCATTCAAGATACAGGAGCGGGTCTAATTGGGGTTCCAGTTAACTTGCTTGTGATGATTATTGTATCGAAATTAACAGCTGCACCATCGCAAAAATTACAAGATGAAGTCGTTGACCTCCGTTATCCTGAGCAAATGAGCTACCGTGATGGCGAGGTATGGATGGATGAAGGAACAGGAACTGGAAAATAATCTTCGCATGAGGGTATGGGAGCATCCAATCTTCAAAGGGCTTGGTGAAACTGAGTTTAATGAATGCTTGGGTGCTTGCACCTTAAAGACGTATAAAAAAGCCGAGAAAGTACTTTATCGTAAAGCGCCAAGAGAAGGACTTCTGCTTATCCTAGAGGGGATAGCAGAAGTTTTTGTTGCAGTTGGCGAACATCGTGGGCAGCACTACCAGAAGGAGGTCCTGGAAGTGCTCGAAAAAGACGATATGATCGGCTTTTCCAGTTTAGCAGACTTTTTAGGGGGGAAAACAGAAGATCCAGAACGGTACGAGGTAGAAGTAAGTGCAGTGGAAGACTCCGTTTGTCTTCACATTCCGTACGCTGTTGTACAAATGCGTTGGGATGAACCTGGTGTCCGTGATTTCCTCTTGCAACAAGCAACCATTCGGCTTCAAGACATTTACGGCTCCTTTGCAGAACAAATTCAACTTGCCCATAAATGGGGAGAAAGTGAACCATTTATTAGGCGTATTCAAGACGTGATGAATGAACCTGTCATCATTGCGGATATGGAAGATGATATTCAAGACATTGCAGAAAAAATGGTGAAGCATTCAACAAGCTCTGTCGTGGTCTTAAACGATAGTGATCAATTAATTGGGATCATAACAGAAAAAGATTTGGTTCAACGAGTAGTCGCAAAAGGACTCGGTGCAGGAACCGTTGCCTATGAAATTATGACTCCGCACCCGTTTATTATTTCCCGAGACGCTTATTACTACGAAGCGATGTCGAGCTTTCTGATGAACGGCGTGAAACATCTGCCTGTTATGGATAGAGGACGGGTTGTCGGGATGGTGACACTATCTGATCTGTTACGGAAAAAAAATCGAGGGACGATGGAGCTTTTAAGAACCGTTGAAGACTCAACATTGGCTACGATCCATGAGATTAAGCCTGCCATGTATGATGTACTGGCTAATTTACTTCATGACGGGATTCCGACCGTTCATGTAATAGAAGTAATGACAAAACTGTACGACCGCATCCTGCGTCATGTGGTCAAACTAGCAATAAAAAAAATTGGTGATCCTCCTGTGCCCTTTGTTTGGTACATGATGGGCTCAAGCGGTCGGAAAGAACAATTTATGTTAACCGATCAAGATCATTTTTTAGTTTACCAAGAAGGTGGAGAACACATTAATGCGTATTTCGCTCAATTAGGAAAAGAGCTCGTTTATGGTCTAGAAGCAGCGGGCTATAAAAGGTGTAAAGGCTTGATGATGGCAAGTGAGTCCCAATGGCGTGGCACGCTCCCAATATGGATGGAACGACTCCGCAGTTGGGGATTACGTGCGACAAATGATAACGTTTTGCTTGCTCACAATTTTCTCTCCTTTCGCTATGTGTATGGCTCCGAGGAGCTTCACGATCAATTTGTTTCCGGTGTGAAGGAACAACTAGAAAAGTCACGAATTTTCCTATTCAGAATGGCAGAGCTCGAAAAAGAGCAGCCTGTCCCAACGTTTGATCACCCCATTCGAGCATTGTTTCGAATGAAACGGGAATCCGTTGACTTGAAGAAGCAAGTATTGTTTCCGTTTCATCATTGTTTGCAGCTTCTTTGTGCAAGAAAAGGGTTCGTCGGTGGGGGAAATCCCCTTGAGCAGATTGAATGGCTTGTAAAGCAAATGGTGCTTTCTGAAGAGACAGCTGATGAATTACGCTTTGCCTATGAGGTCGTATTGCGAATTCGAGTAGAACGTGGCTGGGAAGCCTATCAAAAAGATCAAGAGAGTGATAGTCTCGTCCACTTTAACTACCTACGAACAAAAGACAAAGAAGAACTATTGCTAGCCCTAAAATCCATACGAGCACTTCAAAATCAAGTTGTCGCGATGAGTTGAGGAAGGGACATGGCTCTTGAATACAGTATTTCACTAAGTGAAATGGAGCGAAAGCCACTCGACGTCTGCGGGAAAAGAGGTAGGCCATTGG
>NZ_BAUT01000042.1 GCF_000513095.1 Halalkalibacter wakoensis JCM 9140
GCGGGAAATAGAGGTAGGGCTGAGACACCTCTGGCGTAGCCGAGGGGGCTCAGCACCTCCCCGCGGAAAGCGAGTGGCTGCAGCGCAATGGAACGAACGCGTCACATTCACTACCCAATAAAAACAACCTATTAAAAAGAGCCACCAACCGGCAGCTCATTCATCTATTTATTCATCTTTGCAAGAAACCCACCTAACAAGTCTTCTGCACTTTCTTCTTTTTCAGGCTCTTCTTCCGCTTTTGTCGCCGCATGCTCTTGCAGTGCTTTGCTCCAGTCAAAGTTGTCTAACGCGTCATCCAAGTCATCGACTGCATCTTCATGCAGTGGCTCCTCTTCAAGCTCCTCTTGACTACTAGCGACTTCTTCTTCAACCGCTTGTAACTTTTCAACCTCTTCCATCACGTCTGCCTCCTGCAAATACAGCGCCTCTTCAATATCAAACTTATTGCTATTAAGTGAGGCCAACACCGACGTTGCCCGCACCGGATCGGCTAAAAGCTGAAAAACGATCGCCCCAAGTAACGCTTCTGAATGGGCATGACGCAACCAGTTGCGCTGTTCTTTCGTTAACTGTTTTGGCAGAGGAATGCGTATCGTCTCGCGTTCCTTCGCCATTGAGTTGCTAACCCCTTCAAGAGCAAATTCTGCGATTTTGCTAGAAAAGTTGCGCCTCTCTGTTTCTTTTAACTTTTGCAGTTGTTTTAGTAAGTGATCTGGAGTATCAGAGGGGAGACGGAATGTAATTGCCTGTCCCCTCTGGATTCCAGTCGTCCCCTTTGTACTCATGAAATCACCCTATTAGTTTTTCACTGGTTGTTTGTCTTTATCTTTACCTTTTGGATCTTGTCCATTGGCTTTTGTAAAAGCAGAAATCAACTTATAGTAAGCATTTGCCATCATCCAAATGCTTTCCTTTTCATCTTCAAAAAAGCCGATGTTGTAGCCGTCCAGGTTGTTATTTAATGTTTTTAAATAGTCTTTCAACACCATTGCGCCGCCACCAACAAAGTAGCAAATCTCTGTTTGCGAGTTTCTCGCCCAAACATTACGTAAATGACGGTACTGCTTTTTCGCAAGCTCCATTAAAATGCGGTCCGTAATATCATGAACGCTAGTCCGACTTCCGCGTACCATAATGTGATTGCGGTCATGTTTTTTCGTAATAATATCCACCACATCACGACGCTATCAAGCTCAACGCCATGCTTTGAACGGATTTCCTCACGAATTTGCTCTAATGACTCTGCAACCCCTAGGTTAAAACCTTGTGCTTTATCATCGTCAACGTTACGGTTTTTAATAACCGCGATATCAGTAGAAAGACCACCAATATCTTGAATTAAGATGCTTTTATCTACTAAATCTCTATTAATAATGTTTAAGTTGTTATCCATAACAAGGTTAATGTAAGCTGCAAATCCCTCTGGATACACTTTCACTTCATCAAATTTAATGTTCACTTTTATTCCTTGGTACTTTGGCGTTACAAGGAACTCTACTTGGTGAACAGAGCTTAATAGCTGCGAACGATAGCCTACATCTTTTCCTTCTTTTACTTCACGAAGCGGCAAACCTGTTCCTAATGTATAGTTTGCATCAACAACATTGTTTGTTTTCTTGAATGTGTCAGCATTTTCTTCTCTTACAGCATCAAGTGCTAATGAAGCAAAAAGCATCACTAGTGTTTGATCTTCTTCTGACTTGCTGCTTCCTGGATCTAGCTCGTTAGGATTATTACTTTTCGTTGCTAGATTTCCAACACGGTAAATCACATTATTCTCTAAAAGGGCAGGGGAGTGTACGCGTATATGTAATCCATCTAGAGGATCTTTCTCATTTAAATCTTCTATTCCAATAACAGGTCGATCTTCTGTATCTCTCGCAATAACATTTGGGATGTTCAATTCAAAATCAGCTTTGCCAAACAACGCCTTAATAGAGTCGTTCCCTACATCAACAGCTGCAATTCTTGTTTTACTCATACAAAATCATTCCCTTTCGTTTCAGGATTTAATAACTTTTTCCAACTTATATAAGAGTATAGCAGACTGCTAGATTCGTCAATGACCCTATATTGTATTCATTTTCGTATACAATATATCTTATTTTGTGTACAACATATACAAGTTGTACACATCCCTTTATCTAGCTATGTATACATGTTTGTTTACAAGAATACATATTTGTATACACCATGATTACAATTTGTATTCTTGTATACGTTATTGTATACAACCCATATTATGTAAAAAAGTAACGTCTAGGATGTCTTCTAGTTGCTCCCCTCCCCTACTACTAATTCATATGAAAATTTACGTTTCGACAGGAATCTAGTCGTATTGATTTTTATCAACAAGAATCTACACACTCCCCTACTCTCTTTATATGACAAAAAAACATGAACCATTATCTAGTTCATGTTTTATAGTTTGTATGGGTTATGTGTTCTACTAACGTTCGTTCCATTGTGCTGCAGCCACTCGCTTTCCGCGGGGAGGTGCTGAGCCTCCTCGGCTACGCCAGAGGTGTCTCAGCCCTACCTCTTCTTCCCGCAGGAGTCGAGTGGCTTCCGCTCCATTTCACTATGAGGAATAATCTTTTTGCAGCAACCTTTGAGAAACAAATGTCCTTTTGTACTGATCTTTATTTCAAAAACCGAGAAGCAGTTGATTTCTTTTTCTTGGAACTATGTACATTTGCTAACTCTACCATTCTATTAGCTGCAAGCTGAGCACTTTCAGCTAGGCGTTCTTCCTCTACATTTACGAGGCGGCCGTCTTTAACGACTACCTTCCCACCGACGATCGTCATATCCACCTGGGCCGTTCCTGTAATGATTGGTAGAGAAGCATCGTCAAACAACGCCCCGGCAAATTCTAATCTTTTTGAATCAATCATAAATAAATCGGCTGCCTTACCTACCTCTAGAGATCCAATGCTATCTTCCCAGCCAAGTACTTTCGCTGAGCCTCTTGTTGCAACATATAAGCAATCCTCTGCACTTAAAGCGGTCGAACCATGCTGTAGTTTATGGAGGAGATTCATCACTTTTAGCTCTAACAGCATGCTAGATGCATCATTGGACGCAGATCCGTCAACACCGAGTCCCACCTTCACCCCATTTCGAGCATTTTCAGTATCGGAAACGTTCCCGAAGAGAGCTTCATGTTGCTAGACGGACAATGCGCAACGCCACAGCCACAATTCCCCATCTTAATGATTTCTTCATCATTAAACCAAATCCCGTGTGCATACCATACATCATTACCAATCCAGTTCGTTTCCTCCATTAACTGCAAAGGACGCATGCCGTATGTTTCTACGCAGAAATCCTCTTCATCCTTCGTTTCTGCTAGATGCGTGTGCATTCGAACTTGATAGCTTCTAGCTAATGCTGCAGACTCACGCAGCAAATCACGGCTTACAGAAAAAGGAGAACATGGAGCCACACCTACACGAACCATTGAAAACTTGCTCGAATCATGGTACGTCTCAATGACTCGCCTCGTATCTCGTAAAATCGCCTCGTCTGTTTGCACCACTTCATCTGGTGGAAGACCACCTTTTGAGCGTCCTAAGCTCATCGACCCTCTTGTAGGAAAGAAACGAATGCCTAGTTCACTCGCTGCACGAATCTCTTCGTCAATTAACTCGCCACTGACCCCATTTGGAAACACATAAAAGTGATCAGAAGCCGTCGTGCAGCCACTTTTCAAGAGCTCACCTAACCCAACCATCGCACTTACATACACATCTTCCGGTCGCAAATGCTTCCAGATATCATATAACGTGAGGAGCCAATCGAACAGCTCACAATCTTGTGCAGCGGGAATGTTTCGGGTAAACGTCTGATATAAATGGTGATGGGTGTTAATTAACCCTGGAAAAATGATTTTATCTCTCGCATCAATGACGGTATCAGCTGTTTCATAAGGTAGGTTCGAACCAATTGCTTTGATTTCCTGTCCTTCTATGTACATACTTGCACCTGGATACTGCCTGCGCTCTCTGTCCATTGTGATGATGTTTCGAGCGTTTTTAATGAGCATGGTTTTCATAGGAATCCCCTCCCCTAGCATTCTTATCTATGATTATCATAGAGGCAGAATAGGAGGAAGTCATTGTACTCATTGAACAATTTTGCATTGTATGTTTGGATAGATGAACTAGATCTGGGCATGCTGATGCTTTGCTTTCTTTAACATCATGAATTCAAACTGTGAGATTATCTCGCAACCTAGTAACTTAGCAGGACTCACGTTCCGTTATTTTAGCAAAAACAACCCTTTTTTGGGTGTTCGCGGACACACGTTCCGCTATTCACTAAAAATCAAGAATAATTTCACTCAAAAAGCGTAAATAACGGATCTCCTGTCCTCTCACTCACTAAAATCGGCCTTTTTGTCACACATAACGGATCGTGTGTCCCCCACTTCCACTACACGCTACTTCCTCAACAGAAATACCAAGCACAGACTTTATTCCTAGAACTTACTTACCTTTTAACGTATAATAGATTAACATCATGCTAATCTAGTTATGAACAAAATCAGTCACCTGAGGAGATTATTTAAATGAATACGAACAAATCAATACCTTATTTTCTTGCTATTCTTTTTGTAGCAGCGATTCTCATTAATTTTATCATTACGAGTACCATGCTTAGTGTTACACTAACGATCTTGCTCTAGCCATTGGTTTATACTTTATTTTTAAATCCTTGCAATCTACGAATCAATTACATGAAATATTTAAAGGTATCAAAACAGCTTCCCTTAGCGATTATCTCGTTATTGACGAAGCCGTAAAAACAACAAAGAAGATGCACAAAGACGTTTCTGAAAAATCATACTCAAGTAGAGATGAAGTCATTAACGATTTAAAAACCCATATAAATGATCACTCTCAATTCCTTGGTGTTTGGGCTGCGTGGGAACCAAATGCTTTTGATGACCAGGATCACCGCTTTATTAATCAAAATGGAAATGCTTCCTCTGGGCAAATGTCTCCTTATGTGTATCGTGGAGTGGACAACATCGAAGTCACTTTTCTTGATCAATTACACTCTGAGGAATTTTACACTCGCCCGTTAGAAGAAAAGAGCCTAACAATCATCGACCCTTTTCATTTTGACATTGACGGTCAGCCAACCTTAATGACGACTGTTGCTATACCATTCAAAAAGCAAGGTACATATGTGGGTGTAATTGGGGTCGACATTCAATTAAGTTCGGCTAAGACGATAAATCGGGATTTGGTCAATTTATCAAAAGGTAGTGAAAACAAAAAGCTACGTGAGATTACAGAGCCACTCATTAAACGCGGTGGTACATATTCTTTAATTGGGCAAGCGCTTCAAGCTGTTCAGCAGGACCGTGCTGATTTAATTGATTCTCTTGAAAAAACAACAAACTCCGTCTCACAAAGTACAAAAGAGTTTATGAAAATAGCGTATCAATCTTCTTCTTCAGCTGATGAAGTTGCTTCTACGATAAACGATATTGCTTCAGGAGCATCTGGACAAGCGACCGATACGGAAAAAGGAACCGAACATGTTGAAAATCTTGCTTCCATTATTGAAAAAGACCAACGTGAATTAAAGAATGTTAATGATCTGATTCAGGAAATCGACCGATATAAAGAAGAAGCTGAAGTCGTAAGTCAAAACTTAATTCAATCAAATACGAGCAGCACCGAGACCGTAAAAAAGGTTTCTACAACCTTCCAACAGTCTGAAAAAAGCTTCGAAAAAATTGAAAGGGCTAGTGAAGGCATTTTAGCGATAACGAACCAAACAAACTTGCTCGCTTTAAACGCTTCAATTGAAGCAGCACGAGCGGGAGAACATGGGAGAGGCTTCTCTGTTGTTGCGGAAGAAATTCGTAAATTAGCAATGGAATCTCAGCAATTTTCTCAAGAAATCACAAATGATATTAGTGAACTAGGAAAGAAGACAACGGAAGCCTCAAGTGCAATGACTGAATTGAAAACGATTATTGCAGACCAATCAGAGAATGTAAAGAATGTCGACAACAAACTAGTCCATATATCTAACTCAATTGAAAAAATTCAGTATGGGTTAAACGACCTAAACAAATCTGGTCTAGAGATGGAAACGAAGAAAAATGAATTAATCGAAATTATGCAAAGTCTCTCTGCCATTGCTGAAGAGAATGCTGCAGCTACAGAGGAAATAACAGCATCCATTGAAGAACTTTCAGCATCCGTTTCAAACTCCGCTCAATCGAGTGAAAACCTAAGTGAAATTGTGGATGAATTAAAACTAGTGGCTGGAAGATTAAAAGTATAGTATCTTAACAACCCCCCAGTTAGCGTAACTGGGGGTTCCTTTGTTTGTCATGCATTGCATACGTTTTTAAACGTTCTATTACAACGTAAAGAAATGAAATTCAATAGAAACAATTCAACCCCAAGTGCCGATCACGAATTGGCTTCACTATAAAATTCTCCATTCAACCACTCGCTTAAACTGTAGCTTCTTAAAAAGTTAATAGTATATCCAAATAATTACAATAATTATTAATATAATTCAATTAGATCATAAAAATAACCAATATCTTAACAAATAGAAACACAAATCCAAAAATAAACTTCTTAAAGAAATAAAAATATTCATTTTGGTGATTGACTGTAAATATGATATACCTTATAATTTAGAGATCATTCAGATAATTACTTTTTTTCAAAAATATCAATAGTAGTCTAGTATATTATTTGTCTGAAAATTTCGTTTAATCAAGACTTGTGGATTAGTTACCGGCTGGTAATTTCCTATAAAAAGAACAAAGATTTAAAAGGGGAGAAAACTATGAGTAAGAAAACAGTTAAATTCGTTCAAATGTTAATGATTCTATCATTAACAGCCATTCTTTTAGCAGGTTGCGGAAGTAATGAAGCGTCTGTTGATGCGTATCCAGAAAGAGAAATTGAAATGATTATCCCTTGGGCTCCAGGCGGGGGAAGTGATATTGAAGGAAGACTTGTTACAGAGCATGCTCAAAATCATATCGATACAACATTTGTTAATGTGAACCTTCCTGGTGTAGGCGGAACGGTCGGCTTAGAAGAACTAGAAGAAAAAGAAGCGAATGGTTACCATTTAGGTCAAATTCATGAAGGTCTTCTTGTTGCTCATCATTCTGGTATTACACCAATCAATTTTGATAACTTTATTCCAATTGCTGCCATGTCTTCTGCAGATCAAATTTTGGCTGTTGCCAGTCATTTAGATATTACGACTTTAGAAGAATTCGTTGAATTAGGTCAAAATGAAGAAATTCGTTTCGGCGGTACTGTAAGCGGAATTCCACGTGTTTGGTTAGAGCAAATGGGACAAGAATTAGATATTAACTATAATCTTGTTGGTTACGAAGGATTAGGTGAAGCGATCCAAGCGTTAGCTGGTGGACATATTGACGCTGCGATCGTTGACTACCCTTCTGCAAGAGACTTTGTTGAAGCAGGACATATGAATTTCCTAGCTGTTGGTACTCAAGAGCGTTTAGAACATGCTCCTGATGTTCCTACATTTACAGAAGAAGGTTATGATATTTTACTTAGCATCAACCGAGGTTACGTTGCACCAATTGGTACACCTCAAGAAGTGATTGACTATTTAGGACAAGTATTTGAAGACACAGCAAATGACCAAGCCTATATTGAAGGTGTAACAAGTGCTGGAGCCAGTGTCAACTTCATGGGCCCTGAAGCATATAAAGCTCATTTAGAAAGCCAAGACGCTATTATTAAAGCCATTATTGAAGAAATTGAGGCTTCTGAATAAGCTTTACAAGCCGGTAAAAAGGGGGTCCAACACTGGCCCCCTTTTTATTTACGTTATAAATGATGAAGTGAAAGGAGGATAAAAAATGGGTGATTTGCTCATTGGACTTGCTTTAATCATATTATGTTTGCTTATTTACTCGAGTTCCCGGGATTTCCCACAGTTTAATGAAGTCACGTTAAACCCAGTCCTTCCCTCAATTAATCGCTCTCTTACTAGGTCTCCTTTCTCTCATTCTAGTGATCTCAAAAGTAAGAGACCTTATTAGTCAACGAGCTGAATTGAAGAAGTTGAAAGTGAGGGAGTATGTAAAAGAAGTGTTTATTGAATATAAACTCGTCTTTATTACTCTACTAAATTTCTTTCTTTATATCTTTTTAATGCAATATATCGGATTTATTATCACAACGATCATCTTTATTATTGTTACAGCCATCATTATTGGTCCAAAAAAGAAAAAAGATCTTCTTGTTGCAACAATTGTGTCTGTTGTCATTACCGTTTCAACGTATATCTTTTTTCAAAATGTATTATATGTTCGATTCCCGTCAGGTTTATTTTTCTAGTAAAAAAGAAAGGAGGTTATCCATGTGTTCGATTTATTATTATTAGGTATTGCTGAGATCTTTCAGATCCGTATTCTACTCATTATATTAGTTGGGGTTGTTGTCGGGATTTTAGCAGGATTAATTCCTGGTTTTACGGTTGCTATGGCTATTGTACTTACATTGCTTTAACATTCGGGATGGACCCTGTTGCTGGTGTAGCAGCGATGATTGGTGTTTTTGTTGGTGGAATGTCCGGCGGTCTCATAAGTGCTGCACTTTTAGGCATTCCTGGTACCCCATCATCGATCGCCACGACATTTGATGCTTATCCTATGGCGAAGAAAGGGAAGCCTGGGAAAGCTCTCTCTATCGGAATATGGGCATCGTTTTTAAGCTCTATTATTAGTTTGCTTTTATTAGTAACGATTGCTCCGCAAATAGCTAGATTCGCCTTGTTGTTCGGTCCCTGGGAGATGTTTTCATTAATTGTTGTGTCTTTAACGATCATTGCGAGTGTAACCGGCGAATCGGTTCTCAAAGGACTTATTGCAGGGCTGTTTGGGATTTTGATCGCCACGGTCGGTGCCGATCCTATAGCAGGTATTTCTCGCTTTTCCTTTGATATACGAGCGTTACGTGCCGGTATTCCCTTCTTAGTAGTATTAATCGGGATGTTTGCCATCTCACGTCTTCTACAATCATTAGAGAGGACGCAATTGAATAAGGATCAAGAAGATCGTCAAAAAGAAAAGCTTGAAAACGTTCGTTTTGTCCTTCAACCAATTAAAACGTTAAAAACGGTCTTATCTAAGCCGGGTACACTAATCGGCTCTTCTACCATCGGTTCAATTATCGGGGCCATTCCAGGTGCTGGTGGAAGTATAGCTAACATCGTCGCCTATGACCAAGCGAAAAAATGGTCAAAGAAGCCTGAGAAATTTGGAACTGGCTGTGAGGAAGGCGTGATCGCATCAGAAGCAGGAAACAACTCTACAGTAGGTGGAGACTTAATTCCTACTGTTGCCTTAGGGATTCCTGGGTCTGCCGTGACAGCTGTGTTGCTTTCAGCATTAATGGTACACGGGATTTCTCCTGGACCGTTATTAATCGTCAATGAACCAAATGTGGTTGGCGGCATCTTTTTCGCTTTCTTCGTCGCTTCGTTTTGGATGCTGATTACTCAATTTTTAGGAATTCGTTATTTTATGAAAGTTACGCAAGTCCCTACTCACTTATTAGTACCTGTTATTTTAGTGTTATGTGTTATCGGGACATTTGTCCTTAACAATCGGTTAACTGATTTATACATTCTTTTAGCGATGGGGATTATCGGTTACCTTTTCACTAAATATAAATTTGCATTGGCTCCAGCGATTATCGGTGTTATTCTCGGACCTATTGCTGAGGTGAATTTACGAAGAGCGTTTATGTCTGATCCGGATTGGACGTTATTTTTCTCTAGACCGATTTCTTTAACATTTTTAATTCTTACTGTTTTATCAATTGCCTTTACCGTTTGGCAAACGAAAAAAACAAACGCCAGAAATAAAGCAAATGCATAAGGACATCGAAAAAGCCGCGGGCTTTCTATATAGAAAGTTCACGGTTTTTTTGATTTGTCATGATCCTTCCTTACGTTCATATAATAGACAAGCAATCCCATTGAAATAACGACTGTTGGAGGGTGTTTATGCTTTTTAAATGTATGCCTGGCTTAGAACGACTGTATCACTATAATCGCACGAATTTCCCTCGAGATTTATTAGCTGGAATCGTTGTAGCTATTCTCTTTATTCCACAAAGTATGGCTTATGCTTCGATTGCCGGTGTCCCCCTTGTCATTGGGTTATACGCAGCCACCGTCCCATTAATGATCTATGCACTGTTTGGAAGCTGCAAGCACTTATCCGTTGGACCTGTTTCCATTGTTTCACTTCTTGCTTTCACAGGAGTTTCAAGCATTGCTCCAGCACATTCTAATCAGTTTTTAGAACTCATGTTAATGCTCGGTTTGATGGTTGGTTGTATGCTTTTATTGATGGGTTTATTCAAAACTGGCTTTCTGTTTGATTACATATCGCCTACGGTTATAACTGGATTCACTTCGGCCGTTGCCATCATTATTGCCTTAAATCAAATAAAAGTCTTACTTGGACTCTCGCTTCCGCCGTATCATGATGCTGTAAGTTATGTATTGGTACTCATTTCAAACATACCAGAGGCTAACGTTGATACAGCTGTCATTGGATTAAGCAGTCTATGCTTTTTGCTTCTTTTAAAAAAAGTGGTTCCTACTTTCGCACCGTTGTTCGTCATCATCTTGGCGATTACAGGTGTTCATTATCTAAATTTAGAACAAACAGGAGTTGCAGTCGTTGGAGCGATTCCGAGCGGATTGCCTGCGCTCACAATCAATCTACCATCAGTGGACACCCTGTTCATGTTGTTGCCGATAGCAGGTACAATAGCCTTTGTTGCTTTTCTCGAATCTTACGCTGTGGCAAAAACGATGAATGCAAAAGAAAAAGAGAAGCTTGATACAAATCAAGAATTGGTCGGCTTAGGTCTTGCCAACATTTCAAGTTCGTTCGTCGGCTCTATTCCGGTCGCTGGCGCTCTATCTAGAACGGCTGTAAATGACCAAGCTGGTGCAAGAACCAACTTATCGCTCCTCATTACAGCTTTTTTTATCATTGTAACGTTAGTCTATTTAACTCCTCTTTTTTATTCTTTACCAACAGCGACTCTTGCGGCGATTATTATTCTAGCTGTTGCAAAACTAGTTCACTTAAACAAAGTACCACAGCTTATGCGAACATCTCCTATTGATGCATTTATCCTTCTTGTGACTTTTTTTGCTACGTTAATGATTGATGTGTTTTTAGGATTGCTTGCCGGAATTGGCCTTTCCATTTTTATTTCTTTCTTTAAAAGAGTCTTAGCCTCCAGTACAAAAAGAATCCCCTTTAAGTAGAGTTATCTACTCAAAGGGGATTTTTTTATTTTACCAAGCAGCAACTTCTCCGTCCGTTCTTGGCTCTGTTCCGCCGCAAAGGACACCTGTCTCATTGTTTCTCCAAATGATTTGGCCACGACCAAAGCCACCTTCGTCAAGAGCTCTTACAATATGATGCCCTTTACGCTGAAGCGCTTGTGCAATATGAACAGGGAAGTGAGGCTCCACTTCGACTGTTTTATCCTTTGTCCATAACCAACGTGGTGCATCAAGACATGCTTGCGGATTCAAGTGGAAATCAACTGTGTTCATGATCACCTGTGCGTGTCCTTGTGGCTGCATAAAGCCACCCATCACACCAAATGGTCCAACAGCTTCTCCGTCTTTCGTAAGGAATCCCGGAATGATCGTATGGTATGTTTTCTTTCCAGGAACAAGGTAATTATCGTGTTTTGGATCAAGTGAGAAATTATTGCCGCGGTTTTGCAATGAGATTCCCGTATTCGGTACAACAATTCCTGAACCAAAGCCCATATAATTACTTTGAATAAAGGAAACCATGTTTCCATCGCCATCGGCTGCTGCAAGATAGACGGTTCCACCCTTTTGCGGCTCACCTGCTTCAGGTGTTAGTGCTTCTTCACCAATCAAAGCACGTCGGCTCGCTGCATATTGTTCTGATAGAATTTCATCCACTGAAACGGACATCGATTTCTCTTCTGTGATGTATTTTAACCCATCTGTAAATGCTAACTTCATTGCTTCAATTTGTTTATGGTACGTATCTACTTCGTCTTTTGCTTTAAACTCAAAGCCTTTGATAATATTGAGAGCATGCAAGGCAATTAATCCCTGTCCATTTGGTGGGATTTCCCATACGTCATAGCCACGGTAATTCACACTAATCGGCTTCACCCATTCTGGTGCATACGCTTCTAAATCACTTTTACGAATATATCCACCGTGTTTTTGAGAAAAAGCATCAATCTGATCAGCTAATTCTCCTTTATAAAACGAATCAGCATTCGTTTTAGCAATTTTACGCAATGTGTCAGCATGTCCTTTAGATGACCAAATGTCTCCAGCCTTTGGTACCTTGCCATTAGGTGCAAACGTTTCAAACCAAGATGTAAACTCTTCCCCTTTTCCTACTTTGGAGAACGTTTCAAACCCTCTCTTCCAGTACTTTGCAAGCGTAGGAGAAACGACATATCCATTCTCAGCATAATCAATCGCCGGTGCCAATACTTGTGTTAATGGCAACTTTCCAAATTTTTTCGATAATTCTGCCCACGCACCGGGTGCCCCTGGTACAGTTACAGGTGTTAAACCGTACTTTGGTAATTCCGTTTCATGCCCTGCCTCTTTCATCGCTTCAGGTGTTAGTGCTAATGGCGCTTGTCCACTTGCATTTAACCCATGAAGTTCTCCTTTTACCCATACTAGTGCAAATGCATCTGACCCAATTCCATTCGAAGTTGGTTCAACAACTGTTAAACAAGCAGCTGTAGCAATGGCTGCATCAATCGCATTTCCACCTTCTTTTAATATTTGCAACCCAGCTTGTGCCGCTAACGGCTGCGAAGTTGCTACCATTCCTCTATTTCCATAGACTACGTTTCGCTGTGATGAGTACGGGTAGTACAATGAATCATATGTATTTGTCATTCTTCTCCATCCCCTTACTTTTGTAATTAAATTCTTTTATTAGCTTTCATTTGTTCATATTTCAGGAAGTTTTATCAACCATTTTGTAAATCTAATTATAAATCAATATTCAGTGATCGTCTACAAAAATTAATATTTCTGAATAATAAAAATCAACACCCATGTTTACTTTGTGAATCGTTTAAACGAGTGAACGTCAGCTGCAACTCAGTTCCTCCTATTATGAACTAATGCAACAAATGTAAGCTCAATTTTCACCTCTCCCTACCAAGAAGAAGCAATTGTCTGAAGGATAGATTTTGTTGTACTGTTCTTTTAATTTAGATTTTTCTCATTATTCGGTTGCCATATTGTAACCATTTATATATAATGTACAACAAAAGTAAATACAATTTACTAAAATAGTTCCATATTGATATTCAAAGAGAGGAGTGAATACATGTTTATCGAGAGTAGACTTAAGAAGCTACGAAAGAAAATGCGTGAAGATAAGGTCGAAGGAGCTTTATTTGTATCTAGTGAAAATCGAAGGTACTTTTCGAATTTTACGGGGACAAGCGGGGCCATCATCATCACAGAAACGGAAGCTATATTGCTAACGGATTTCCGATATGTGGAACAAGCCAACGAAGAATCTAGTTTGTTTCACGTGATTCAACATTATGGCACCTTAGCTGAGGAGGTCGTCTTTCGTTTAAAAAAATTGAATCTTACCAATGTAGGTATTGAGGACACGCTTCCAATTGGTTTTTTAAGAGAGCTTGAAAAGGGTCATAGCAATCTTAAGCCTAAATCATTTAGTCAAGCGGTGAATGATATCCGTAAAATTAAAGATCAAAGTGAGATTGAGAAGATCAAAAAGGGTGTTGCGATTTGTGATCTAGCATTTGAGCATATTTTATCTTTTATCCAGCCTGGATTAACGGAGAAAGAGATTGGGCTCGAACTGGAATATATCATGAAGAAAAATGGCGCAGAAGGCATAAAGGCAAATCATGTTATTGCTTCAGGTGAGCGCTCTGCCCTACCGCACGGTGCTGCAACGAATCGTGTTGTGGCGGCAGGCGAATTCGTCAAAATGGATATCGGCGCTGTTGTAGACGGCTATTACTCCGATTTTACACGGACGGTTGTCATCGGTGAACCGAGTCAAAAGCAGAGAGAAATTTATGATATTGTGCACAGCGCTCAGCTAGAAGCACTAAAACACATTGGTCCAGGAAAAGTATGTGCTGAGTTAGACGAAATAGCACGTTCAGTCATTCGCGAAGCAGGATATGGCGATCATTTTGGTCATAGTTTAGGTCATGCGTTAGGCTTAAATATTCATGAGAAACCAGTGATGAGATCAAATGACTATACCGTATTAGAGCCAGGAATGGTCATTACAGTTGAACCGGGTATCTATCTTTCTGGTTGGGGTGGCGTTCGCATCGAGGATCTCCTGATTATTACAGAAGATCGTTACGAAAATGCAACGAAAGCCACAAAAGAGCTTCAAATTATTCATCATAATTCATAACAACAAAGGCGGGAAACAGAATGAAAAAAGTAACAAAATGGTTATCAGCATTGTTTATCAGTAGTTTAGTACTTGCGGGATGCGCTACTGAACCTAATTCTACTAGCACAGAAAATGAAGGAGAAGTTAATGAAGTTCAAGAAGGTGGCATACTGAATATAGCAACTCTATCAGATGCAACTCAGTTAGATCCTCACTTAGGAGATGACATTCCTTCAGCAAATGTTTACCACGGTAAGATCTATGAAACTCTTGTTATTCAAGATCAAGAAATGGAAATCCAACCTGGTTTAGCAGAGAGTTGGGAGAGAGTTGATGAGTTAACTTGGACGCTTAAGCTTAGAGAAGGAGTAACCTTCCACGATGGAACGAACTTCAATGCAGAAGCTGTAAAGGCAACAATTGAACGTGTTCTTGACCCAGAAGTTGGATCAAATCGTGCATCCTTGTTTGAAATGATCTCAGATATAGAGGTTGTTAGTGATTATGAAGTAACATTTACTACAGAATATCCTTTTTCACCTTTATTAGCTAATCTATCACACTATTCTGCCGGTATGATTAGTCCCACGGCTATTCAGGAAGATTATGAAGGAAACGTTTCTCTTGGCGAAAAGCCAGTTGGTACCGGTCCCCTTAAATTCAGTTCATGGAATCCAGGACAACAAATTACCCTTGTGAACAATGAAGAGCATTGGAACGGTGGTATGAAGGTTGATGAAGTAGTCTTTAAAGTGGTTCCTGAAGATTTAACCCGAGTTGCTGAAGTTGAAACTGGTGAAGCTCACATTGCCGAGCCTGTACCGACAAATGACATTAGTAGAATTGAAGCTTCGTCTGAAATGAAATTATATAGAAGTGAAGGTTTAGGTATTGATTATATTGGGATGAATATGAACAAAGAACCATTCAATGACATCCGTGTCAGACAAGCCATCAATCTAGCCATTGACACAGCATCTATCGTAGATCATGTTTATAACGGAGTTGGGATTAAAGCTGAAGGCCCTATGGGACCTGGAGTATGGGGCTATCATCCTGATTTAGAAGGTTACGGATTTGACGTTGAAGAAGCGAAGCGATTACTAGCTGAAGCTGGCTACGAGGGTGGCTTTGATACGACAATTTGGACAAATGATAACCGCGAGCGTATGGATATTACGGAAGTCGTTCAAGCTCAACTCGCCGAAATTGGAATTAATGTTTCCATTGAAGTTCTAGAATGGGGTGCCTATTTGGAAAAAACAGGTGCTGGTGAGCATGAAATGTTCATTCTAGGTTGGTCTAATATGACTGGTGATGCAGATTATAACCAGTACTACCTTTACCATTCTGATACTCATGGCAATGCAGGGAACCGTTCATATTATCATAATGAAGAAGTTGATCGTCTAATTGATGAAGGAAGAAAAGAATCTGATCCCGACAAACGATTAGCCTTATACCATGAAGCACAAGAAATCGAATTAGAGGAAGCACCATTAGTTCTTCTGAGACATACAGAATATGTGACTGCTCTAGGAAATAATGTAGAAGGTTTCTGGCTTCATCCGTCCCGGATTATGATGCTAAACGACGTAACCATTCAATAAGAATCAAAAAGGGGATGTCCCAAAAGGTACACTATTGACCTTTTGAGGCATCCCCTCCATTAGTTAAAATATGCTGCAAGTATTTCATATCAAATCCAACTGCCGCTTTCGGATAGAGCTTATTTAACTTCTCATCATACAAAAACAAGACACTAGCATTCGAACCTTCAATAACACTCAATACTTCTTTGATAATTGATACAATACTTTATCTAAATCGAGCGTCGATGTTAGCACTCGTACGGCATTGATCAAACTCATTAGTTTTTTCTGTATCCATGTTTTCCCTCCTTATACGGACGAAGTTTGAACTAAGATAACCCATATTAGAGAGGAATTCATTGAGTAGAGAATTTTGGCGGACTCACATTCCGTTATCTAAGCAAAAACATCTCTTTTTTGGGTGTTGGCGGACACACGTTCCGCTATTCACCTAAAATCAAGAGGAATTCCCCTCAAAATGACTAAATAACGGATCTCCTGTCCTCTCACCCGCTAAAATCAGCCTTTTTGTCACACATAACGGATCGTATGTCCGCTTGGCACCAAGCCCTCTTCATCAAACTTCAAAAAGGGTTGCCCCAACAAGCCTTAACCGACCTTTTGGAACAACCCCTTCACTATTTTCAACTATTCAGCAACAGCTCTAAAATAAATCGACACCCACTCATTCAGTTGTAATTTCTCCGCGATTTCAAAGCCACCTTTTTCAAACTGTTCAATCAGTGAATCTAGGTGCCATTCAACTAATCCAGAGATAATAAATTCATTGCTGTTTTTAAGTAAATCGTGTTTCGTTAAGATGCTCATTGTTTCGTCCGCACCGATGTTAATGAGGATTAAGTCATACTGTTCGTCAATGGTAAAATCTCCGTCAATTAAGTCTGCTTGAATGACTTCGAGTTCGTTCGTAAGGCCGTTAAGCTTGGCATTATGCAAGACTTCTCGTTCAACAGGCTCATAATCAATGGCCACAACTTTTTTCGCTCCTTTAATAGAAGCTGCGACCGACAGCATGCCTGAACCAGTCCCTAAATCAAGAATCTTTTTCCCGGCAACATCCTTTGTTACTAACAGCTTCAAGCAGCCTTGTGTTGTTTCATGAAGCCCCGTTCCAAATGCAGCAAGCGGGTCAAATTTCAAAATGTGTTTGCCCTCATATGTGTTCGTCGAATGAGGGTATGTGATGACCCAATCATTTCCTAGATCAACATCAGCAAATTCATACGAACTTTCCCAATTTTCTTCTTCATGAGTCACATATTGAATTTGCTCTTTCGAAATGGATAGTGTCTGTTCGATTTTTTCAAAGTAAGAAGTTGGCAAATTGTTTACTTCGTCTTCGCTCGCATAAATTTTCAAATCTACATTCGCGTTTTCCTTATGCTCAACGCCGTAGCCATTTTGGACTTTGATGATTTCTATTGGGGATTCATAATACAGATGATACATCCCCGCAGTATTTAATTTTTCTGTTACCGTCTCAATCGTTTGAAACGGTACGTTAATTGTAAATTCGTGTAACATTCACTTCTTCCCTTCTACTCTTCCGTTATCACAACAGGCTCAGGATACTCATATCCCTTCGTATCTACCGTTACCGTATCGATTCGTTGCTCTGTAAGTGGCATGTCCATTTGATTCGTTTCGACTTCGACAATGGCGTCTACTGCTTCAATTCCTGCAATCACTTTTCCAAATGCAGCGTAGTCACCGTCTAAGTGAGGGGAATGGGCATGCATAATAAAAAATTGTGAACCGGCTGAGTCCGGATGTTGACTTCTTGCCATCGAGAGAACGCCTCGTTCATGTTCAATTGGGTTCTCAAACCCGTTTGATTCGAACTCGCCCTTAATGGAATAACCTGGTCCTCCTGTTCCATTTCCAGAAGGATCGCCTCCTTGAATCATAAATCCAGGAATAACTCGGTGAAAAATGAGCCCATCATAAAAGCCATCTTCTACAAGCGAGATGAAATTCAAAACGGTATTTGGTGCCACCTCTGGATATAGTTCAACTTCGATTACATCACCGTTTTCCATCGTCATCGTAACAATCGGGTTTTCTTCTACATCTAATTCATAATGACCATCTTCTCGTTCTTCTAAATTGATTTCTTCTTGTCCTTGTTCGGTTCCACAGCCTGTTACAAAAAACATTACGGCTGCCATTAAAAATAATACGTACGGTTTCATTTTTTTACCTCCTACTATGTAAAACACTCTAGTCCATTATATCCGTAACGCTTGCTTGTTAAAAGCAATAGGTAGTCGAATGGAGAAGGTTGTTCCATTTCTCCCTTCACTTTTCACGCTGAATTGTGCATTCATCGTTTCAATAATTTGCATCGACACCATCATATTATCTTATCCCTCTTCTCTCATTTGGGAATTAAATAGTACCCTTTGTTAGAAAACGACTGATTTCCTTCTCATTTGCGTCTACATGCTGACCTTTTAACGGTGATTTTATAAATCTTGTTGATTGTATCACCAAAATAGAACATTACGTTTCACTTAAATAGCAAAAAGAATGTTTTTTCATAACAACAGTGGCGCCTGAGTCTAATTCCTCCTCGTTTTTCCTCCTTATTTTTTGGTAAAAATGAGTTTATTGTCCACTTTCAGCAGTTTATTGTCGAGTTCGTACTATTTATTGTCCGCATCGCGCAATTTATTGTCCGGATTAGCCAATTTATTATCCGCAGCCCCTCCCACAACAGAAAAAAGAAACCCAGAGCCGATGACAAACAGCCTGGGTTTAATGACTTGCTACATTAGCACTTTTTGTCTCTACCAAACGATGTTCCAACAATGATTAACAAGATGAACAACACAACGATTAGTGGAAAACCGCCAAGTGGCGATGTCACTGGTGCTGCCGGATAATAAGCTCCTGCTACTGTTGGACATGCATAACCGTAATCAAAACCATGGTAACCCATACTCGTCCCTCCTTTCAGTATGAATTACTACATTGTATGTCCCTCCTCACAATTCGCGTAGGTGAAGCTCTCGCTACTTCAAAAATTAAGAAAAGCGCACAAGCCTCTTATTCTTTTTTTTCATACGTTAAAGAGAGGAGGTGGCTAAGCTTTGAGCAACTCGATCTTGTTACTACTTGCATGTATCGTAGCCGGCTTTGCTTTGTTACGCGTACCATTAGCTGGGACGTTTTTGGCTAGTGCTGAGCCTATTTTTTCGTTTATTGGCCTTTTGGCAATTGTTGTTTTTTCTTTATGTTTGATTTTAAAAGGATTGATGTATTTATTGAGGATATGACAAAAAGCTCTGGCTTCCCTCATAACAGGAACCAGAGCTTACTTTTTATGCTGTCTGATTTTCCAACCGATCGACCTGTTCCACTAAAACGTGAACTTGTTTGTTTCCTTCATAGATCGATGAATCGACTTCAGACTGAAGTTCTTTGTATTGCTCAAAGTATCTTTCATTTTTTTGAACAAGAGATTTGGAGCTCTCCATAATCGACGAAATTTCTTGACTGCTTGCATTGACCTCTTCCATCATCGAGGAAATTCCTTCTACATCTTGTGAGAATTCCTTTAATTGCTCTAGCACTTGGTGAATGCTTTCGTGAACGTGCGAGAACATTTTGCTTCCTTCTTCAATTTCTTCGCGTGAGTCTTTCATTGATGTGGCAACATGCTCCACATCTTGCTTCATTTGCTCAATCGTTTCATTGATTTGATCCGTCGCTCCAATCGAATGCTCTGCTAGCTTGCGAACTTCTTCTGCCACAACGGAGAATCCTTTTCCGTGTTCTCCTGCTCTTGCTGCTTCAATGGTTGCGTTTAATGCGAGCAAATTCGTCTGATCTGCAATGTTTTTAATCAGTTCCATTACCTTTGCCACTTCAGCTGTTTTGCTTGTTAGACCTTCCACAAGTCTAGCTGTTTCTTTTGATTCAGATTGAATGTCTCCAAACTGTTTATCAATACGAACGAGTGTTTCTTGGCTTTCGTCGGCTAGTTTACTCGATTTAGTTGAGCGGTCATTTAGGCGTTCTAACGTTTGTGATGCGTCTTCAACCGCAACAGCCACTTCACGCAAAATCGACGTTGTCTGGTCAAACGTTTGAAACACGTCTTGATTGCTATCATCAATTGACTGCAACAATGTATTTTGGTCGTTGTTTTTGCCTTCTAAATTTGAAAACACTCGTTGGAATTCCTTTGTTCGATCAAATACTCGATTCGATTGTACGTGAAAATCATCCATCGATTTCGATAAATTGGTTGCAAGCTGTGTAACATTTTGACCAAGCAATCCAATTTCATCGTTCCAGCGATCTTCAATCTGATAGTCATAGTTTCCTTTATCAAACTCCACAATTTTTTTATTCACTTTGGCAATTCGTTTTGTAATAAAAAAGTGAGAAAACACGACGACCAGTAATGGAATCGTAAGGATGTTAATGACAAACGTGACGATCGTCAGAATGCCACCTCCTACGAAGCCATTTTGACTTAAAATCGAGTTAATCGCACCGGAGATCGGGGCTCCGATTAAACTACTTATGACAACAATCAGAAGCAATTTGAATTTGATGGTTTGAAAAAATTTAATTTGATCCAATGATTGAAACATCGTTAAAACCCTCTCTATCTATTGTTTGTTTTCTAAGCTGGATTTAAGTATGGATGAAACTGCTCACTCGGGACCGGCCGACTAAAATAATAGCCTTGGGCTTCATCACAACCCAATTTTTTCACATAGTTACACTCACGCTCTGTTTCAATGCCTTCTGCTACGACTGTTAAGCCTAAGCCCTGGCCAAGCTTCACAACGGCTTCTGTAATTGCTTGGTTTTCTCTATTTTGGTCGATCCCCATCACAAATGATTTATCGATTTTAATTTTATTAATCGGGAACTGCTTTAAATACCCAAAAGAACAAAAGCCTGTTCCAAAATCATCTATGCTAATCGTGACACCGATTGATTGTAAATGCGCTAACGATGAAATGATGTCCTCTCTTTCCCCAACTGCAGCAAGCTCCGTAATTTCAATCCCTAACCGCTCTGGCTCCATTCCTGTTTCAAACAGAATCCGGCTAACTTTTTCCACTAATCGGCTTTGCTGCAACTGCTTGGCTGTAAAGTTTACATACATTTTTATTGGTTCAAATCCTTGTGATTCCCAGAGCTTATTTTGCATACAGGCTGTGCGTAGCACCCATTCTCCAATCGGTAAAATAAGACCTGATTCCTCAGCAATTGGAATGAATTCATTCGGTGGGATCATCCCTAAATCTCCATGATTCCAGCGAATGAGCGCCTCGGCTCCCGTAATACGGTTGGATTTCATATCAAACTGTGGTTGATAAAACAATTCAAATTCATCTTTATCAATCGCTTTACGCAACTCACTTTCTATCGTTAACAAATTAAATGTACGGTGACTCATCGCCGATTGATAAAACGCGTAGCTATTTTTCGACCGCTTCTTCACATCAAACATGGCGATATCCGCATGTTTAATCAAGTCTTCAGCATTTGTACCATCTTCCGGATAGAGACTAATCCCGATACTTAGTGTTAAATATAGTGAATAATTGTCAATGATAACCGGTTCTTCAAAGGCTTGAACCACCTGCTTTGCAATGCTTTTAACTTCGGCTTTCGTTTTATTCGTAAGAAGCAACCCAAATTCATCCGCTCCTAACCGACTAACATTCTCTTCTCCGACGAGGAATATCAATCGCTTGGCCACTTCCTTAATCACTTGATCTCCTAAGGATCGACCTAGTGTGTCATTTATCTTTTTCAAACCATCACAATCACAATACATGACCACTAAATTTGTCTTATTCAGTTGAGACTTAGCCATTTCTAGGTTTAATTGTCGAGTAAAAGAGGTATGGTTACGTAAGCCTGTTAAAGGATCATGATTAGTTAAAAAAGCTAGCTCCGACGATTGCTTTTTTTGCTCTGTCAAATCCTCTATCGCTAGTACTCTTGCATCAAGACCTAAAAAAGGAAAGCTTCTTTCTCGTACCGATAACGAGACTGGATTTCCGTCTTTTTTGCTTCCCATGACTTCAACTGGATCCTCGCACCCTGAGAAATATTGTTTTTCTAGTAACTCTTTTCCACGTATGAGATCCCAAACGGAATGTCCAACGATTTCTTCTTTTTCATATCCAAGAATCGTTAAGCTGGATTCATTGATTTCTAGAATTTCGCCAAGATGATGGACAATGATTCCATTAAACGAGACATCTAGCATCTCTTTTAACTGATCTTTCGCCTCTTGAAGGAGACGTTTGTCGTCTCTTTCTTTTAAAATAATCGTCCTCGTTTTATCGATATTGTTTTTCATATAAAGATGAAATTGCGTCACTGCCCCCTGCTTATTTGTAATCTTTACATTTGTTTGAATGGGCGTCTCTAATTTTTTCTTAACTAAAAACTGAATGTTTTTTCCTATCAATTCATTGGTGCTAAAGCCAATCAAATCTTCGACGAAAGCATTGCTCGACTGAATAACTCCTTTTTTATCAATGATTATGGCTCCTTCTTTCATTCCTCCACTCCCTATCATCAAATTCATTTCTTTACGCTAAGTTCGTTGTTTGTTACATCAGATTTGGAAGGTAAGCATTGGATTTTGGCATCGAGAGAACTAGATCATTTAGCCTATGAAAAATATGCCCACTTCATGACATGAACGATTTCAACCCCCACACTTTCCAAGTGCTGCATAGGACTAGCTTGTTTTCTGGTATGTATGTACTAGATCAAAGTTTCTATTTTTAAGCGTCTTTTGTTATACCCGCTCTTTTTTTGCGTTAAACATAAAAGTTTAAATTTTTCCTACGTTTTGCTTGATTGCTTTCTATATACACAGTGAGAGGAGGTGATCACATGTTAGTCGATTCTCGCTTAATTCTTGGTCTTACTAATGGGCAAGACTCGGAAGGCAATCCCATCAAAAAGACAAAGAGCTTTAACAACATCAAACCAGCAGCAACCGATCAACAGCTTACAATGGTTGTCAGTGTGTTAGCTCCTTTGCAAGCGTGGGATTTGGTCTCTGTTGACCGCACAAACGTTCATAGTTTGCTGTAAGTAAGACCTTTTTTGACTTTTAGATAGAAAGGAGGGATTTTCATGAAACGACTTGAGCTTATTTTTGAAAATGAAATGGGCGGAAACATCACGCTAACACTCGACAACCCCGTCTATCCAGCAAACCCCATTGCAGTTAGCGCTGCAATGGACACGATCGTTGCTCAAAATGCATTCATCTCATCTGGTGGGGAAATCGTTGCCAAGAAAGCAGCACGAATTGTTGACCGTACCGTTGAGGAAATTGAGCTTTAATCTTGATCATGGCTGCTAAACAGGCGGATATCCCCCTGTTTGGCAGCTCTTTTTGAAAGGAGGAACCTTTGATGGAGATGTGGCTGCCCGTTTTAAGTGAGTTTGGCTTTCCGGTCATCGTGACACTCTACCTTCTTCACCGGGTAGAAAACAAGCTCGATGTCCTGAACCAATCAATCTTGAAACTACCAGAAAATCTATATCAGCAGCAGTTTCGTAGTGTTGAAGCGAAAAAAATGATTGATTGATGGCGAAAATCAAGCGTAGAGCGGGTAAATCGTTTTATGCTTGATTGTTTTTTGTGTGGTTTTGTGGTGTGGAGGTGGTTTGTTGTCGGGTTGGCTAGATTTATTGTCCAGATTCGTGGATTTATTGTCCGATGCGAGCGATTTATTGTCCACTTGCCGCACTTTATTATCGCGCGCCCCCTATTCCACCTCAAGAAGCTGCAACTGATAACGTCGGTTTTTCTTCATGCCAGTCTGCGGCAACTGAAGTGACGTTAACATTTTTGAAGCAATCGAGATGGAAGGAATCTTGAGAAAATGACGAACTTGTTGATTCGTAATCGTCCGGTCCACTAATAAAAAATAATCATTGAGTGTGTGCAGGTGCGCCTTTCCACTTTTCGCTTGGCAAAAATCGCATATCCACATTCCATTTTTCCTTCTCATAGGAAGCTGCTTACACGTCGGACAGTGAACGCCTGTTAGCAAACGGGACGGCTTTATTCCATATTGAGCTAATAGATCAGGGTGATAAGGAGTGTTCTTTTTTATCAAAAGGCGGGTGATTTGGTTTAGTTGCTTGAGGGAAATGGCTTCATTCGGGTAAGTACGCAGGTAGTGATGCACTTTTTCAACGAGATGCTCGGCATGTAATACTTTTTCGTACACTTCTTTATACATAGGAGTTGTTTTGATGATGGCTTGTGAATGGGTGATCGCAACTTGAGACAGAATCGGTGGTTTTTGCAGTTTGTTGCTTTCTAGCCATGTTTGGAGGTTCTTTTTCTGCCAGCTAACTTGAGTAATGGGATTCAGGAACTTTTCTTCTTCACCTTTTAGCGAGCGAATCAGCTGTTTGAAGTCGTGATCAAAATAAAGGGTTCCGGCTAAGTTTTTGATTTCAATGATGTGAAAAAATTGTTGTGTTGCTAGGAAAGTGTCGATTTGAAAGAAGTGATTGTTGGAGAGCTCTAATCTGAGGTCGTGTAGGATGTACCCTTCTACGTCGGAAAGGCGCTCTAAATGGTAATCAATGGCTTGCTCTCCTCGGTAACCAGCTTTGCCTTTTGAGAGTTCGGCCTCTAGCTTTTCCCTGAGCGGATCATCGTTTGGTAAGCGCCGCAGCAATGCCTCTAATTGCAAAATTTTAATGGGTATGGTTCTTTTTTTTCTAATTTTGATGTTTTTTCACTCCTTTCGGTTGTTAGGAAATGCTTTTTCGACGGACCTCATGGGATTTCCTGCTCACCGCATGGAAATTTCTTTGTAATTGGGTTCAGTCTGTACAGTTTATTGTCCAGATACTCCCGTTTATTGTCCAGTTTCATGGATTTATTGTCCGATGAGGTCCATTTATTGTCCGCGCGACGCATTTTATTGTCCGCCCCCGCCCCACGCCTGCCGCCCAAACCAGCACTCAATACGTGAAGTCATCTCAACTGCCTTTCGAACTCCTTCGGCAAGCGAATCGTAAACGTCGTTCCTTTGTCTACTTCGCTTTCAACGTGGAACGATCCATGGTGGTTGTTTTGAATGATGTTCTTCGTTACCATCATTCCGAGGCCTGTTCCACTTTCTTTTGTTGAAAAGAACGGTTCCCCTATCTTCGCTATCATTTCAGGTGACATGCCGGGTCCATTATCGCTTACTTTGATCGTAACGTCTTCTTCATCCTGATCAATCCGAATGACAACTTCACCATCGCTAACAATCGCTTCCATCGCATTTTTAATCAGATTGATAAACACTTGTTTCAGTTGATGATCCAAACAAGACACAACGGCATCTGTATGATCCCAAACGGTTTTCAACTGGATGTTTTTCATCATGGCCTGGGGGTCCATTAACAAAACAACATGTCTCATGATGTCCTTAACATCTCGCTCGCAGAAGTTGGCTTTTTGCGGCTTTGAAAACATAAGTAACTCTTTAATGATGGTTTCGATTCTATTAAACTCCGCATCCATAATTTGAAAGTATTCAGCTTTGAAATCTTTACTTTGATGCAAAAGTTGTACAAAGCCTTTTAACGACGTAATAGGATTGCGAATTTCGTGAGCAATCCCTGCTGACATTTGGCCAACAAGAGAAAGCTTCTCCCATTCTTCTAATAATTGCTCTGTTTTCCGTTTTTCCGTTACATCCCGAAACGTAATGACCGTCCCCACATTTTGACCATCTTCTATCATAGGCTTGATCGTATATTCGACCGGAAACGAAGTCCCGTCCTTCCTCCAGAAAATGTCATCCTCGACTAAAAGACTCTCACCCGTATTTAACGCATGATAGACTGGGCAATCCGTTAATGGAACGTGCTTCCCCTCTTTATCTGTATGATGAATCAGATCATGAAGGTTCTCATATTCAAAGTCTGTGATGGAAAAGCCGGTTAATTGCTCAGCTGCCTTGTTCCAAAAAATCACATTTGCTTGTAAATCGATTCCGTAAATGCCTTCCGCTACTGAATCTAAAATAAGTTGATTTAGACTTGTTGCCTTCTCTAATTCTATTTTTAATTGATCTTCTGGTGTGCTCGGCCTCATAGACATAGTGGTTTCCTTTTTTTCTTTTTAGTATAAAGCAATAGCTGAAAAAAGTCGAAACAACAGAAAACATACTAGGTCTTTATTCTTATTTTACAAAAGTTGAACAAAAATTACGTTTTATGTGAATACAAACGTGGTATTTAGATTATAAAGTGAGCAATTTTTAAGGGGGCTACGGGTTATGGAAGGCATAGCAGATAAATACGAAAAAGGATTAGCAAAAGTGGATTTAGAACTTCTATTAGAAGCCCGAGAAAACGCAATTAAACTCCAACTAGATCCAGAGTTTATTCATTTACTAGAAGAAGAAATTAACCTTCGTGAAAAAGAGAATAGCCAATAAACTAGAGGGTGTGCTATGGGTAGCACACCCTCTACCTGTCAAGAAACTACTCTACCACACTCATATCAAACCCACGCTCAGTTACATAATCAGGAATGGAATGAATATGAAGCTCTTCATCCTTTGCCGCTGCCTCAGCCTCTATATACATGTCCACATATTGATAATCATCATACAAATAAGCCACCCGCGCCAGTCCATTTCTCAGTAACTCCTCTTGCACGTTTACACCCTGAGTCGTAAAAACATGGCCAAGCAAGCGATCGAACCGATCAAAATCTGCGTTCTCATCTATTTCAATTACAACGTTCTCCTCTGATAGAAGCTGTTGAACGAGTTCCGTGCTCTCTTTTCCATACCATTGCTTTTCGTTTGTCCATTCTGGTGTATCAATGGCAAGAAATCGAACCCTCAATGGTGTACGAATTTGTAAGAGCTCCTCAACCAATTGAGCGTCACTTACATAATCGACATTCAAATTCGTAATTCGAATGGTATCTCCATCAACGACTCGCTCCACATCAGCAACAATAAATTGCCCGTCCCAAAACAGAGCATCACTAGCTAAAATTCCTTCTGTAACCTCTTGTTCAACTGGTGCACATGCACACAAAAATACAACGAATAAACCAACAACAATCCGACTTAGTCTCATCCCTTCAAAAACCCTTTCCTTTTTCATTTCTTCAATGTACTAAATACATAAGAAAATGACAAATGCACATAACAAAAAACACGATACGAATGAAACCTCGTATCGTGCCAACATTGACTGAAGTTACGATCTGTTTGCTAAGCCTTCCTCTAAAACCGGCGAGAGCTTTTCTTGAGCTTTCCACAACACGTCCAGTTCCTCAACTTTCAACTTTCTTTGAAGCTTTTCCTCAAAATAACCAATAAGGTTTTCCATGATTACGCTTTTGGACATTTGTCTCACCTCACCATAAGCATACCAGCTACTGTCTCCATTAACATTATCTTTGGGACATAATTTACCTAATTTACAAAGTTTTAATGTTACAAAAATCGACAGAGTTGGCAGATCCCCTTGATTGACTAATTAGTGAGAGCTTTTCTACTGTCCTTGAGCTTTCCCAGCATTTTGTCTGCCATTTTCTGATGCTTGGTTGGCTCTTTCGTTGCGCTTTTCAGCTGCCTTGGAGGCTTTTTGTTGGCTCTTCTCCGCTGCCTTAGCGGCTTTCTCGTTCTGCCTTTCAACAGCTTTTGCTGCTTTTACATCTTGTTTACTAGCGTTACTTGGAGCTGCTGAGTTCGATTCTTCTTGAGCGTTCATTGCTTCATCGCCTTCTTCGGCTTCCATACTGAATGTGCTTACGATCGCTTCTTCACCCATTTCATTTTGAGCTAACTCTTTCTCTGCTTTTTTATAAAGTCGCTCGTGTGCTTTAGCGATGTTTTTCGCAAGTGCTTCTTTTGCTCTTGGGTTTTGCACGTTCTCAAGTGCAGCCTCAAGAGCTCGAACATTTGCCGAAATTTGATTATGTAATCGTTCGCTGTCTTCGCTACTCGTCTCTTCAACGTTCGGACTGTTTATTTCTTCTAGCTTAGCCTCTTCTTCGTCACTAATAACTATTGGCTCTTCTTCGACCATTTCAATTGGCTCTTCCTTTTCTCTCGTATCCTCATAGAGAGCTATCGCTTTTTCTTGTTGTTCAAGAGCTTCCTGAAGAATGTTCTTCGCTCGTTCTTCTTCTCCATTTGCAAATAAGGCTTCAGCCTCGAGAATACGCTTCTCAACATGTGAAGCAAGAAGTTCAGCTTCTTTAAATTGATCAAATGTAAAAACAAGCTGGATGTTTTCCTGTAGCTTTTTAATAAAGTAGAAAAAATCACCTGGTAACAGCGACACCTGTTTTACTTCTTGTGTTTCCTCGTCGGCGTGAACAACATTTCCAGCAAAAGGAGCTGTAGACACAAGTGCAACCATCCCTGCGATTACTAGATTTCGGATCATTCTTTTTGTTTTCCCCATAAAACCCTCTCCCACAATTATACTATTGGCTGTGAAAGGTGTAGTATTCCCTATACACAGCAAATCAGCCACCTTAGCAACAACTTAGGTCTGTAACTTTGCGTCTCTATTTTCATTAGTTTTGCCTCCCCATTATAAGCAATAATGCCACACCTGTTACAGAGTCTTTATTCACTAGTTCTTTCTAACTAAAAACTAGACCGTCGTCGTACCTCCATTTATCTTAACTTGAATCCTGCAGCTTGTTATAGACAAGAGTTGATTACATTCCCGTGGTTTCAACAAAAAACTGTGCTAATCCAACTTTTTTCGTTACAATCGAGAAACGACAGGTGACGTCACATACAAAAAAATGTAAAATGAGATAGAAAATTATATCCACTTGGGGGATTTTATAAATGACATACCAATTACAATTAATAAGAAGTTTAGTAGATCCTGCTACAAAGGTGGATCAGTTACGTTTTTCTGAAGTAATCCCTATTCACCTGAAAAAAATCTTGCTTATATTCATTTTAAGCATGTTTCTTGCAGTCGTTCGTGGATATTATGGATTGAATACTGCTGGAATCTCCCACTTAATATCTAGCTATTCTGTTTCCCAATTTGAAATGGCCAAGCTTATAGTCGCAATTGGAGGATTGATAGAATCACTTTTTTCTCCAGCAATTTACATGATTCTAATCAGTTTATCATTTTGGGCATTTCTTGACGAAGTGCGTTATCGTCAAGCACTTGTAGTTAGTACAATTAGTGTATTTATATTGATTGTTGGCGAAGTTTTCTTATTGCCTTTTGAATTATTGTTAGGTATCACTGCCTATACATCACCTTTTGCTTTAGGTATTCTTTCTCACTTTATAACCGACAATCTATACGTGATTCATTTCTTTAGTCAAATCTCGTTGTTTTTAGTAGCAGCAATTGCTTTTCAAATTTATTCATTTAGTAAAATTTCGTCAAACGGAAAGGGATTCATTTTTCTATTAACCCTTTGTGCACATGTTTTGCTAATTCTATTCGCCGTGTTTCTATTGTATTTAGCAAGTTTTTTAACGTTTAATTATTAAGGTGGAATGACCTATGAAAAAATGGATCGTATACGGGATAGCCTTCACTAGTATTTTATTTTTCGTTACCAATATCATCCTCTTTTTAAAAAGCGATCAGTTCTCGAACTTGCAAATTATTGATGAATTTGTCAAGCCTATTGAAAGTGATTTGGTCCAATCATTGGAAAAACCAGGTGTTATTCTATCTACTACTGAAGAACATATATATTTAGACACTACAATTGGTTCCCTTGGTCAAATTTATGTTAAAGAGGGTGACGTGGTTCAGTTTGGAGATATCCTTTTTACTTATCAAAATGCAGAAATAGGTGCAAACGAGCAAATATTAGAAGGTAAAGTAGAACAAATTGAGTTGCGCTCCTCCCAATTAGAAGAGGAAATAGATTTGTTAGGTTCTTTTATCTTAGAAATTAAAGCAAAAGAAGAAATGACAGACATTGATTTACAGCAAATACAACAATATGAAGTACAAATTTTGCAGAAAAACAATCAGATATCAGAATTACAACTTGAGAAAGAACTCCAACAGCATACACTTTTAACATTGCAAGAACGTCAATCAGAGTTAGAGGTTATAAGCCCACTTTCTGGATATGTAAAAAGCATTTCAACCAATCGAAGCGAGCCAGTTTTAACCATTGTTTCAGACTCATTGATTATAAAAGGTGAACTAACCGAGGAGGAAGCGCTGGACGTATCGGAAGGGTTGGCTGTTCAAATAATGCATCACGAGAACAATGCAATGGACGGAACACTATCACAAATTTCAAACCTTCCTTTGAAAGAACCGGCTCTTGATCAAGAAACAACTTACCCATTTTATGTAAGCTTTGACGAGGAAGAACAGTTAGAAAATATAAATATTGGGAATCGCGTATTAATGGAAATTATCCAAGAAGAAAGAATTAATGCACTGATTGTACCTACTAACACAATACGTTTAGAAGCAGATGATGATGTTGTCTATGTCGTACAAGACGGAATGATTGAGAAACGAATTGTGGAAAAAGGTTGGGAATTGAATGAGGACGTTCAAATAACGGACGGGGTCAACCTTGATAACCTTCTCGTCATGAACCCTTCAGCTAATATTCATGACAATCCATTTGTAACAAAACTACAGGTTAGGGAATTGGAAAAAGACTCATTTAATTCTTTTCGAAAGAAGGAGATATTGGAACTTTTGTTTCAAAGCTTTGTGCGATAGCATGTCAGTTTTATTTGTTCATTGCTTCTGGGTTGTGTCAACGTAAAAACGAACGATTGTTACAACCCAGAAATTTAATCGTACATCCTCATCAATGCTTGTAAAAAAGCATGCGTCGTTTGTTCCCTTCTAAGTTCAAACTCTATTTCAAATTCAATTGCATTGTCGCGGTAATAATCGGCTTGCTCCAACTCTTCCTGTAGTAAACCATATTGATACCAAAATTCATTGGACCACAATTGTTCTACTTCTAAGAACTTGGATTGGTATTTTTGAATGACCTCATGGCCATCTTTGCCTTCTGCTACTTTCAATTGATATTCCCATTTTGCTTCATATAACAACTGATTAATTGCCTTTTCAAATTTCTGATAGATCTCCTCAAAAACATAAGAAAACTCAATGGTTAAATCAATCAAATTGGTTTCATTTAGATTAGTACTAGGTTCTTGACGCCAGTCTAAATTCGAATTTCCAGCAAGTTCAACTTGTTCAATTATATCAGTAATTTTTTTTTCAAAATGCCAGTTCCCAAATAGATAAACAAGACCCACAACACCAGCAACCAAACCTATAGGGATTAATCTCTTTTTCATAAGAACTCCTTGTTTAATGACCTTTCTATTGATAACTTTAACATAATCTGAATATAAGTAGGAATCTAGTTCAGTTGACTGCCTATGATATGATAAGAAAAAATACAATTTTATAATGGGGGGATCGTTATGTGGAAATGGCTTATTGTTATTCTGTTGGCCGTCGGATTTAGTGGTTACTGGGGATACAATTTTGTTATTAGCCAGGCTTCTGACTTGATGGTTAACCAGATTGTTTCCCATATCGATGATGAGGAACTAAATCAAATTATGGATGATCCAACCATTCAACATTTCATCACAACTGTGGACGTCGATCACCAATCCGACCTTCCTTTTCAAAACAAGGAAGATGCTTTAAAAACAATTATGAAGGAATTCTCCATATCAGAGATAAACGATGTGACCGGCAAAGCTCAAAGAGGAGAACTACACCCTTCTGAAATTGAAAAATTACTAGAAGAACGCCTTTCTAACGAAGAAATAGAAGCATTAAAAATTATTGCAATAAAAGAGCTTCAAAATAGATAAAGCTAGTTCAATGGAGGCGGGAGATGTTTAGAAAATACGGTAAAGTGTGGTTTGCGATAGGGTACATCCTCCTTGTTTTACTAGCTAATTCTCTATTTGATATAAGTAGTATCGTTAATACAGCTTTATTCGCTGTATATCTCGTGTTCATTTGGACTTACGATATCATAAAAATGAAACGTGAGGAAAAAAAGAATGACCCTCAAACATAGCAAAAGCCAATCCTTTTTAGTAGGATTGGCTTTTGTTTTATTTTTGAAAAAATACCGTAAACGTTAGAGCGATCAATGTAAAGAATCCTGGATTTTTTAATGTGTTTGTCATCAACATTACCTCCTGATTGCTTTTTGTTATCTTGATCATACCAAGCAAAAAGATCGTTGTAAGCAATTGTGTTAGGTAATGTAACAATAAACCTATATCTAAAATGTATGTTTAATTAAACACATCATATGCCTCATTTGCGGACTGAGAGTACGCTATTTTTATCAAAATACCCCTTATTTTGATGTTCGAGGACACCAGGTACGCTATTTCTCTAAAATCAAGCTATTCTACATGATTATTGATGAGATAACGGAACCACAGCCCTCTCAACCCCTTAAATCACCAGTTTTGCCACAAATAACGGAACGAGAGTCCACTTTTATTCATGCTTCCCTCAGCCCCACATATAAATAGGAGTAAAACCCTTTAGGAGGAACGATGTTTTCTTCATTTTCAATAGATGATGTGTCATTTATAGGTGAGGCGATCCTAGTTGGAATAGGGATCATCCTGCTCGTCATCCTAATCAAACGATTGCTAAGATGGTTTTTTAAATACTTTGATGTTACGAATAGAAACAATGAAAAATCGATTGAACAGTTTTTTCGCTCCGCCCTAAACTACGGGGCCATTGCCTTTTATGTCCTGTACCTGTTTCACCCATACATTGACGTAACAAGTGTTTTAATGGGTGCGGGTATTATCGCCATCATTTTAGGGGCTTCCTTGCAAAATTTTGTGAGGGATGCATTTTTCGGTTTTGTCAGGCTGTACGAAAAGCAAATGGTTGTCGGTGATTATGTTACGATAAATGGAAAATATCGCGGCAAAATTGAAGAAGTTCGCATTCGATATGTGAGCCTACGGGAGTGGTCCGGTCAACTTTTTCTCGTTTCTCATAGTGAGATTAAGGAAATTCAGAAGCTAAGCACAGAAAAGATGACAGTTATTGAACAGGTTGTGATTGGCTATCAAGAAGATCCGAAAAGGGCTCAAAGGGTGTTAGTAGAAGTTTGTCGGAACATGAATCAAGAGCATAAAGAGTGGTTGCAAGTTGACGATGATGAGCCTGTTCAACCCTTTGACTTTTATGGTGTAACTGCGTTGCATAAAGATTATGTCGGCGTGGAGTTAACACTTATTGGCTGCGTGAAGGCAGAGCACTATTTTGAAGCTTGCAACACGTTGCGGAAGAAGGTTGCAGAAGCTTGCTACGAAAAAGAAATAAAGCTTGGTGAAGTGACTGTTTTTTATCAGTCTTAAGAGTTGTTTTTATGAATTACGTGCTTTGTTCTTGCCGTGTTCGTTCCATTACGCTGCAGTCACTAGACTGTAGGAATAAAGGAGGTCACTGTT
>NZ_BAUT01000041.1 GCF_000513095.1 Halalkalibacter wakoensis JCM 9140
GTCATAAGAGCAAGCTCTTAATCAGTCCGCTCGACTTGCATGTATTAGGCACGCCGCCAGCGTTCGTCCTGAGCCAGGATCAAACTCTCCATAAAAGTGTTTGAGTAAGCTCAAAATGTATCGCTAACGATACTTCGTCGTTTTTCACAAAAAACGACAAGAAAAAAATTGACGAGATATCATGTATCTCTATTTCGCTTGGCTTTTGTTCAGTTTTCAAAGAACTCTTTGTCGTTGTTTTCCTCAGCGACATTCATTATCATAACATAACATTTCATTCTGCGCAACAACTTTTTAAAAGTTATTTTCGCAATCCCCAACGAAACAATAAACCGTTCGTGTCGACAAGTAATAATATATCACGAATAATAATTCTGCGCAAGTAATAATTTAAAATTAATTTTTGCGGCTAGATTTAATAATTTATCATAGCAGAACATAAAACACAACTAAAATCTATCAACCATTCTATTATCACTTCCAAAAACTACTCAACCTTAATAAAAGTGGCTGTTACCACCCATATAACCTGAGAAAGTTAACCGACGATTAGGACTCATTAGCAATGCTAACAGAAAAAAAGACAGAGTTCCCCCTGCCTTAATCACCAAACTCTACATTAACATAACATCTCTTTATTTCTTCAATGAAAACAACCTGATTAAGAATTCTTTAAAATTTCCACCGCGAACTACGATGCGCAAAACCGATTATGCGCTTCCTTCGTCTAATAAAGCAAAAGACTCAAGAGATCCCCTTGCTACATCAACATCTCCCGAATATCCTCTTCCGTTAAGGCAACCGACCGTTGCGCTTCTGAGTCCACAATCTCGGCAATCAGATCTCTCTTTTTCTCTTGGAGCTCATTCATCTTTTCCTCAATCGTTCCACTAGCCACTAGCTTGATCACCTTCACCTTTTTGTTCTGTCCCATTCGATGCACTCGATCGGCTGCTTGTTCCTCGACCGCCGGATTCCACCAAAGGTCATATAAGATAACGGTGTCCGCTCCTGTCAGGTTCAGTCCTGTTCCCCCTGCTTTTAGGGAAATCAGAAACAGCTCTTTCTCTCCATCATTGAATCGATCGCAAAGATCCAATCGTTTTTCGGAAGGTGTTTGCCCATCAAGATAGAAATATGTATGCCCTCTTAACGTAAGTCTCTGCCAATCAACTCAAGCATTTTTGTGAATTGGGAGAAGATCAACACTCTCCTTCCAGAAAGCCTCAATTCTTCAACCATTTGCAGAAGCTGCTCAAATTTAGCCGAGCTTCCCTTATAGCCATCTACAAACAAGGCAGGATGACAACAAATTTGGCGTAGCTCGTGATTCCTGCTAATATTTTCATCCGGTTCTTTCGCAGTGTATCCTTATCAAGGTGCTTGACGGTTTCGTGCCTGAGCTTAGCTAAATAAGCCATATACAACTTCTTTTGTTCAGGAAGCAGCTCGGCTAATACAAGTGATTCCTCTTTCTTTGGTAACTCAGAAAGCACATCCTCTTTCATTCTACGTAGTAGAAACGGGCGAACTCTTGTAGAGATTTGTTTCCTCGTGAGCTCGCTGTATTTTTTTAATCCTTGAAATAGCTGAGGAAAGACAACATGATAAATCGACCAAAGTTCTTCAAGTGCATTTTCCACCGGTGTGCCTGTCAGTCCAAAACGATGCTCGGCCTTAATTTTTTTAACAGCTCGAGCGGTTTGGGTTACCGGGTTTTTAAACGCTTGAGCCTCGTCAAAGAAAACCGTATGAAACCTTTGCTTTTCATACCATTTGATATCTTGCCGCAATAACGGATAAGACGTAATGATAATATCTTCTTTCGTATCCTTTAGCAGCCGTTCTCTTTCTTCTTTCTTTCCATCAATCACAACTGCTTCTAGTTCCGGTGCAAAGCTCATGATTTCACTTAACCAGTTATACGTTAACGACGATGGACAAACAATGAGCACAGGTTGGCCACTTTCACGAATACGAGGAAGCTCTGAAACGATGAAGGTAATGCTTTGCACCGTTTTCCCCAGCCCCATGTCATCGGCTAAAACACCTCCAAAGCCACAGCTTGCGAGTGTCTTCATCCATTGATATCCACGTTTTTGATAGTCTCGTAAGACAGAATCTAGGTTTTTAGGTACCTCATATTGTACGCTTCCGGGATTCTGCAACTGATCGAGAAATTGACGAAATGATTTTTCTGCCTTAAAAACATCGCTGTCCTCAATAAAATCAAGAAATTTGAGCCCTTCTGTGATTGGCATATCAAGACTTGCTTCCAAGTCTTGATCTTGAGGTGGGACGGCATTCAAGAAACGCTGAATTTCTTCCATTTCTCTTGTTTCAAGTGACAAAAGCGACCCACTTTGAAGACGGTAATATTTACGCTTCTCTTCTAATGCCGCTAAAATCTCCTTAATCTCATCGTCTGCCACCCCGTCCATTTCGAATGTAAAGGCCAGCCAATTCGTTCTTTCTTTTTGATTGACCTTCACTCTAATTTTCGGAAAAGCATTCTTTTTAAAGATCCGGTTGCGTACAGCGGTTGTCGCATAGATTTGGACTTGTTGTTTAAGCTTGGGAACAACATGGTATAAAAATTCATACTCGAGCATTTCATTTTGCATGAAATAACCACCATCTGTTTTTGAAAACCCGCTTTGCTCCATTACTTGCAGAATTTCCTCTTCTTTTTCCACATCTCTAATCACCATCGGACCTTTATAAATGTCTCGACTTTCTAGAGGTTGAATGATGATATTTTCATAATGAAATTCCAGTCCGGCAAGCAGTCGATTTCTCAAACGATCCAAATAGAGCTTGGCAACAAGTGGAGCTTTCAACAACTTCTCAGATAACACCTTTGAAAGGTGAACCTTACCGATTTTCTTCAAACCAGGGACAATGTCAGTAAGAAAAAAATCCATTTTCCCCTGTGGAATCGGAACAATGTTGTTACTTGGGGACACTAACATTTGCTTTAATTCAAATAATCGGTCGCAATCTTTTTCCTCTAGCAAAAACACGCTCCCCTCACACAACACCACACGATAAAGGGGTAAAACACTCATTCGTTCAAAACCTTTGATCACCAATTGATAATCAGCACCCTCCGTTTCTTCAAGACTAAATTGGATAGGAGGTGCTCCTTCGACCAGGTTGAATCGTTCATAAATATGCCCATCATGTAAAAGAGAAATGAATGGAGCTTTTGAGAATAAAGGGATAAATTCCTCCCAAGAGGAAGGTGGAATCAGTAATGTCTTCGTCTCAGCAGGCATGGCTTCAAGAAAAACTTTTTCATCATGATTGATTTTAATAAGTTGTTGAATAACGGCATCTGTTTCCTCAGAGAAATAGTGAATGCTCGGATCATATGTACCTTCACTAGGTTTTCCTTGTTTCACATTTGCTAGAAACTCTCGTATGTCTCGTACCTTACTCTTCCCAATCTCCACTTCCATTCCAAGCAAAAGCTGATTCCTACTGATCCAAACAGATTTAACCGTAAACCTGACATTCAGAACGTCTCTTTTTTCAAAATAACGTTGCTTTCCACTTGCTTGTGTTGGCTTTTCTTGAAAAAGAGAGATAAAGTCTTTCGTTAACTCACCATAAACAACCGAATCAGCTTGTACACTTAAAGGCGATGTTTCTTGCCGCCTGCGATCATAAATGGCTAATAAAACGGCTGCGATATGTTGGCAGCTTTTTTGAAAGTTGGCTAATGTAGGACAACTGCACGTCATTTGAATGTCCCCTATTTCTCCTTTTTCAATCGTGACATGAAAGTCTTCCGTCCCGCTAACGGTCGCTTCACAGAGATCAGGGCGATACTCTTGAAATGTCACTTTATTGGAGCGATAAAAAGAGTCCCCTTTTTTATAGGAGACCATGCCGCATAATTCTTTAATCTTCTTGTGAGTTAGTTTCATCTCCATGACTTCCGCTCTCTTCTTTGATTTCGTCGTTAGTTAAACCCTATCATAATTTGAATGAACAAAAAAGATTCAAGCTTTTGGCAGCATGATAGGACCATTAACATCAATATATTCTTTGTTCCGAATAACCTTTTTCATCCTGTAAAAACTAACCTATACTAGCTACTGATCGCAAGCATACCTAGGAGGCGCACAAATGGTTTCATTACACGATATTGCAACAGCTCACGAAAAAATGGCGGAAATCGTACATAAAACTCCATTAGACTACTCCCTTACCTTTAGTGAGTTTTCGGATAACGATATTTATTTAAAGCTTGAGAATTTGCAAAAAACAGGCTCCTTTAAAGTACGCGGCTCCTACAATAAACTGATTTCATTAAGAAAAGAAGAATTAAAAAATGGGGTGATTGCCGCTTCTGCAGGAAATCATGCACAAGGTGTTGCTTACGCCAGTACGATGCTTGGCATCCCTTCGACCATTATCATGCCAGCCGGGGCGCCATTAAGCAAAGTCCAAGCAACAAGAGAATATGGCGCAAACGTTGAATTACAAGGAGCTGTATTTGATGACGCTCTTGCTTATGCAATAGGTCTACAAGATCAAACAGGCGCTGCTTTTGTTCATGCCTTTGATGATGAAGCCATCATCGCAGGTCAAGGAACGGTTGGACTGGAAATTCTAGAACAGATTTCTGAAGTCGATGCGATTGTCTGTCCAGTAGGAGGTGGCGGGTTACTTGCTGGAGTTGCCGCTGCCGTAAAAGAAAAGAATCCATCAATACAAGTCTACGGGGTGGAAGCAGCAGCTTGCCCGAGCATGGCACAGTCACTTCTGAAAACGGAACCCATTACAGTCGAGGCTAGTCCAACGATGGCAGATGGAATTGCGGTAAAAAGGCCAGGAGAACACACCTTTCCGTTAGTTCAACGATATGTGGACGACATGCTCACGGTTGACGAAACAGAAATTGCTCGAACGATGCTCATGCTACTTGAACGGAATAAATTACTCGTGGAAGGATCAGGCGCCGTTTCACTAGCTGCCCTATTAAACCAAAAGCTCCCTATCAAAAACAAGAAAGTCGTACCCATTATTAGTGGAGGAAACGTAGATGTCAGTTTTATATCAAGAATTATTGAAAGAGGAATGGTTGAGGCCGGACGATTTATGCGTTTTAATACGATCCTCAAAGATAAGCCAGGAAACCTCGAAAAGGTGTTACAGGTTGTAACAAAACACGAAGGAAACATTTTGGACATCGCCTTTAGCCATATGGGCAATAAAATTTATCCAAGCTACGCCCAATTGTCCATTTCAGTTGAAACAAGAGATCAACACCATATTGAAGAAATCGTACAAGCCTTGGAGAAAAAAGGGTTTACAGCGGAGTTGATTTAAGAAGAAGTGCCTGTCACCACCCGAAATTTATACTTCAAGTCGTAGCAGGCACTTAAAAATTAACCGTCCTCCATAGCGCTATTACTCCCTCCCCAAATACGCTCTCACGACATCATAAGTGGCATCTCGATACAACGTAACCTCAAACGGCCCCAGATCTGGCTCATATCCGTTGTATGCTACATCAAGATCGTGCAGAACTTGGTAAGCTAGCCGTAATCCTTCCTCATCTTCGGTTCGGAACGCCTCTCCTAAAACTTCATTTACATTCATTAAATCAACATAAAGGTAATTATCTGCACCTGTATGAAACGCTGCCGTAGAAGCTTGACTTATAGTAGAAAACAACTCCATCATGATTTGTTGATCTTCGTCTGTTCGGTACTCGGGAGTCCATTCACCGTCCACATATTTCGTTAATTGACGATGTGTTAATGTAATGCCTGCTGATATATCATTTTCCATTTCTTCCTCAGTCCAAGTGCTTCGATCTTCCGTCATCTTCACATCATCTTCAGAATCTATCTCCTCTTCCTTTTCATCTATATAATTATCTTCTTCCACCACATCTTCTTCTACAACAGGAGGAATGTTCCCCTCATCAGATGGCGTCTGCTGATCACTCATCGTCAGCATGTTAAACCCAACCACCAGCAACAAAACAAATGCAACGAGACTCGAAGTGTACACAAATACAGGCTTCATCATTGGAGACTTCGATTCGAGCTTTCCCATTTCAGCTTCAAGCTCTTGTTTGACCTTATACTTTCTCTGTTCGTTCCATTGAATATCACCATCCAATTGTTTCAACCGATCGTCAAATGGAGTTTTCATGTAAGTAGCCCTCCTTCAGAAGCTGTTTTTCTAAAGCTGGAATTGCTCGATTTAACGTTGACTTTACTTTGCTCTCAGAACAGTTCAAGATCTCTGCCGTTTCTTTTGTGGAAAACTCCTTTACTTTCCTTAAGATGAGAACATCGCGATATGTTTTCTTTAAATGACTCAACGCATCGTACAATTCTTTTGAGCTCTCCTTAATTTGAACGACCTCATCTGGCAGAGGTTCTTTGTCTTTTTTTACAGTAAGTAACTCTTTCAAATAACTGACTGGCTTTCGCTTTCGAACATAGTCAATGGTTGTATGACGCGCTATGGTAAACAACCATGTCTTTGGACTAGAATTCCCTTTGAAACTCGCATAATTTTTATAGGCTTTTATGAACGTTTCCTGAGTCAAGTCTTCAGCCAGTTGCTGGTCTTGAATCATCAACAAAATGTAGCTGAATATCGAGTGGCTATATTGCGAGTACCACTCTGAAATCACTTGTTGCTTATCATTGGACAAAATTTTCTTCCCCCCTAGCATATATGTTCCTGATACTTAGACGTAAACCGGCTCATTTCGTCGCAATTATTTTTCAAATTGTAACCTAGTCTTTTCTATGGATATCTAATTCTCTTCTAAGCCAGACACGTGTATATCTCTTCTAATATGGAGAACTTCGTGGATAAGGAGTGGTTTTCCACTTGTTGTGGGGAACATGTTCATTTATCGACAGCTAGACCTTTTACTCATCCACAGTTATTACTTAAAACTCGAAAATGACGCTATCCAAAAAGGAAAGCGTCTAACGAAAAAGATACAGTTACTTCTATTAATAGTAAACTTAACATTTTGGAGGGATGGTATACTGTGTTCCTTCCGTTAAAATCACTTCATGCTTTGCTATATAATAGGCTGCATCGCCTTTTGAAGGCTGACACTTAGGATCTACTGTCTCTTCACTTTCAACATAGAGATACACCGTTCCTTTTCGACAACGAAATGTTTCTTGCTCCCTAAAAGAATTTTTTATAACTTTAATAAAGAAGTTCCCTCGCCATCACAGCTCAGCCTTTGCGGAAAGCGGATTTGCCTACCTTCCAGCCTAACTGTTTGGACGCGCCCTACGAACTTTCATAACCTCTTTCTCGATTCCTCATTTACCTTGTACGTTTACCTGTACAACTTTAAAAAATTCATCAAATGAAACTTGCTTTACTATCCATTTAAGTGGTACAAAACCGAAGAGAACATTACTATACATCATGAAATTTCCTTGTTCACGTGACAAATGATTAAGCAAAAATCCACTAACATAGTCTAAAAACTTACCAACGATTGTTCCATCAATTGCACCGGACATTCAAAGGACTCTGAAATGAGTGATAGGAAATTACATTCTTCATGACTTCTGATTAACACCTAGTAAAGAGCTACATTTATAAGAAAGAGGTCTCCGAAATTAGAAGACCTCCCTGGTACTCTTATTTAGTAAAACGCCCACGTTGTCGAAGTAATTCTCTATCCAACAAAGGATTCTTTTCAAATGCTGCACGGCCATGTAACCAAAACAAATTATTAACCATAACCAAATCACCAACAGGAAGTTCTAATTCAATGACATTCTTATCGCTCTCCATAGAATGACTAAGGTTCTTCAAGTAATTTGCCTCTTCAATTGACTCAGGGTGAGCAAATTGATCAATAAAACAAATACATGGTTTATTATTTACCTTAAAGAAAACGGTCCGTTTAATTTCCTGTGCAACATTTTTACTAGGTGGGGCTTTGTAAGTAAATTCATGAGACGCTAACGGATCTGTCGAAAACTTTTCTAAGTCTTCCCAATCATCCAAATGGAGTAACCTAGATTCTCCACCTTTAGCATGGGCTTCATGCATTTTCATCATCAATAACCAGTCTGTTGGTTCATCGACAAATGTCCCATCCGTATGCATCGTAAATAACCGATATGCTTGACGTAAATACGAATCACTATCATCGGTGTCTTTTACCGTAAATCTAGCATAATACTTATTTGACATCGCATCATGGTTAGGCAGACCAGCTAAATGAGCTAGGGCTGTTGAAAAGATGACATAGTCATCTGTATTTAACTGTTCACCTTGCACACCAATCGTAAAACCACCAGAATCACGGTCATGCAAAATATTTAAGATGACATCTTGTAATCCAGATCCCGATAACTCTAGAAGAAAGCCAGCAACAACGTGCCGTTCGTAAGGAGTATATTCCAAACGTTGGACTGAAATATCATTCTCCCTAACACGTTGGAAAAATCGCTTTACAATTTCCGGTTTCATACTAATATGATATAGTCGATTACTCTGAGGATGAGCTTGAACCTCATATGTTTCGCTCACACCTGCAAATTTAAGGTTTTCCTGCTTAACGGTACTCATTCATTATTCCTCCCTAATGTGTTTTAAATTAAGCGCAAAAAACAAAAATAGCCAGTATATTATGTAAACCTTCACATAATATAACTGGCTATTATTTACTTCACTGCTCTTTTTAGAAGAGTCACAGTAAATAATTCAGTTTCATATTTCAATTTTTTGCATCATTAGTGACATTACTATATTGCTAACGATTTGGGTCTGCTTTTAACCAAAGGTCAACATATACAATAATATACATTTATTATAATAATTTCCAACAGAAGTGTCAATAATTTTTTCTAAAAGTTCAGACTTTACAATTCACTTCTTTAACTTGGAGATAATGTGTATGAAGATCCCTTAATGCGGCGATTAGAGCGTTGGTTGCTTTGCCACGGTATTTATCCTCCAAATATTTTATAGTAGCATCTATTCCGTCATTTAAACTAATGCCTCTTAAGGCTCTTCCAATAAATTCTCGCCCATGGTCAGTTGCTAAGGTACAAGAAGCTTCTAGAATAACTCCATATCTCATTTCAATTTCAGCTGTAATGGTTAATGTATCAAACATACTTTTAGCAGCCATACCTTGTGGCAACCTCGCATGTCCCGCTATAAACACGGTGTTAGAATCAATCATAAATAGTCCTCCTTTTTTAAACAGGCATCAGGGAAGGTTTATAAATTAATAGAGTGATGATTAGCTATTGTCAGACTCGAAAACTCCGGTATACGACGAACAATTTCTTTTCCGATTTCTATCGATGCAGTAGCAGCAGGGGACGGCGCATTACAAACATGAATGCTGTTTTTTCCTAAAATAATATGAAAATCATCAATCAAGGCTCCATTACTTTGCAATGCCTGGGCTCTGACACCAGAAGGAGCTGGAATTAAATCGTCTTCTTTTATTTCGGGAATTAATTGCTGTAAACTTGCGACAAACCTTGACTTGCTATAAGAGCGAAGCATTTCTTCCATTCCCTCTTTCATATACTTAGTTGCTAACTTCCAAAAACCTCCATAGGTCATTACTTCGGTAAAATCGCTAAGATTAAAATCAGTTTTCTTATAGCCTTCTCGTTTAAAACTTAGAACAGCGTTAGGTCCAGCATCTACTTCCCCTCCAATCATTCGAGTAAAATGCACGCCCAAAAATGGGAAATTAGGGTTAGGGACAGGATAGATGAGATGTTTGACCAAATAACGTTTTTCCGGCTTCAGCTTAAAGTACTCACCTCGAAACGGCACAATTTTCAAATCTGTTTTATAACCAGCTAGTTTTGCAATCCGATCACTATAGAGACCTGCACAATTTATAATGAAGCGAGACTTATATGTCCCCTTATCTGTTTCAATAATCACTTCATCTGGTAATTCATTTATGTTTATTACTTTTGTTCCTAATTTAATTACTCCTCCATAACGTTTAATAAATGTGGCAAACATTTGACTAACTTCTTTATAATTGACGATTCCAGCCATCGGAACTCGGATTCCGCTTAACCCGTTCACATGTGGCTCAATCTCCTTAAGCTCATCCCTGCTAATCTTTTTAATCGCTAATTGATTATCTAGACCTCGCTTATATAAGTTATCTAACAAAGGAAGTTCCTCTTCTCTTGTAGCCACGATAACCTTGCCGCAAATGTCATGCTCAATATCATGTTTCTGACAAAATTCCGTCATGGACTGACTGCCCTGTTTTGCAAATTTTGCTTTATAGCTTCCTGGTTTATAATAAATGCCGGAATGAATCACTCCACTATTATGACCGGTTTGATGAAAAGCCAATTCCTGTTCCTTCTCCAAAACCAACACACGTGCTTCAGGGTATTTTTCCGTCAATGCCATGCCAGTTGATAAACCAACAATTCCTCCGCCAATGATCGTAAAATCATACATTTCATTTTACTCCCCTCAAAAGTGACACTACCTACTACTAGTGGGTCTGTCTCAAAAAGATAGCTTCTGATTGCGCCCCCCATTGTTAACTAACCAACCAAAGACTTTTCCAAAATCTCAACTAAATCAAGTGTTTGGACCTTCTCTTCTACTTCTTTTGCCTTTGTACCATCGCTTAACATCGTTAGGCAATATGGGCATCCGCTTCCGATCACAGATGGCTCGACATCTAACGCCTGCTCGGTTCTGGCTATATTAACACGTTGACCTGTATCCTCTTCCATCCACATCATCCCACCACCTGCACCACAGCACATACCATCTTGTCTGTTTCGCTTCATCTCAACAACCTCCACACCTGGTATTGCCCGTAAGATTTCGCGCGGCGGTTCATAAACTTCATTATAGCGGCCAAGATAGCACGAATCATGATAAACCACTTTCTCTTTCACTTCATACGTTGGTTGAATTCGACCTTCTTTAATGAATTGAGCCAATAGCTCGGTATGGTGATAGACCTCTACCCCCTCAAGACCAAATTCAGGATACTCATTTTTGAACGTATTGTAAGCATGTGGGTCAATCGTGACAATTTTTTTGATGTTATGCTTTTTGAATAACTCAATGTTAGCTGTAGCTAACTCTTGGAATAGAAACTCGTTCCCTAATCGTCTTGGAGTATCACCTGAGTTTTTCTCTTTGTTGCCTATAATGGCAAAGGTTACGTCTGCTTCATTCATTACTCTCGCGAATGATTGAGCTATCCTTTGACTTCGCTTATCATATGAGCCCATAGAACCAGCAAAAAAGAGAAATTCAAATTCTTGACCAGTCTTCTCCATTTCTTTTACGGTAGGAACATGTATATCCTCCCGACCTTCGCGCCAGTTTTCTCGTTCCTTACGACTAATCCCCCAAGGATTTCCTTGGCGCTCAATGTTTGTCATGGCACGCTGCGCATCTCCATCCATTTTCCCTTCTGTGAGCACTAGATAACGCCGCAAATCAATAATTTTATCAACATGCTCATTCATGACAGGACATTGATCTTCACAATTTCGGCAAGTCGTACAAGCCCAAATCTCTTCTTCAGTAATAATATCCCCAATTAAGTTAACACCATAGCCAGCTGCTACTTCTTGAGATCCAGCCCCTTGCATCGCCAGTTGATTCGCTTTCGTGTTTGAAAAAACAAACTCCGGAAGCCACGCTGATTTAGACGTTACAGCCGCTCCCTTTTCTGTTAAATGATCCCGCATTTTTACAATTAGATCCATAGGGGAGAGAACTTTTCCTGTTCCAGTTGCCGGACACATATTTGTACAGCGTCCACATTCAACACAGGCATATAAATCAAGCAATTGCTTTTGATTGAATTCTTCAATCTTGCTAACACCAAACACTTCCTGGCTCTCATCTTCAAAATTAATAGATGATAATTGTCCGACTTTATGTGTACGTCCTAAAAAGACATTTGCTGGTCCTGCAATTAAATGAGCGTGCTTAGATTGCGGTACATAAACGAGAAAGCTTAACAGAAATAATAAGTGAATCCACCAAAAAACGAAGAACAAAACTCCTGCTGCATCAGGAGAGACAAAACCAAAAATAGAAGCGATGCTAGAAGCAATTGGCTCCCAACTACTTAGCGATTTATCAAACCAGATAATTTCCATCCCTTTTGCTAGTAGTTTCGATGTCATTAAGCCGCCAATGAAAATAAGAACAAGTCCAGCCTTCCAACCTCGCTTAAGTCGTCCTAGTTTCTCTATGTAGCGACGGTGAAAAGCCATAACAACAGCCACTAAAATCATTAATACGACCAATTCCTGAAAAAATGTAAAAAACGGATAAACTGGACCTAGCGGCAAATGCGAACCAAGTATAAGCCCTTTCCAGATCAAATCAATGGCTCCAACTTGAACAAGTAAAAAACCATAGAAAAACAAAAGATGAATAAACCCACTTTTTTTGTCCTTCATTAATTTTTTCTGTCCAAATACATTAATCCAGACCGCAATCAGTCGCTCGTTCATCGCATGATTAAATTCTGCTTTTTTCCCTAGCTTAATGTATTCATACCTTGTTTTTACTAATCTAATAAATAAAGAAACAGCATACGCAGTGATTACTAGAAATAATATTCGGTTAATCCATTCAAGAACATCCATAATAAACCTCTTTTCATCGTTGAAGTAATTAGGTGTGTATCTTTTTTAAAACTACAAGAATTGGACAAAAGGAGTAACCTACTGTTTCCCTTTTGTCCAAGCAACTATTGATTAATTTGTTACAAGTGATTTCTTTAACTCTTCCGTTAATATCGGAACAATTTCAAAAAGGTCTCCGACAATTCCGTAATCAGCCATCTCAAAAATAGGTGCTTCAGGATCTTTATTAATGGCAACAATCACTTTAGAGTTTGACATTCCGGCTAGATGTTGGATCGCACCGGAGATCCCAATCGCAAAATAGAGATCAGGAGTTACAACTTTACCTGTTTGCCCAATCTGTAAGCCGTAATCACAATACTCAGCATCACAAGCTCCCCTTGAAGCTCCAACTGCTCCACCTAATAAGTCAGCGAGTTCTTGTAATGGTCCAAATCCTTCTTGACTTTTAACCCCGCGGCCTCCCGCAACAACAACATTCGCTTCAGATAAATCAACCCCTCCAGTTGCTTTACGAATGACATCTCGGATGGTTGTGCGCAAGTCCTTAATTTCAGCCGTTATCGTTGCCACATCACCAGTTCGATTTGCATCTTGATTTAAAGCAGCAATATTATTCGGACGAATCGTAGCAAAAATAATTCCTTCTTTTACTTTTTTCTTTTCAAATGCTTTACCCGAATAGATTGGCCGAGTGAATACGGCCTCTCCTCCCTCTACCTCAACTGAAACCGCATCAGAAATTAATCCTGCATTTAATTTCATCGCAAGGCGTGGAGCAACATCTTTTCCAATAGCAGTATGTCCAAGGACGATTGCTTCTGGATCTTCGATATCAAATACTTGTAATAATGCTTGTTGATAAGCATCTGTCGTGTAAGTCTTTAACTGGGCATCGTTAACTTGAACGACCCGGTCTGCCCCAAAATGAATTAAGGATTCTGCTAAACTAGAAACATTATCCCCTAAAAGAACGCCAACAACTTCTCCACCATCAGCGATCGTTTTTCCTGCTGCAATTGCTTCAAATGATACGTTACGTAACTCCCCATCTCGAACTTCAGCAACCACTAATACTTTTTTGGCCATTATAACCCCTCCTATTAAATTACTTTCGCTTCAGATTTAAGTAGTGTTACTAACTCTTTCACTTGTTCTGCTGGTTCTCCTTCTAGTACTTTTCCAGCTGCTTTAATTGGCGGTAAAAAGACTTCTACTGTTGTGGTTTTCGCTTCAACTTCATCTTCCTCTAGATCTAAGTCATCGAAATCTAGTGTTTCTAACGGCTTTTTCTTTGCTTTCATAATCCCTGGTAAAGATGGATAGCGCGGTTCATTTAAGCCTTGTTGAGCGGTGATTAATACAGGAAGCTCGACCTCAACTGTTTCTTGATCTCCTTCAACATCTCTTACCATTGTCGCTTTTCTCTCTTCAACTGCCAGTTTTGTAACCGTTGTCACTTGTGGAATATTTAAAATTTCCGCCAACCGCGGACCAACTTGGCCTGAACCGCCATCAACTGCCACATTTCCAGCTAAGATCATATCTATTTCTTGGTCTTTTAAGTAGCTGCTAGAATCGAAGCCGTAGAAAATTGATCTAACTCCTCTACCTCCTCACAATCTAGTAAGACCGCTTTATCTGCTCCCATTGCTAATGCTGTCCGAAGTTCTTTTTCAGCATCTTCTTCACCAACTGTGACAACCGTTACTTCCCCACCATGCTCATCGCGTAGAACGATTGCTTCTTCAATGGCATATTCATCGTAAGGGTTAATAATATATTCAGCCCCGCTATCATCAATCCGTCCACTGCTTAACGTGATTTTCTCCTCTGTATCAAACGTTCGTTTCATAATTACGAATATATTCATCTTAACCTCTCCTTTTTCTATTTTTTGACCTCTCTTGCTAACTCAGACGCAATAATATTTCGTTGAATCTCTGAAGTGCCTTCATAGATCGTGGTAATTCTAGCGTCTCGATAATAACGCTCAATCGGGTAGTCCTTCATATAACCAATTCCACCATGAATTTGTACAGCGATATCAGCAATCCGGTTATACACTTCAGAACCGTAAAGCTTTGCGATCGCAGCTTCTTTTACGACTCTTTGTTTCTGATCAGTCATCCAGGCAACACGGTACGTAAGAGAGCGAAGGGCTTCAATTTGCATCGCCATGTCAGCTAATTTATGCTGAATTACTTGTTGCTCATAAATCGGTTTACCGAATTGTTCCCTTTCAAATACATAATCAAGGCAATGCTCTAACAATCTTTCACATGATCCTAAATTTCGTGCAGATAAACCCGCTCGGCCATTTGCAAGTATTTTCAAAGCATTAATATAACCTTTTCCTTCTTCACCGAGCACGTTTTCAACTGGTACTTCTAAGTCTTCAAAAAACAATTCAACTGAATGAGAGCCACGAAGTCCCATTTTTTCTTCAACTGCTCCGACCTTAAAACCAGGAAAATCTTTTTCAACAATAAAAGAAGTGATTCCTTTCGCTCCCTTTTCAGGATCAGTTACTGCCATAACGGTGAAAACATGACCATCAACCCCGTTTGTAATGTAATGCTTTGAACCATTAATAATATATTTATCACCCTTTTTCTCTGCTCTGGTTTTTAAATTCGCTGCATTTGAACCCGCACTTGGTTCGGTTAAGGCAAAGGCTCCAATCCATTCCCCTGTTGCCATCTTTGGTAAATACTTTTGCTTTTGCTCTTCTGTTCCGAGCTCGACAATCCCTACACTTCCAATTCCTGTATGAGCCCCAACTAATGTTGTATAACCGTTATGAGTTTTACCAATTTCCTCATATATTGCACATTTGCCAACCATATCTAGACCCAGACCACCATATTCCTCTGGTATACTTAACCCAAAAAGTCCCATATCTCTTGTCATTTGCTTTATTCGTTCAGGAATCTCATTCGTTTCTTCAATTTCCATTGCGACACTTTCAACTTCATCTCTAATAAATTTCCGAACTCCTTTTCGTAGAAGTTCAATCTCTTCAGAGAAACCAAAATTCATTTTGTCTCACTCTCCTCTTTAAAACTCTAAACTTAAAAATTAGTTATATTGATAAAACCCTGAACCTGTCTTTCTTCCTAACTTACCGGCCTTTACATATTTAATTAATAGCGGGCAAGGTCGGTATTTTTCACCTAGTGTCTCGTAAAGATATTGCATATTACGTAACCTTGTATCTAAGCCGACTAAATCTGCTAATTCAAGCGGCCCCATCGGGTGGTTCAACCCTAACTTCATTGCTTTATCAATATCTTCAGCTGATGCAACCCCCTCCATCAGCATATTCATAGCCTCGTTCCCAATCAGACAATTCATTCGACTTGTAACAAAACCAGGAAATTCATTAATCTCAACCGTTTCCTTTTTCATTTGTTGCCCGACTTTTTCTACTTGCTGAAACGTTTCTTCTGACGTATCAAGTCCTTTAATAATCTCTATTAACTTCATTTTGTGGACAGGATTAAAAAAGTGCATCGCAATGACTTTGTCTGGGCGGGACGTTTGAGCACCAATCTCAGTTGGACTCATGGTCGAGGTGTTTGTGGCTAAAATCGTATCCGGTCGACAAAGTTGATCCAACTCCTTAAAAATTTTCACTTTTAATTCCATTAACTCTAGTACGGCTTCAATCACTAAGTCTGCTTCCTCCACACAAGTTGCTAAATCAGTAGAGAAGGTTAAATTGGCTAATGTCGACTGAATCTCTTCTTCTTCGATAAAACCTCTTGACGCACTTTTGGTTAGTTCACTTTCAATATATTGTTGGGCCTTTGCAAGCGATTCCTGATTGATATCGTTTACATGAACGGTAAAGCCATTAAGAGCGGCAACATAAGCGATCCCTCTTCCCATAACCCCTGAGCCGATGACAGCTACATTTTTCATTCTTGTTCACTCCTTCCGATGCATGATTGAATGCTAGTAGAAAATAAGATGTAACATATAAATAGAAAGGGTATAAACGCTGATAATGACAAGCGTAAAAATACCGTTCCATCTAATGGCTATATCTTTAAAGCCTCTATTTAACAAATTAAATAAAATGACATTAACAGCTGTAATGGGTGAAACAATCGTGGCAGATGTCCACGCGCACATCAAAGTTAAAGCAAAGATGACTGGATCAATCCCTATGTCAACGGCTACAACTGTTGTAGCAAGTGCACTGATCGTCACAATTTGATGGAGCCCTACCATAGCTAGTAAACCCGTAAAAAGAATAATAGAGAAGATTAAGAGTAAAACGGAAAGGTTCCCCAACGATACAATGATGTGATTAATAACTTCCCCTACAGGTGTTTTTGAAATAACTGAACCAAAATAACCTGCCGTAAGAAATAACACAATTTCATTCGCACTTAAATCAATAGCCTGCTTGCGATACTGCTTAAATCGAGCAAGAAATCCTTTTGGTGCTTTCAAATACAGACTCCATAATATAGACAAAAGCAAAGCTGCAATCGTCACACTAATGACCATTTTTATGTTAAAAAGGAAATCTAGTACAAAGACGAGTAAAAAAAACAAACAAAAAATAACAATTAATTCATTTAACTTTCTTAAACGAAAATGTGGTCTTTCTACTATTGTCCACTTCATCTTTTTCGATTCTTTTATAAAAAGGACATTACTGACCAGAAGGTGTAACAATCCAACAACGATTGCTGCCGGTAGATACGAATAGAGTGGGACATTAACTAGATGAAGCACCAGTAACAGCGATGCAAAAAAAGGTGACCACATAATAATCGCCGTAAATCCCCGCAAGTAACTTTTAGCTAAAAACTCTTCTGGCAATTGTAATTTTTTTAAAAGATCATCGATTAACCTGATCGTTCCCATATTGATAATAGGACCTAGTAGAAAGAACATCCCTGTAATTGAGAAAAATAACTTTCTAGAACTTCCGCTATAGCGTTTTATAAAATGCCCTACATGCTCATCGTACTTTCCTAACCCAATCGGGAATGATAAGATCGGAACGAACACAAGCAACACGACTAAAGGCAAATTAACCATTATACTCTCTTCCCAATTTTCAGCATTCCCACTACTAAACATGACAATGATCCCGATAAAGAGCATCGATGAACTAATGACTTTTGAGAAACCTTTTAATTTTGAAAGGAGTAATAGAATAACGATTAATGTGAGAAACCCTACTATTTTCTCCCCGTATGGGAGAGCAAAAAACGTATGGGTCAAAAACGAGATAGCGAGTACCCAAATCGACCAACTTCTTATCGACTCCACGGCTCACCCCCAATAATCGTTCGATTCTCCGTTTAAGATAAATGTCTCCAATTACCACACCACTTCGAGCTATGGCTGATTCTTTTACCCCCTCTTATTTACCTTGTTCAGTTTTCTTCTTTTGATTTACATTAAATTCAGATGCAAATTACATGCCAACTTTTCACTACTTCTAAGCTAGTTTTAAAAATCCTGATTTATCAGCGTTATTAGAAGAATCCTTTTCTCTTTTACACCAGACAACTAAAGAAGAAACAATCAGATGTGATTCAAAGGCGTATCCAATAATACAAAAGTGAATCATCGGCGAAAAAGCCTGATTTAAAAGGAAAAAACGACTGCATTGTCCAGAAAGAGGATGATACGAATTTGTATTAGCGGAACTTTCGTTAACTTGAACTAATTCCTTTAGAATGCAAAAGAGCGTTTCTAAGGCAAAAACCTTTAGAACACGCTCTTTTTTACGACTAAGTTCTTGGACCTCCTGCGACATATAACACTTGCCCACTGACAAAAGAGCTTGCCTCTAAAGCAAAGAAGAGGGCAGCATTGGCTATATCAGACGGTTTACCTGATCGCCCAACTGGAATCATTTTCTTGTTTGTTCGGATCAATTCTTTAAAGTCAATTCCAAGCCTCTGAGCCGTTGCCTTTGTCATATCCGTTTCAATGAACCCTGGTGCGATTGCATTAACAGTGATACCAAATCGACCGAGCTCAATAGCAAGCGTCTTCGTCAAGCCTTGAACTCCTGCTTTCGCGGCAGAATAGTTCGCTTGCCCTCTCTTCCCTAAGGCTGAGGTTGAAGAAATATTTATGATTCGTCCATACTGTTCACGCACCATGTATTGTTGAGCGATTTGGCTGCAATGAAAGCTTCCTTTTAAATGGACATTCATAACAGTATCCCAGTCTTCCTCCGTCATTTTAAAAAACAAATTATCGCGAATAACACCTGCATTATTGACAAGGATATCAATCTTTTTAAATTTATTTGCAATATGTTCAAACGTCTGTTCAACCTTTGTAAGTTGACAAACATCTACTTGAAAGGTTTCTAGTTCTAAACCCATTTTGAAACATTCCTTTTTTGTTTCATTCAAAGCAGTATCGTCTAGATCTAATACGCATACCTTTCCACCTTGAGCAGCAAACTTCTTGGCGATTTCCTTTCCAATTCCTTTGCTTCCTCCAGTAATGATAGCGACCTTCCCCTCTAATTGCTTCAATGCATCACTTCCTTTGTTCAATTACCTTAAATACACCAATACATTTTGAAATCAATACATGTTCTTTCGTACGAATTTCTCCTTCAACAGTCATGATCTTATGTCCTTGCTGAAGAATGGTAGCTGTTGCATACATCTCGCCTTCATATGCCGGTGCCAAATAATGAATGTTTAGATTCAATGTCACGCAATCTTTTTTAGTTTTCGCCCGGACGGCCATTCCTGTAATAATATCAAGCATGGACGCCTGAATGCCGCCATGTAACGTACCATTTACGTTTAACGCATAATCTCTAATTTGAAATGCTAGAACGACTTTATCCTCGGTGAATTCACTTACTTCAAAGCCTATATGATTCATAAATAAACTAGATTCTATTTTATTTTTCATCTCATTCAAGGTTAATGTAGTCATCTGTTATTTCCCCTGAAAATTAGGAGTTCGTTTCTCTAAGAAGGCTGCCGTACCTTCATTTTTATCTTCTGATGAAAATAAAATGGCTTGTGCTAATTTTTCAATCATCAAACCTGTTTGCATGTCCGTTTCGGTTCCTAGATTGACAGAAAGTTTGGCTAGCTTGACTGCTAACGGTCCTTTGGCTAAAATTTGTCCTGCTGTTTCCTTTACTTTTTCTAATAAATGATCAGACTCAACAAAGTCAGTAACTAACCCAATTCGGTAAGCTTCTTCAGCCGTGATGATTTTTCCGGTTAAGATCATTTCAAGTGCTTTGCCTTTTCCGACGATACGAGCTAAACGTTGTGTCCCCCCTGCTCCAGGAATAATTGATAAATTCAACTCTGGCAAGCCAAATTTGGCATTCGCAGAGGCAATTCGAATATCACAAGCCATCGCTAGTTCACATCCGCCACCAATAGCAAAACCGTTCACCATCGCGATGGTCGGTTTCTCATATGACTCAATGACAGTATAAACATTTTGCATCCCACTAGGATTAAAGGCATCTAGCATCGTTTTTTCCTTGAGCTGGCTAATATCAGCACCAGCTGCAAAGGATTTTCCACCCGCTCCTGTAAAGACAACACATCCTACTTCTTGATCATCCTTTAATAGATTAAGAGCATTAATGAACTCTTCCAACGTTTCTTTATTCAGGGCATTTCGTACTTCCGGACGATTTATTTTAATAAATCCAATTTGATTTTCCTTTGTCACTTCGATATTAGAAAATTTCACTGATAACCACTCCTTTTAATAAGCTATTAATCTCTTTCTAATGCTAAGGCAATTCCCTGACCACCACCAATGCAGGCCGTAACTAATCCTCTGTTTACCTTTCTTCGTTTCATTTCATAGACTAGTTTCGTAACGAGCATAGATCCAGTCGCAGCAATTGGATGCCCGTGAGCAATCGCTCCACCATTGACATTTACCTTTTCCAAATCAAATTCTAATTCACGTTGGCAGGCAAGCACCTGAGAGGCAAAAGCTTCATTTAGTTCAATTAAGTCGAAGTCAGCTAGATTCATTCCCGTTTTCTTTAATAACCTTTGTACAGCTGGGACAGGTCCAATTCCCATCACATTTGGGTCCACCCCTGCAACGCTCCAATCTTTTATTTTTGCTAAAACTTCTAATCCTCTTTCTTTTGCTAATTCTTCACTCATGATGACAAGAGCTGAAGCCCCGTCATTAACTCCTGATGAATTCCCAGCAGTGACACTCCCATCCTTTTTAAAGACAGGCTTCAATTTCATTAGACCTTCTAATTTCGTATTCGGACGAGGATGCTCATCTTTTTCAAAAGTAATCGGACCTTTCTTTCCTGGTAGCTGTATCGAGACCATTTGCTCATCAAAAAATCCGTTTTCGACTGCTCGTTGCATATTCTGCTGACTCCGGAGGGCAAACTGATCCTGCTCTTCCCTTGTAATGTTATATTTTTCGGCTAAATTTTCGGCTGTAATTCCCATACCGGGATCTCCAATAAAATCTGGAGACAGTCGTCTTTTTACAAATTGCGGAGGCAGTCGATCATATGGACGCTCTTGCGGCAAAAGCAAGTATGGCGACCTGGACATACTCTCCGTTCCACCTGCAAGAATAACTTCACTTGGGTTTAACTTCACTCGATCTGCCGCTAAGGCAACACTATTAATACCAGAGCCACACTGCCGATCAATGGTCATCCCCGGAACTTTAATTGGGAGACCCGCTTCTAGCAATGTTAATCTCGCCATATTGCCTCCACCAGATAAGCAGTTACCAAAAATAACATCACTTATTTCTTCCACGATAAGATTCGCTCTTTTGATCGCTTCTTGTATGACGCTGCCCCATAAACAGAAGGATCGATTGCCGCAAGTGCTCCTCCCTGCTTTGCAATAGGTGTTCTTACTGCTGATACAATGACGGCATTTACCATGATTCATGCCTCCTTTTCGTTAACTATATGTGTAAAAACCTTTTCCCGATTTTCTACCTAACTCTCCTCTTTCAACTTTCTCTTGAATCAACTTAGCAGGCTTATCAGATTCATTTCCTGATTCTTGATAGCGTTGCATTCGAACAAAGTAATTGACGTCAATTCCTGTTAAATCCATTAAAGCAAAAGGACCTATCGGGTGATTTAACGCTTTCGTACAAACTAAATCAATGTCTTCATGCGTGGCATAGCCATTTTCTAATAAATAAACGGCTTCATCCATTAATTTACCTAGTATTCGGTTTGCGACAAATCCTGAAATTTCTTTTTTCAATAAAACAGGTAATTTATGAATTGAATTCACAAACTCGACTGACATTTGTGCCGTTTGATCAGATGTATGTGGTCCCTGAACAACTTCTACAAGTTCCATAACTAGAGCTGGGTTAAAAAAGTGGACATTGCATACCTTATCTGGCCTTGATGTAACGTCTGCAAGTTTTGAACTGACAATGGTTGAGCTATTTGTCGCTAAAATAGCATGCTTCGGAGTGACTTCATCTAATTTTTTGAAAATTTCTCGCTTAATTGTCTAGTTTTTCTACTGCCGCTTCAATTACAAAATCCGCTGTATTTAATGAATGAATCGAAGTAGAAAAAGTTAGTCTAGCAAATCCTTCCTTAACTTGTTCTTCTGTTAATCTACCTTTTTTTATTCTTCTTTCCATATGTTCAGTAAGAGACTCTTTCGCTTTTTCTAAGCTTTCCTCACTAATATCTTGGAGAATCACGTCGTATCCAGCTAGTGCACACACCATTGCTATTTGTGATCCCATCGTTCCTGACCCTATAACAGCCACTTTTTTGATCGTCATCTAATCCACCCTTTCATTCTTCGCTTTTTCTTCCTCTATTAATTTACGCTTGAGCAGCTTCCCGACTGTATTTCTTGGCAATGAATCACGAATCTCAAATAGTTTGGGAACTTTATAACGAGTTAGATTTCGGTAGCAATGTCCCTTAAGCTCTTCAAGGTCAAGTTGATAGCCTTCTTTTACAACAACGTAAGCTTTCACTACTTCCCCTTTATCCAGATCAGGGAGGCCAACAACTACTGCTTCTTTTATATAAGGGTGTTCGTATAAAACACCTTCTACTTCTTGCGGATAAATGTTAAAGCCTCCATTAATAATCATTTCCTTCTTTCGTCCAACAATATAAAAATATCCATCATCATCCATCATCGCTAGATCACCCGTATAGAGCCAACCATTTTGTAATGCTTGGAGCGTCTCTACTTCATTATTCCAGTAGCCTTTCATGACTTGAGGACCCTTGATAATTAATTCTCCGACGGATTTAGTAGGGAGTTCATTGTTATCATCATCGACGACTTTACAATCTGTACCTGGTAAAGGGATTCCGATACTCCCTACTTTTCTTACTCCCAAAAAAGGATTTCGATGAGTAGATGGAGACGTTTCAGACAGACCAAAGCCCTCACCAATAATAGCACCTGTTAAACTTTCAAACTTTTTAATGATCTCGACTGGCAATGGAGCTGATCCACTTGAACAAAACTTTAAGCAATCTAAACCATATTGATCGACATTTGGGTGATTAACGAATGCATTGTACATGCGGGGCACACCTGGAAAAAACGTCGGTTGGTATGTCTGAATACTTTCTAGCACTTCCTGTATCTCGAATTTCTTAAATAATAGAATGGTGCTACCAATATAAATCCCTAAATTCATCGCACTTGTCATCGCATATACGTGATACAGCGGAGTCGCGGTTAAGACCATTTCTTTTCCATCCTTCATGTCATTGCCATACATGAGCCGGCTTTGAATAACATTTGCTACTAGGTTATAATGTGTTAACATTGCTCCTTTGATTTTCCCGGATGTTCCTCCTGTATATTGAATAACAGCTATATCCTCGCGAACTGATATGTCTGCAGGCCTAATTGTCAGAGAGCCATTTTTTATTAAGTCCGCTAATAAATAACTACTATTATGGTCAACTTCCTCTGTTTTTTCTCCTGCAAGAATGAGTGAATTGAAGGGGTACATAAATTGGACTTGGTTTACAATATCAAGGGAGTCACGCTCTACCACCATATGATTTAGTTTTGAATTATCGACGATTTGGAACAATTCTCGTGGGGTGTACATTGGATTGATTTGAACAACAATTAAACCTAATGCTTGAGCTGCATAATAGCTGACAATGTAATCCGGATGATTGGATAGCATTAAGCCAATTCTTTCTCCCTTTTTCATTCCTAAACGGTTAAAAGAATCTGCTAATTTATTGACACGATTTAAAAGCTGTGGATACGTAATCTTTTTTCCTTCAAAGATAATGGCAGCACGATCTTGAAATCTTTCTGCTGTCTTTTTTAAGATCATATATAAAGATACTTCTGGAATAATCAGTTCCTCTGGCTTCACGGGTAACGCTTTCTGCCATGGGCGTGTCATCTACTATATTCACCCTTTCAATCTAGATTGATAATTTAGAGCAACCACTTATGAAATGGTTGCTCATAAAAGTAAGCCTTAGTTTAATGCGCTAACTTCTTCATAGTATTTTTTCGCTCCAGGATGCAGCATTTCTTCATTTATCCCGTCTAAAGCGGTGTCAAGTGTAAAGTTTTCAGCACGGCCTGGTACCGACCTTTCAAATTCAGACATGTTTTCCCAGAACATTTTTGTTAAATGATAAACGTAGTCTTCGTTTAAATCATTAGAAACCGTTAGCATTGTAACAAGAGTGTACGTAGGAATGTCCTCATCCTGTCCTTTGTATGAACCTGCTGGAATATTCTCATAAGAGATACCATAGCCACGACTTTGTAAGCTTTCTAGCTGTTCTTGATCAATTGGAATGATCTTTACTTCTCTCGTTAATTCAATTTCTTGCAATGAGGTTACTTGCGGGGCTCCTCCACCAACAAAGACGTCGACATTTCCATCTGTCAGCATCGAAGCTCCATCGGAATAATTACCATATGAGATCCTCCCACCAGCTTGCTTGATCGTCTCTTCGTCATATCCATACTCTTCCATCATTCTCCAGAAGGCTACTGGTCCGCCACCATTTTGGGGACCTAAGAAAATATGCTTGCTGATAATATCTTCAATGGTATTAATCTCGTTACGATCTGCCAGAGTCGCTATTGTTTGAAAAACTGGATATATAGAAGCTAGACCTGCAGGCTTTGTTAATGCCTCTTCGAAATCACCATTTCCTTCTATAGCATCAATAAAATCAGAAGTATAGTTGATACTATATTCAATATCACCAAGCTCCATTGCTTTTAAATTTGAAACTGATCCCCCCTCTAGTTGAGATGCATTCAACCCATCAAATCCATCCATATAAACTTCTGATAGCGTTGTTGTAATCGGATACCAGCCCGAACCCATTGGACCCGATCCAATTCGTAAAAAACGATCCTGAGGTTGAACTTTTTCTGCAGGCGCATCATTACTAGATTCGCTCGTCGTCTCCTCTTGTTTCACTTCACTATCTGTTTGTTCTCCCCCACATGCAACCAAGACAGTCAGTAACAAGCCAGCCAGAATTATACTAACTAATTTTTTGCTCATGTTTATCCCCCATTCTATTGTTTGACCATTCATCACTTAAGCCGATAGTTGTTTTGGTACATTATTATTTTTGGATTTTTGCCAAAGAAAAACGATGATCAAAGCAGCTATTCCAAATAAGTCACCTGCTATTCCTGGAACCACTAAACCAACTGCTCCCACAAATAAAAGAATTCTTTGTATAACACTCAAGAGCTGAATAAAATAGCCCTCTATTGATGCCGCAAGTAAGAAGCAGCTAATTAAAGCGCTTACAGTTACGAGCGTGATCTCTAGAGTATTTCCTCCTTGCATAAGGAGTTGCGGATTGTAGACAAATATAAACGGAAGGAAGAACCCGCCAAAGCCAATTCTCATCGCATACAATGCCGTTCCATTTGGATTTGAACCTGCAATTCCTGCGGTCGTATATGCCGTTATAGCAACAGGAGGTGTTAGTCCAGATAATACTCCAAAATAGAAAACAAACATGTGTGCAGCAATTAAATTCACTCCCAGATCGGTTAAGGCTGGTACGCCTAAAATAGACAAAATTACATAAGCTGATACAGTAGGCATTCCCATCCCCAAAATGATTGAAGCAACTGCCATTAATAGTAGTAAAACGAACAAATTGCCACCGGCAAGATCAACCATAAATCGCGAAAAAGTTAATCCTAATCCTGTAAGGGAAACAGCCCCCACAACAATTCCTGCCATCGCACAGGCTGCAATAACAGCAAGTGCACTCTTCGTTCCATTCTCTAAAGCTGCTAAAATCTTTAGTAAGTCCATTCTCGTTTTTTTACGAATCCAGCTTAAAACAACCGTCGCAATGATCGCATAAAATCCAGCTTTCATTGGGCTGAATCCATAAATCATTAACCCAATAATAAGGGCAATAGGAAGGAACAAGTAACTTTGTTTTAACAAAACTTCCTTTACACTTGGCAGCTGTTCCTTCGGGATTCCTTCAAGCTTTAAACGTTTTGCATGGAAATAGACGATAAAACCAGCAATTAAAAAGTAAATCACGGCTGGTATTAAAGCATAAAATGCTAATTTAATATAGGGGACTCCAGTTGCTTCAGCCATAATAAAAACAGAAGCTCCCATGATCGGTGGCATAATTTGCCCACCTTGAGAGGCTACGGCCTCAACAGCAGCCGCAAACTTCTTTTTATAACCTAACTTTTTCATCAATGGAATCGTAAAGGATCCCGTAATGGCTGCATTTGCCGCTCCGTTTCCAGTAATCGTTGAAACTAATGCGCTCGCTCCTACAGCAGAAAGAGCCGGACCACCCGATTTATTTCCTAACGCTCCAAAAGCAAAGTTCGTAAAAAATTGTCCGCCGCCTGATTTCATTAAAAAGGATCCAAAGATGACAAACAAAATAAGCATCGTCGAACTAACGTAAATCGGTGAACTAAAAATCCCTAAAGTACTATTAAACATCTGATCAATGACTTTGCCATAACGTACACCTGGATGTGCTAACGCTCCCGGAAAATATTGACCTAAAAAGATATAAGCTAGGAAAAACAGCCCAATAAATGACATCAACAAGCCATTTGTTCTTCTCGTTGCTTCAAGAATTAAAGCTAATAGCACGGTACCAAACATCATATCATTCGTACTGACATTCCCCTGCCTGCTCTGAATCCCTTGTGCATCAAACAACATATAGGCAGCGGTAGCCAATGTGATTAAGACAAAAATAACATCAACCCAGCCAAATTCCTTTCCTTTTTTGAAAGGGAACAAGAGAAAGATTAACAGCAAGGCCCAAATAACGTGGACACTTCTTTGTTGCCATGACGGCAATGTCCCATAACCTGCCGTATAGATGTGAAAGAGCGATAACCCAATAGCAAGAACGGCAATAATCAAAGACAACACTCGAGCCCTATTCCACTTTGAACCTCTCGTTTTCCAAAGTGTTTCGATATAGGATGGTTTTTCTTGAATCTCTGTATCGATTTTTTTAGGAGATTTACTTGCTTCTTTCACATTTTCACCACCTTAAACTTAACTCACGATAAAATAGTCCTTACAAAGCCCAGGTGCGTAATCTTAAGTTTCTTCAAGAATTCGTCTTGAAATAATCACTTTTTGAATCTCATTTGTTCCTTCGTAAATTTTTGTAATTCTAGCATCTCTATAAAAGCGTTCGACAGCGTATTCAGCAATATAGCCAATTCCACCATGTATTTGTAATGCTTGATCAGCTACTCGATTATATACGTCAGAAGCAAACAACTTCGCCATCGCAGCTTCTTTAATAACTTTTTTCCCTTCATCAATTTTTACTGCAGCACTCATTGCCAAAGCTCTTGCTGCCTCCGTTTCTGTAGCCATCTCAGCTAACATCCATTGAATTCCTTGATTACTTGCAATCGGTTTACCAAACTGAATTCTTTCCTTCGCATACTTAGCAGACAATTCAATCAATTTGTCACAGGAACCAACCGCTCTTGCCGCTAAACCAACACGACCTTCTCCTAGAATAGTTAACGCATTAATATAGCCCATGCCGACTTCTCCAATGACATTTTCCTGAGGAACAATACAATCTTCAAAAATAATCTGAGACGTGTATGAACCACGCAGCCCCATTTTTTTATCTTTTTTACCAACAATTAATCCAGGAAAATCCTTTTCAATTAAAAATGCAGTTATTCCTCCCTTGGCTCCTTTTTCTCTATCCGTAAGGGCAAAGACAGTAAATACATCCGCGACTGGTCCATTCGTAATGAAATGCTTTGTTCCATTTACCACCCAATAGTCACCTTTTTTTTCAGCTGTTGTCGCTAAATTCGTTGCATCCGATCCGGCTCCCGGCTCAGATAAAGCAAATGCTGCAATTTTATTACCTGCGGCCATGTCTGGTAAATATTTGCGCTTTAATGATTCAGATGCTAATTTGACCAATCCTGTACTTCCAATCCCTGTGTGCGCACTGATTAAGGATACGAAGCCATTATGCGTTCTCCCTAGTTGCTCCAATACAACAGCCTTCCCAACTGTATTAAGGCCAATCCCACCATATTCTTCTGGTATACTCATCCCAAAGAGGCCAAGTTCTTTTGCTTTCTCAACAAGGTGCTGAGGGATCACATCTTCTTCTTCTATTTGCTGGGCATATGGTTCAACTTCCTTCTCCACAAAGTTCCGAACCATCGTTTTCATTTGTTGCAATTCATCTGTTAGAACAATTGTCATTTGAAATTCCTCCTAAATGGTTATTCATTGTTTAAAATGCAATGTTCATGCCAATCTTTTAAAAGTGAGGATTTTTCCTATAATTGTATACGTTCTCATTGCTAAACCAGGGAAATAGACGCATTTTAGGAACATGCTCTCTCTTTGCTGATTAAACAAATTCTTTTAAAAAATTCAAGAATGAATTCCAAATATTGAAAAACCTTATAAACCCTAGGAATTTAATGATTCAATTATGTATTGTAATGATTTATATTTATTAGCAAAAAGGGAGAACCCCCTAAAAGGATCTCCACGTGTAATTCATCTACTGTTTAATTGTTATCTTGTATTTCTTTAATTTTCTTACAATAGTTGGTTGACTCGTTGCTAAAGCTTTAGCAATCTCATACGTATTATCATATTTCTTAGCAGCATTAGCTAATATCTTTTCTTCCGTAAATTCAACCGCCTCTTTTAAAGTAAGAGAATCTGTTATCATTTCATTTATATGGGACGTCTCCCGATATTCAAAAGGTAAATTATCAATCGATAAGAAATCGGCTTCCGTTGTTAAAACCATTCTTTCTATTAGATTAGCCAACTCTCTTGTATTTCCTGGCCAATGATAATTTTTTAAGAAATCCTTTAATTTTTTATCTAGAATCTTATGAAAACCATACTTTTTATTCACTTGATTTAAAAACAAACCGACTAAGGGAAGAATATCATCCCTTCGATCACGTAATGGTGGAATGCAGATTGGAATAACATTTAAGCGATAAAACAAGTCTTCCCTGAATGTACCTTCATTCACCATTTCCTTCAAATTACGATTTGTTGCAGCAATGACGCGAACATTGACCTTTTTCGTTTTTGTCCCGCCAATTCGTTGGATTTCTTGTTCTTGCAATGCTCGTAATAATTTCACTTGAAGGGAAAGCGTTAATTCTCCTATCTCATCCAAAAAAAGAACACCATTATTCGCCAACTCAAACATACCTGGCTTCCCGTTTTTGCTTGCTCCCGTAAAAGCCCCACTCTCATACCCGAATAATTCAGACTCTAATAAATCTGGAGGAATCGCTCCACAGTTAATTTTGATAAACTCGCCATCTTTTGCTCGTAAACTATTGTTAAATATAAACTTAGCTAGGACATCCTTACCAACCCCGGTTTCACCTAATATGAGCACCGTAGCATCTACATTGGAAATACGCTGAGCCGTCTCGTAAACCATCTTCAACTCTTGACTCGAAACAATAATCCCCTCTATATTCCTATTACCTCCCTTTAACTTTTCCAATTCTTTCTTATAATTTTCATTTAACTCATTTGCTTTTCTTAAAGCTAATTGCAGTTCATTGAGCTCAGATAAATCTCTAATATTTGTTACGACTTTCTCTACTTCACCATTTTTATTAAAAACAGGATTCCCCGTAATTAACGTTTCTTTCCCTTTAAAATTTGCTTGAACGATCGAAACAGTCCTTTTTTCTTTCACTACTTTATGGGTCACTGAGTTTTCTAAAATGCCTCTCTTTATCAAATTGTCTACTTTTTTTCCTATGTAATATTCCTTTGGGATACCTGTTATTCTCTCAATTGACGTATTTGTTTTCAATGTTCTTCCTTCAGAATCAGTAATATATATACCATCATACGAATTTTCAATAATCGTATCTAATTCTCGATTGAGTTGCTCGGTTTCTTTTAATTTTTTGATTAACTTTTCGATGGAACTTGATTCAATACCCATATATAAATAAAAGTCACCATAATCCCTTAGCTCAGATTTCACGAAAAGATAAGAGGCTTGATCCGCATTTGTAAAAATAAATTTATCATCCGTTTGATCCATTAGTAAATGAATGATGTTTTTTGTTTCTGCCTTTTCGACAAACACCTGCATTTTATTGTTTTGAAATTCAACATTTCCTTTTATGTCCGTAACAAACGATGGATTAGGCAATAAATTTAAGAATTCGAAATCCAATAGAAAACTCCCCCTTCTATTACAAATGAAGAAAAATGAAATGAAATTACTTTCATATTCAGTAGTGATAATGAACAGAACAGTTTCTACTATATTTTAAAATGAAGAAGTTGCACCACCAAAATTAAAGCGCATACATTTTTATGGTTCGTCTTATTTCTTCATACTATTTCCCTATTCCAACTGATTTCTTTAGATATACTAACAATATCATAGGTTTTCTAAATTAACCATCACGTATTTATTAACACAGATAAGGGGTTGTCCTTAAAGGTGAAATTTACCTTTAGGACACCCCCGAAACATATATGATATCGCTATACTCGCCTCGAGCCTGGCTTCCCTTTCGAGACGGGTAAACGAATGGAGCCTTACTATCCCTCTCTTTGCCATTGAGAGAGCCGTTAAAATGGTGACCTTCCCCCTAAAGGGAAGCTCCACCATCTACAACAAGTGTTTGGCCTGTTACAAAATCACTTGCAGAAGAGGCTAGATAAAGAGCTGCCCCTTTTAACATGTTCTCATCCCCAATCCGTTTTAACGGAATGTGGGAAACAATATCTTTCCCTTTTCTATCTAGTACTGCCTTGGTCATTGTCGTCGGAAAAAATCCAGGAGCAATTGAATTTACATAGACTTGATGCTTTGCCCATTTTCTTGCTAAATCTTTTGTGAAGTGGATCACAGCAGCCTTACTTGTGCTATACCCAATTGCATTTAGTACTTCTTCAGGTTCCGCTTTTAAACCAGCGACAGAAGCAATGTTTATAATTTTTCCAGATCCCTTTTGAATCATCGATTTCCCAACCTCTTGAGACATTAAGAACGTCCCTTTCACGTTCACATTCATAACTTTATCCCAAGCTTCCGCTGGCATATCTTCAACCGTCGCTCCCCAAGTTGCACCGCTATTATTAACTAAAATGTCAATCCTTCCAAACTGAGAAAGTACTTTATTGACCACTGCCTTGACATCATCTTTACTAGTAACATCACAAGCGAGTGCTAACGTCTTAACCCCTTTTTCTCCTAATTGATCGGCCGTTTCTTGGCAATTTTCTAACTTTCTTGAACAAATAGCCATGTGACAACCGGCTTCTGCCAAAGCCTCCGCGATTTGTTTCCCTAACCCCCTCCCTCCTCCTGTAACTAAAGCTACTTTTCCTGTCAAATCGAATAATTGAAAGACGCTCATTGTGTTCCTCCCTTTTGTAATGGTCACGTTAGCTTTAATGTTCTTGTAGAATCTTGAAGTATGCTCATACATTAAACTTTTCTTTATAGAAGCAAACCTACATATGTTCAACCATAATGGCCATACCTTGACCGCCCCCAACACATAATGTAGCAATCCCAAATTGCTCCTTTCGTTTTTGCATTTCATGGATTAATGAGGTGACAATTCGACAGCCTGTCGCTCCAAGAGGGTGACCTAATGCAATTGCCCCACCATTTACATTCACTTTTTCAATGTTTAAACCCGCTTCCCGAATAACAGCCAATGATTGAGAGGAAAAAGCTTCATTTAATTCAATTAATCCGATCTCATTAAGATCTTTACCGGTGCGTTTCAGCAATTTTGAGATCGCAGGTACTGGTCCAATTCCCATCACTTCAGGCGATACGCCAGCTGTAGCCCAATCAACAATTCTAGCAAGTGGCTTTAAGCCCAGTTCCTGTGCTTTCACACTAGACATTAGAACAACAGCTGCAGCCCCATCATTTCTTCCACACGCATTTCCTGCTGTAACAGAACCATTTTCTCTGAATGCCGGCTTTAGTTTTGTTAACGCTTCCAAAGTTGTGTTTGGTCTAGGAAACTCATCCGTATCAAAGATGAAACTTCTCTTTCTTTCTTTTACATCGATTGGAACGATTTCATCCTGAAAGCGCCCATTATTAATTGCTTCTGCAGCTTTTTGTTGACTAAATAAAGCAAAATGATCTTGGTCTTCACGTGAAACTTGATAGCGTTCAGCTACATTTTCAGCGGTCATTCCCATACCGAGGTGACTTCCGTATATCTCCTGTGGCTGTTGACCATTCTCCGTATTTGAATCAACTAATGTTGGATTCCCTTCCCCAAAACGAGAATTTCTTAAATAAAAGGGCGCTCGACTCATATTTTCCGTTCCACCCGCCACGACGATTTCAGAATGATCTAGCAGAATTTGCTGGGTTCCGGAAACAATCGCTTCCATTCCAGACGCGCATAATCGGTTCACCGTAAAAGCAGAAGCAGACTCTCTCACTCCAGCTCTTAATGAAGCGACCCTAGCCACATTAGAAGATTCCGTTGTTTGCCTGACCTCTCCTAAAATAACTTCATCTACTAGTTCAGGATTGACCTTCCCTCTTTTTAATGCTTCCTTTATAACGATTGCTCCTAAGTCTCCTGAACTCACTCCCTTTAATGAACCACCAAAGCGACCAACTGCCGTACGGACGGCACTAACGATGACGACGTCGTTTCTCATCATTATCTCCCTCTTTTCCAATTAGTTTTTGCCACTACTTGCTCCGAATGATCTTAAATGTAGCCACACCTTTGGCGACTAACTGACCTTCTTGATCCTTAATAAATCCTTCTGCTGTTGCAATCTTATAACCTTGTTGAATGATTTCTCCCGTTGCAGTAAGTAAAGCCCCCAATTTTACTGGTGCAAGATAATTGATCGTTAAACTAATGGTAATAACTGGACAGTTTACGGCCATGGCAATAGAATCCCCTATGACATTATCCATCATGGACGCCATCACACCACCATGCACAATACCTTTATTATTTAAATGAAATTCTTCCACTTTTAAGGTCGTAATGACCTTTTTATGATTAAGGTTTACATCAAAGTTAAGATGATTAGAAAAGGGGCCCCTTTTTGAAGGTGGAGAATCTAACATATCCAATGGATTCACTCCTCTCAATTTTTTAACTCTTGTATAGATTCTTATAGACATTAAGTGACTACCTTTCTTCAAGCAAAAAACATGCCAAAAAAAAAGGGTATCTCAAATCGTTGTTTTTTGAACGTTTGAGGTATCCTCGAAGTAAAGAAAGCCTTTCAGTTTCCCACTTCTAACCAAAAGCTTCAACTTGATATGAATTACGTATCCTTGGAAAGAACTTTAGAGGTTGCTACTAATAACAATAAAAAGATTCAAAATTGAATAATCATTAAGGTTAACGGCTAATTTATTCGATTCATTTTTGTTCATTAATTCAAATATGAATCAGGCTGCGATCTATTTGAATGATCAATAAATAATAATATAGAATAAATGGTCTTTAATACCGGAACATTCAAACCAATCTTCTCTCCTGATTTTACAAAATATCCACATAGAGCTTCGATTTCCATTGGCTTTTTATTCTTGTAATCTTGTAGCATAGACGTTGTATGGTGTTTAGCGCTCTCAGCATTTTTAAACACTCGTGATTCCATTTCTTTTGTAATCTCAATCTTATGATGCTTTGCTACTTCAACTATTTCTTTTAAAACTAATTCAGCCGTTCTCCTCAATTTTTGATCATCTAAAATTTCCCCTACGGATGCACTCGACACAACTGACAGTGGATTAAAAGTGACATTCCATAATGATTTTTCCCATTTCTTTTTTGTAATTTCACTTGAATATTTACTTTGTATACCTGCTTCTTGAAATAAACGAATAACTTGATCAGTCATTTCTTTTTGTACCGAGGTTAAATTTCCGATGATAAACATATGCTTTCCACTTTGTTCCACCTTACCGGGCTCTTCCACTCTAGCTGTCACATAGGCCACTCCTGAAAGGATCCATTCTCTTCCAAACATCTCACTTAAAATTTCTTCATTAATGACTCCATTCTGTAAGCTTAATAGATACGTATTTTTCGTCAGATACCGTTTTATTTGTTGACAGACTTCAACCGTTTCTGTAGATTTAACCGTAATTATTAACAAATCGCTCCCGCCACAGTACTAAAATCATCTGAAAAATTTCCACTTACCTTAATCGTTTCGTCTTCATGATTAACTGTTAATCCATTTTCTTTCATTTTCTCTAAGTGTCTGCCACGTGCAAGAAATGTAACATCATTTCCAGCTTGTTGTAATAAACCACCTATAAAACCTCCAACAGCCCCAGCACCTACAATGATTATTTTCATCAAATCCCACCTAACAGATTATTTCTCTACTATAGATGCAACTATTGTGCCATTTCTTTCAATTAGCCTCTATTAGTTGAGTACGGTGCACGAAATTTATCCATCTCTCTTTCCAAACTAATTAGACAGCAAAAAAACACAACCCAATGGGTTGTGTTTTATC
>NZ_BAUT01000040.1 GCF_000513095.1 Halalkalibacter wakoensis JCM 9140
GCGGCAGTTAGGCACTTTTTCAGTGGCCTCACTACTATTCTAGATTTTTATGCCTTTTTTCTACATTCTTTTTGACAGGTTGTCGGAAGGGTGTCCCTTGTAAGGCAAGTCGTTACCTGATAAAATTAAGGTTAGTGAAAAAGCGTCATGCTCGTGATGGAATGGGACGAGCTGAAAAAGAAAGGGCGAATTTGATGTTAGGTTTATTAAAAAAAGTGATCGGTGATCCGAGTCAACGACAATTAAAGAAAAATGAAAAGCTCGTTGACCAAATTGAAGCATTAGCATCAGACATGTCGAAGCTATCAGATGATGGCCTTCGCCAAAAGACTACCGAATTTAAAGAGCGTTATCAAAAAGGAGAAACGCTTGAAGATCTTTTAGTAGAAGCATTTGCTGTTGTCCGTGAAGCGTCAACACGTGTTTTACATATGACTCCATATCCGGTTCAGTTGCTTGGGGCGATTGCGCTTCACCAAGGAAACATAGCCGAAATGAAAACAGGGGAAGGAAAAACGCTCGTTGGGACGATTGCGGTTTATTTAAATGCGCTCACTGAAAAAGGCGTTCATATCGTAACGGTCAATGAATATCTAGCTCGTCGTGACTGCGAGATTATGGGGGAGTTGTTTCAATTCCTTGGTTTGACAGTTGGTTTAAATGCGAATGAGCTTTCAAAAGAGGAAAAGCGCGAGGCTTATTTAGCCGATGTCACGTATAGTACGAACAATGAATTAGGGTTTGATTACCTGCGTGATAACATGGTGCTTTATAAAGAGCAAATGGTTCAGCGTCCTCTTCATTTTGCCCTTGTCGATGAAGTTGACTCCATTTTAGTTGATGAAGCACGTACCCCACTTATTATTTCTGGTTCCGTTGAACGTTCGACTCAGTTGTATCAGCAAGCAAACTCGTTTATTCGTATTTTGAAAAATGAGGAAGATTACACGTTTGATGAAAAAACGAAGAATGTGCAGCTAACAGAAGATGGTGTTAACAAAGCGGAGCGTGCGTTTGGAATCGACAATTTATACGATTCGAAGCATGTTCAATTAAACCATCATTTAAATCAATCATTAAAGGCACATGTTGTGATGCATCGTGACTCTGATTATGTAGTGGAAGACGGAGAAGTGGTCATCGTTGACCAATTTACTGGGCGTTTAATGAAAGGTCGTCGTTATAGCGACGGACTTCACCAAGCAATTGAGGCAAAAGAGGGCTTGTTCATTCAGAAAGAGAGCATGACTCTTGCTTCGATTACGTTCCAAAACTATTTCCGTAAATATCAAAAACTTGCCGGGATGACCGGTACGGCGAAAACAGAGGAAGAAGAGTTCCGTAACATTTATGGCATGGATGTTATGGTCATTCCGACAAACAAACCGATTGCTCGTGATGATAAGGCTGATTTGATTTTTAAAACAATGGAAGCAAAATTCAAAGCGGTTGTAAATGAAATTGAAGAGCTATATAAAAAGGAACAGCCCGTTCTTGTTGGTACGGTGAGTGTTGAGACGTCCGAGCTCGTTTCGAAAATGTTAACGAAGCGAAAAGTGCCTCACCATGTCTTAAATGCGAAAAACCATGAAAAAGAAGCAGAAATCATTGAACATGCGGGTCATAAAGGTGCGGTTACGATCGCAACGAACATGGCTGGTCGTGGTACGGATATTAAATTAGGACCTGGTGTTCTAGATCTTGGTGGTTTGCACGTCCTTGGGACAGAGCGTCACGAGTCACGTCGAATTGATAATCAGTTGCGAGGTCGTTCTGGTCGTCAAGGAGACCCGGGTTCAACGCAGTTCTATTTATCAATGGAAGATGAGTTAATGCGTCGATTTGGTTCCGATAATATGAGAAACATGATGGAGCGTCTTGGCATGGAAGAAGACCAACCGATTGAAAGTAAATTGGTTTCACGTGCGGTAGAGACGGCTCAGAAGCGTGTGGAAGGGAACAACTTTGATGCGCGTAAACAAATTCTTCAGTATGATGATGTTATGCGCGAGCAACGTGAAATCATTTACAAGCAGCGTATGGAAGTGCTTGAATCAGAAAACTTACGTGAAATCGTAGAGAAAATGATCAAATCTGTGATTGAGCGTACCGTTCAGCTTCATACACCAGAAAGCGAAGTTCCAGAAGATTGGGATCTAGCCGCGATTGTGAATTACTTGAAGGCGAATTTGCTGAATGAGGATGATTTAACGGAAAAAGAATTAAAAGGCAAAGAGCCTGAAGAAATGATTGAATTAATCGTCGAGAAAGTAATTGCCAATTACAATGAAAAAGAAGAGCAGTTCACACCTGATCATATGCGTGAATTCGAGAAGGTTATTATGCTTCGTACGGTTGACCGTAAGTGGATGAATCACATTGATCAGATGGATCAGCTTCGCCAAGGAATTCATTTACGTGCGTACGGGCAAAATGATCCGCTTCGTGAATATCGATTTGAAGGCTTTGAAATGTTCGAGGCAATGGTCGACTCGATTGAAGAAGAAGTGGCGATGTACATCATGAAGGCACAAGTCCAGCAGAACTTGCAGCGTCAAGAAGTGGCTCAAGGAAAAGCGATGCAACAAAGCGATAAAGCAGAGCCGAAAAAGAAAACACCCGTCCGTAAAGGTGTTACAGTAGGTCGAAATGATCCTTGTACGTGTGGAAGTGGAAAGAAATACAAAGCTTGTTGTGGACAATAAAATAGAAGGAAAGAGGGGAGTGCAGGGTCTTTGGGGAATCATCCTTGAGGCTACTGCACTTCGCTATGAGGTGAGAAGATGGAATTAGTAGAAGTGAAGCAAGAACTTAGCCAAGTGGCTAAGCGACTAACTGAATTTAGGGGGTCTCTTTGACCTCGATGAGAAGCAAGAACGGATTGCCGAATTAGAGGAAAAAATGACGGACCCTGATTTTTGGAATGACCAGGACGCAGCGCAAGTTGTCATCAATGAAGCAAATGCATTAAAAGAAAAAGTGAACACATTCTTGGAGATGGCTGAGCAGTTTGAAGATCTGGAAGTTTCTTATGATTTAGTAAAAGAAGAAGCAGATGAAGACTTGCAAAAAGAGCTTGAAGATGGTGTAAAATCCTTATCGAAAGCAGTGAATGTATTCGAGCTTCAAATGTTACTAAGTGAACCATATGATAAAAACAATGCGATTTTGGAACTTCACCCAGGTGCGGGCGGGACAGAGTCACAAGACTGGGCTTCGATGCTTTTGCGGATGTATACGCGCTGGGCAGAGAGTAAAGATTTCAAAGTCGAGACGATGGATTACTTACCTGGTGATGAAGCAGGAGTGAAAAGTGTTACGCTTTTAATCAAAGGTCACAATGCCTATGGCTATTTGAAGGCAGAAAAAGGGGTTCACCGTTTAGTACGCATCTCGCCATTTGACTCCTCTGGTCGCCGCCATACCTCATTTGTTTCGTGTGAGATTATGCCGGAATTAGATGATAGCGTGGAAATTGATATTTCACCAGAAGATTTAAAAGTGGATACGTATCGTGCGAGTGGAGCGGGTGGTCAGCACATTAATACAACGGACTCCGCGGTCCGCATTACCCACTTGCCAACGAATACGGTTGTGACGTGTCAAACAGAGCGTTCGCAAATTAAAAACCGTGAGCGTGCGATGAAAATGATGAATGCGAAGCTTTATCAATTAAAAATTGAAGAGCAGCAAGCCGAGCTTGACGAAATTCGTGGAGAACAAAAAGAGATTGGCTGGGGAAGTCAGATTCGCTCGTACGTCTTCCACCCGTATAGCATGGTCAAAGACCATCGTACTGGATTTGAAATTGGAAACACCAATGGCGTCATGGACGGTGATTTAGACGGATTTATTGATGCGTATTTGCGTCAATCGTTAGGAAAATAAATGAAAGTGAAAAGCTGCCTCATGTGAGGTGGCTTTTTTCTGTTAGAGGAGAGGCTCTTCTTTATTGCTCTGCAGTGTTAGCGGGGTCTCGTTTACAGATTGGGAGCATGGTGCTATACTACGCAAGGATTAATTGGATATTCTAAGAAATAAAGGAGTGAAACTGTATGATGATGCGACCGAGAAGAGGACAGGAGCCACGGAGTACGGCGATGCAATCATTAATTGATTATACATATATCCTAGCCGGTGCTGCAATCGTGGCGATTGCCTTTAACCTCTTTTTGTTACCGAACAAAATTGCATCAGGTGGTGTGAGTGGGGTTAGTACCATTGTGGCCCATGTGTTTGGCGTAGAGCCAGCCTTCACACAGTGGGCGTTAAACATTCCGTTATTTATTTTAGGAATTCTTCTTTTAGGAGGACTAAAGTACGGAATTAAAACATTGGTTGGTACGCTCTTTTTGCCTCTCGTCGTGTACCTGACACGTGATTGGACAGTCGGGTTTGAAGATCCCCTTTTAGGTGCCTTATTTGGTGGGATTGGCGTAGGGATGGGGATTGGTCTAGTGTTTCGAGCAAGAGCAAGCACAGGAGGAACGGACCTTGCAGCGCAAATTATTCAGAAATATACAGGCTTGTCCCTTGGGGCAGCTGTGTTTTTAATGGATGGGCTGATTGTGATTACGTCCGCTTTTACGTTTGGCATTGAGCTTGCTTTGTATGCCCTGATTAGTTTATTTGTAACTGGAAAAGTTGTCGATATGGTCCAGGTTGGGGTTGGCTATGCGAAGGTGGCCCTTATTATTTCCAACCACCAAGAAGAAGTTCGCCAAAGCCTCTTAAATGACGTAGACCGTGGTGTCACGAAGTTAAGTGCTTATGGCGGCTATACAGATGAAGAGCGTGACGTTCTCATGTGTGTCGTTCACCAAACCGAGGTCACGAAATTGAAACAAATTGTCAAAAGTGTTGATCCAAAAGCTTTTGTCATTGTGACGAATGCAACGGAGGTTCTTGGGGAAGGATTTAAACGAGCCTAATGAAAAGATTAGGTATATAATCAACTGGAGAATTGCTCCAATATTTTACATATAGAAGGGAGGGCATATAAATGAAGAAAATGTTGTTAGCGCTAGGCGTAGTTGTCGCTCTATCTGCATGTGGTGGTGGCGAGGAAGCTGCTCCAGCGGAAGAAACACCTGAAACAGATGAAGTAGCAGACGACGCAGTAGAAGAAGAGGTTGCAGGAGATTTTGATGCAACGGCTGCACGTACCACATATGAGGCGAACTGTCTTGCCTGTCACGGCGGTAACCTTGAGGGTGGCGGTGGTCCTCGTTTAGCAGGAGAAGGGCATACACCTGAACAAATTTACAATGTTATTGTAAATGGACAAGGAACCATGCCAGCTATTAACATCCCAGAAGAAGACGCAGAAAACTTATCCGCATGGATTGCAGCACAATAACAAACAAAAAGCTTATTCTCATTAGTATGAGGATAAGCTTTTTTGCATGAAAAAAGACGCGCTAACAATGATATCTCTCATAATGGCGCTGGAAGGAAGCCGCTCGCTTTGCGCCAGTGGGGTATCGCCCTACCTCTATTTGAGGCCACTGAAAAAGTGCCTAACTGCCGCAGGGAAATGACACTCCGCTTTCCGCGGGTGCCCGGTGAGCCTCCTCGGCTGTCGCCTGCGGGGTCTCACACGTGGGTCACTGCTCCCGCAGGAGTCTCCGTGTCATTCCCCTGCTAGGGTTACTTTTGCTTATCTGTTACGCTTACTCTTCTACGATTTGACATTATTTTCTCTTTTAGGTATGGGATTTGAGCGATTTGTGGTTCAACATCAGAGATCACTAGTTGGAAACAAACGGCAGTACGATTGATTGTGATCAAACAGAAATACAGTCAGGTGATGATAAGCCTTGGCTTTTTTCTATAAAACGACAAAGTACATTACCGATCTGATCTCTAATTTATCTGCAACGTCATAAGACTTTTTTTCTTGAAATTTTCTATCGTTCCTCTAAAAAAGCGGACGGGATGGGGGGCCGACTCCTGCAGGAGGGAAGGGCAGGTTGAAATCCACCGGCGCAGCCGGTTAGTTCAACGCCCGCCTGCGGGTGTGTGCCCCCCAACCCGGGAGCGAGGGCAAAGCTACTTTTCCAATTACGAAAAAACGAGCACTTTTTCAGTGGCTTCCGCTTCATTTCACTAAGAGATATATCGTCTTGTGATTATAAAATTATACCGTTCTTCCCTCACACAATTTTACAAAAAACCAAAATCCTCCTTACTAACAACAAAATGTCGACAAGTGAAATGAAATTGTAACATAAAAGACCATACATTCGTTTCGCTTCAGTGTTATAATAATGTAGATTGCGACAAATGGTGCGTTAATCTATTAAAATTCAACAAAGATGAATTCATATATGTATCCTAGTCTCGGTGTAAGCATAAATGGAAAAACGCAGGGATGTGATTAGCTAGTGATTGAAATGAAAGATGTTTGGAAGGCTTATCCTAATAACGTTAAGGCGATCAACGGGATATCGATCCGAATCAAAAAAGGAGAATTTGTTTACGTTGTTGGTCCAAGTGGAGCGGGAAAGTCAACTTTTATTAAATTGATGTACCGTGAAGAAAAACCGACAAAAGGTGACATTTTCATAGATGAAATAAATTTAGCAAAATTAAAAGAAAGAGCCATTCCAAGTTTGAGACGTCGAATGGGGGTAGTGTTTCAAGATTTTAAATTACTTCCGACTCTAACTGTATTTGAAAACGTGGCATTTGCTCTAGAAGTGATAGAAGAAAATCCAGCTTCGATTAAACGAAAAGTAATGGATGTTTTAGAAATTGTTAAGTTGAAAAATAAGGCAAGGTCACTACCTCATGAGTTATCAGGTGGTGAGCAGCAACGGGTTGCGATTGCAAGAGCGGTTGTAAACAAACCAGAAGTATTGATTGCGGACGAACCAACAGGAAACCTTGACCCGGATACAGCTTGGGAAATTATGGACATCTTAGACGATATTAATCATCGAGGGACAACGGTCGTAATGGCAACACATAATAAAGACATCGTAAATACGATTAAAAAGCGAGTTGTTGCGATTGAAGGTGGACGAGTTGTCCGTGATGAAGTGAGGGGGAGCTACGGCTATGAAGCTTAGAACCCTAGGACGGCATGTTCGCGAAGGGACGAAAAACTTAGGACGTAACGGTTGGATGACATTTGCTTCGATTAGTGCAGTAGCCGTGATGCTACTAGTTGTCGGAGTCTTTCTTTTGTTAATTATGAATGTAAATAATGTCGCTTCAACGATTGAAGACGATGTGGAAATAAAAGTATATATTGAACTAACTGCAACGGAAGAACAGCAAGAAGAATTGTTAACAGAAATTGAAGAATTGCCGAATATTGAAAGCATTGTTTATGTAGATAAAGAAGAAGGATTAGACCAATTAATCGATAGTTTAAATGAAAGTGGCGAAGTGTTTGAGTCGATTCGTGAAGAAAATCCTCTCAATGATGCGTTTGTCGTTCGTGCGACGAGCCCGCAATTAACAGAACAAGTAGCTGAAACGATTGAACCACTTGCCAATGTAGAGCGTGTGAATTACGGAAGAGACTTCATTGAACGACTTTTTGCTGTCACGGATCTTGTCAGAATGATTGGGCTTATACTCGTTGTGGGTATGTTGTTTACAGCGATGTTCTTAATTGCCAATACGATTAAAATTACCATTCTCTCAAGAAAAAGAGAGATTCAAATTATGAAACTCGTTGGAGCGACCAATGGTTTCATTCGCTGGCCATTTTTTATTGAAGGATTGCTATTAGGAGTCATTGGAGCACTGGTTCCAATTTTGCTCATTGGCTTTGGCTATTCGTATTTAATTAATAATTTTGGAGCTCGGATTGAAATTATGTTCTTCTCTTTAGTGTCTCCATTCCCTCTTGTTTGGCAAGTTGCTGCTTTGCTCGTTGCCATTGGAGCGTTTATTGGTATGTGGGGAAGCATGATGTCGGTCAGAAAGTTCTTGAAAGTATAATGGACAGGCTCTGAATCTAGTTCCCTTTTAGGGTTTCCTAGATTCAGACCGTTCTTTAAATGGATAAAAGGAGGAGCGACTGGATGAAAAGGAAAGTGGGATTGCTTGCCGCAGCTGTTTTCGTAACATTTGGTTCTTTTGGATGGGGAGCATTTAACGATACGGCTTTAGCCAATACAGAATTACGCGAACAAATATCTAGTGTTGAAAAAGAGCAAGTGGAAAACCGTGCTGAAGCGCAGAAAACGCAAGCAGAGCTTGATCAACTAGAAAAAGAAATGGAAGAATTGACAGATGAAATTCAACGAATTGATCATCAAGTAGCGGAGACAAATCAAAAGATTCGTGAAAAACGTGCGGAAATAGAGGTAGTACGTGAAGCAATTGAAGAATTACAAGAGGAAATTGTTATTCTAGAAGAACGAATTGCAGAACGTGATGAATTGTTAAAAGAGCGTGCTCGTTCGATGTACCAAACAGGTGGATCAATCAATTACATAGAAGTCATTTTAGGTGCACATAGCTTTAGTGATTTCTTAGATCGCGTGAGTGCTCTATCAGTAATTGCTCAGCAGGATCGCAACATTTTGGATGCGCATATTGCGGATCAACTTGCTTTAGAGGAAGCAAAAGCTCAAGTTGAGATTGAACTGGAAAACCTCGAAGGTCATTTAGAAGAATTAGAAATCTTAATGGCTGACTTAGAAGATCAACGTCAAGAAAAAGATCGTATCATGAACCAACTTGAGGCAAAAGAAGGAGAGCTTCATGTTGAATTAGGTGAACTAGAAGATAAGGCTGGTCTTCTTCGTGATCAAGAGCGTGCATTGAAACAAGAATTAGCTGCGGCTGAAGCAGCGGCAGAAAAACGTAGACAAGAGGAAGCAGCAGCTCAGGCTTCTCGTAGTGGGTCAAACGGAGGTGGATCTTCCCAAGTCCACAGTGCTCCACCAGTAACAAACTCTGGATTTATGCGTCCAGCAACAGGAACGATAACGTCAACATTTGGACCGCGTGCAACGTTTGGCGGCCGCATGCATAACGGAATTGATATCGGGAAAAATGGTCGAACTGGAGATGTTCCTGTTGTTGCCGTACAAGATGGAACGGTTGTCCGTTCATACTATTCTAGCAGTTACGGAAATACAGTTATCATTGCTCACCAAGTTGATGGACGACTTGTTACGACTCTTTATGCTCATCTAGAAAACCGTGAAGTATCAAACGGACAACGTGTCTCAAAAGGACAGCGTTTAGGGTTGATGGGGAATACAGGGCGTTCTTTTGGACCTCACCTTCACTTTGAAGTACATGAAGGTGGTTGGAATGGTTCAGCCAATGCAGTAGACCCTTTACGTTATATACCACGCTAAAAAAATGATAAACCTCTTTTTATCAGAGGCCACTGAAAAGGTGAAACCAACCTTTTCAGTGGCTCTTATTGTATAGAAGCACTGACTTCACATGTTGCAGGGCTGGGTAAAACCACGTGTTGGATTTTTGAAAAGGCTGTTTTCGCTAAGGTTGGTGCGTAAAAATATGTTTAATTCTCTTATGAAATGAAGCGGAAGCCACTCGACTCCTGCGGGAAATAGAGGTAGGTCACTGAAAAAGTGCTCGTTTATTCGGATTCGAAAAGGAGCTTCGATCTCGCTCCCGGGATGGGGGGCACGCACCAGCAGGCGGGCGTTGAACTAACCGGCTGGGCCGGTGGATTTCAACCTGCCCTTCCCTCCTGCAGGAGTCGGCCCCCATCCGTCCGCTTTGTTGAGAGGAAAGATTGAAATTCCCAGAGAAAACAAAGTCTAATGACGTTGTAGATGAATTAGAGTATTTCCAACAGTGATCTTTGTTGTGGAAGGTGAACCACAAATCGCTCAAATCCCATCCGTTAAAGAGAAAATGAATGTGTTAAAAGAAATCGTAGAAGAGTAACAAGTTAAAGATGAGTAAAAGTAACCCTAGCAGGGGAATGACACGTAGACTCCTGCGGGATCAGTGACCCACGTGTGAGACCCCGCAGGCGACAGCCGAGGAGGCTCACCGGGCACCCGCGGAAAGCGGAGTGTTATTCCCCTGCGGCAGTTAGGCACTTTTTCAGTGGCTCAGTGGCCTCAAATAGAGGTAGGGGCGAGACCCCACAGGCGTAGCCAGCCTCACCACCTCCCCGCGGAAAGCGAGTGACTGTAGCGCAATGTAACGAACATGGGTAGAAAGCGTAACAGATAAACACAACAAAGTATGCAAAAACAGTTTTCCAAAAAAATGCAACGGCTTCGCTCAATTCTTTCAAGGGCAGATGAAAATCGACTTTTTCAATCCCATCTATCTATCGCGTTGGATTTGGGTGAGGTTTTGACTTATTTTCTTTCTTTGACTAAAATAAACATAATAAAGTCATAAAAAACATAGGATGTATTAAGTAGATTGCGCGTCATGTAACTAAAGAAGAAAAGCAGGATTGCTACGATAGGTATTGTAGACATAATGGGAGTTGGTAGTGATGAACAAGAGACAGTTTCTAATGATCGTAGCAGCCGTATTCGTAGTAGGTGCGTTCGGTTTTTATTTTCAAGCTGCGCAACCGAGTGTTGAAACGGATTCTGCTGCATCTGAACGTGTAGGACAAGCCGAAGTAAACTTATCCGATGAAGAATTGTTGGAGAAGTTTGAGAAAGCTCTAAGCATTATTCATGAACAGTATGTGGATGAAATAACTGAGCAGCAGTTATATGAAGGAGCCATTGAAGGGATGCTTCGTACATTAGATGACCCATATTCGGTTTATATGGATCAAGAGACAGCTACTCAATTTGTTGAATCTCTCGGTTCTCATTTTGAAGGAATCGGAGCCGAAGTAAGCATGACAGATGGGAAAGTCACCATTGTGGCACCTTTTAGAGAGTCTCCAGCAGAAAAAGCAGGATTGCAGCCAAATGATAAAATCATTGAGATAGATGGTGAGTCCATTGAAGGTCTTTCTTTATATGAAGCTGTTCTTCAAATTCGTGGAGAAAAAGGAACGACTGTAAGACTGACCATTGAGCGGGCAGGACAAAATGAATTGTTCGAGATTCCGGTTGAACGTGGAGTCATTCCAATTGAGACGGTTCGAGCAGATATCATTGAGCGTGATGGTCATAAGCTTGGTCTTTTGGAAATAACATCTTTTTCTGAAGATACAGCGGACCGTTTTAAAGAACAATTAGAAGAACTCGAAAGCGAAGGCATTGATGGACTTCTTATTGATGTTCGTGGGAACCCAGGTGGTTACCTGAACGCTGTAGAAGACATTGGGAAATTACTAATTCCTGGCGGGACTCCGATTGTTCAAATTGAAAATCGTCAAGGTGAAAAAATTCGTTACATGTCTAACTTAGACGAACGGAAGCCATATCCGATTATCGGCTTAACCGATCGTGCTTCTGCTTCTGCCTCTGAAATTTTATCGGCAGCTCTCATTGAGGGTGGCGGTTATGATGTGGTCGGGGAGCAAACGTTTGGAAAAGGTACGGTTCAACAAACGATTCAGCTTGGAGATGGAAGTGAGCTGAAGCTATCGTTGTTCAGATGGTTAACATCTGCTGGAAATGACATTAATGGGGAAGGCGTTATGCCAACAGTCGAAGTCAAGCAGCCGGACTATTTCTACACAGCACCTTTATCGATTGGAGACGAAGGAGCATTACGTCTTGACATGATGAGCGATCAAATTCGTAACGCTCAAACCATGTTAAAAGGAATTGGCTATGAACCTGGAAGAGTCGATGGTTATTTTAACGAACAAACCAAACAGGCCGTCACAGCTTTTCAACGAGCTAATGATCTAAACGCAACGGGAGAAATTGACGAAGAAACAGCATCGATGATTCAACAGCGCACAGTTGATAGTGTTCGTGAACAAGAAAATGATCTCCAGCTACAAACGGCGATTAAGCTTATGTTGGAACAAATAAACGAATAAAAGAAGTAGAAGACCAAAAGGCTGAGGAGCTCTTTTGGTCTTTTTTGGTCTGGAATGAGGCTCTTCTTTGAGCTGAGAGGACACACGTTCCGTTATTTGATAGGAAACTGCTAATTTTTTTGCTTTGGCGGACCGTGGTTCCGTTATTTCACTATCCATTGGTGTATTTCGATGGATTTTATGCAAATAGCGTACCCTCTGTCCATGAACTGATCAAAAAAGGTGATTTTGTCACAAATAAAGGATCGTCAGTCCTCGAAAGCCACTAGCGCATCAATAGTACAAGGTTACTTCATAAAAGGGGAGCTCTGAATGAACGTTACTTCTCCAAGGAAATGGAGCGGAAGACTCGACTCCTGCAAGAAATAGAGAGGGGCCAGTGAAAAAGTGCCCAACTCCCGTAGGCGAATGACACTCTGCTTTCCGCGGGTGCCCGGTGAGCCTCCTCGGCAGTCGCCTGCGGGGTCTAACACGTGGGTCACTGGTCCCACAGGAGTCTCCGTGTCATTCCCCTGCTAGATGGGATTTGAGCGATTTGCGGTTACTTTACACATTAGAGATCACTTGTTGGCAATACACTAATTCATTTGCAATGTCATTACAATTTGTTTCTCTAGGAATTTCTGTCGTTCCTCTCAAAAAGCGGACGGGATGGGGGGCCGACTCCTGCAGGAGGGAAGGGCAGGTTGAAATCCACCGGCTTGCCGGTTAGTTCAACGCCCGCCTGCGGAAAGCGTGTCCCCCATCCCGGGAGCGAGGGTAAAGCTCCCTTTCAAGTTCGAAGTAAACGAGCACTTTTTCAGTGGTTTAAATAGAGAGAGGGTCGAGACCCCACACAGCCGAGGAGGCTCGACACCTCCCCGCGGAAAGCGAGTGACTGCAGCGCAATGGAACGAACATGGGCAGAACACAAATAACCTTACAAAAAAAGACACATCCTCTTGCGAATGAAGGATGTACCTTTTTGCATAAATGTGATACGTTAAAAGGAAGAATAGTTGAAGGAGATACATCTATGCTAGATGACATTTTACGGAGTATAGGTATTTTTCTAGGGTATTTTCTTATTAATCCGTTGCTTTATATAGGATTGTTTGCTGTCTATTTATTTTCAGGTGTTAGAGTGAAACAAGAGCGAGTGTCGTTTCACACACGAGTTTATGCAAGAATTGCCGATATTACGATTCCATTTGCATCAGCGATCTTGCTTGGAGTGTATGTATCAGTTCTAACAATTACACTCGGAGCGACGATCACGTTGCCATTTGTTGCCGTACTGGCGATCATCTATATTCTTTTCGCTATTACAGCTCAAGTTCGCCTCATCTCTCCCGTTTATGTTTTAGGAGCCACCTTGCTATTGTATGGACTAGAGCCTCTGCTCGCAGGACAAGCATTGTTTACAACTTTATATAACATACTCGGACAAATTCCGATTATCGTCCCGGCTCTGCTCCTTGCGATTATGATGATTGCTGAAGGTGTTTTGATTCGAATGAATGGCTCGAAATATACATCGCCTAGGTTAGCACGAAGCAAGCGTGGCAAGTGGGTCGGCATGCATTTTGCTAAACGATTATGGATGGTTCCAATCGTTTTATTTATTCCCGAAGGAGTGATTCCTTCTTTGTCTTTTTGGCCAGTTTTTACGATTGCAGACATGGGGCTACAGCCCATCTTGGTTCCGTTTTTAATTGGTTTTCAACAAAAGGTTAGAGGGACATTGCCAGAGACCCCCATTCGCTCAATGGGATTACGGATTGTCGGCTTAGGCATTCTTTTTGCTTTGATCGCAGTGGGTAGTTATTATGTTCCGGTTCTAGCGGTTGTGCTTGGTGGACTAGCAATCATCGCTCGTGAATGGCTATATCAATCTGATAAAAAACGCGATGCTGCGTTGCCAGCTTATTTTTCCAATCAAGCCAAAGGCTGCGTGGTTTTAGGGATTTTACCGGGTAGTCCTGTGGAAAAGATGAACATTGCTGTGGGAGAAACGATTGTGAAAGTGAACGGCAAAGAAGTGAACAATGAAACAAGTTTTTACGAAGCGTTGCAATTGAATTCCGCTTTTTGTAAGCTGGATGTGTTAAACCATGAAGGGGAAGTTCGATTTGCCCAAGGAGCTCTTTATGATGGAGAGCATCATCAGTTAGGTGTTTTGTTAGTAAAAGAAGATACGAATCTACAAGATTCCATTATTTAATAAAGTGCTTTTTTCACAAAGTCTGTTGCTCGAAGGAACAAAAAGCCCCCGTAACAACAAGTCTATGAAAAATGCCAAATAAAACAGCAAGTATAAAAGGAGCTTGAACAAAAGGATGTTGGACGTAGCCCTTGCCGTCGTCATTCCATTTCTCTTAATGATTGTTGTGACACGTGTTACCTTTAGCATTATGGGTGCTTGTATTGTCACATGGATGATTGCTCTGTTTGTTTTGCAAATTCATCAACAATTTTGGGTGATCTGGTTGCTGGCCATTCTCTCATTTATTGCGGGCTTAATCGTAGCAAGAAAAAGATTAGCGCACAAACAAGGAATGTAACAAAAAGGAGGTGTCTTCAAGTAGCGGAGACACCTCCTTTTTAGTTATTTAGTAGCTGATTGAGATTCGGGAAATGGAACAGGGTTAGTGGTACGCTGTTTGGCGTTTGATTTTACAATCATCACGGGGGATTGAACACGTTTGGCCACTTTGTGACTGACGCTGCCGAGAACTAATTCTTGAAGTTTGTTTTTTCCCTTGCTGCCGATCATAACGAGATCGAAATGATGGTTGTTCGCAAACTTTACAATTTCTGGACCGGGGTCTCCTTGTAAATAGTGAAATTGGTATGGGATCTCATGTTTTTGCAACAATTCGATAATGGGCTTCACCTTTTCAATCCTTTTTAGTTTAGTAGAGGAATTCCAATATTGAAGGGCACTTGTTTTTGCTTTGGCGTGATCAGCTACATGAATAACATGAACTTCCACCTTCGAATTGGCTTGGGCCAGCTCAACAGTTCGTTCAGCAGCATAAAAGGAATCGTTGGAGCCATCGGTTGCAAGGAGAATCTTATTAAACATAGGAACACCTCCCAAATAATAGTAGAACGTAATCTAAATGTTTCTATTTATATATTCGATGATAGCGCTTTCGTTCCTGCTATATAACTAGTTTATGCAAAAATAGACCTCATGTGAAGGTGGATCTAGCTTGGGTGCATGATCGATAACATTCTTTATTTTTATCATGACCAATAAAAGACCGACTTAACCAGAGTTTCGGATCCGAAAAAAACAAGAAAAAACAAAATTAGCAAAAAATACTTGATCTGTGTTGATTGATCATTTTAAACTAAAAAAGGACAACACATTTTGAGAGACTATATTATTGGAAAAGAGGCTCTGCACATGGCTTTTGACAAGGAAGAAAAAATTAACGAAAATGCAGCGGTACTAAATGAGAAAATAATCTATGACGGGTTAGAGATGAAGGTGATTGCTGTTTACAACAATAGTGTAGCAGCTGAATTTTTAGAATTTCCGGTTAAAGGAAGAGAAGCAGATTTTCCTTATTCACGTACAGCTGTCAATCATAAAAATTATCAGCGTACTCATGAAATTTTAGATGATAAATAAATAGTTTCATTAAGGTTGTTTTATGGAATACTTTTTTCGAAGTGCAATGGAGCGGAAGCCACTCGACTCCTGCGGGAAATAGAGGTAGGGTTGAGACCCCATAGGCGTAGCCGAGGAGGCTCAACACCTCCCCGCGGAAAGCGAGTGGCTGCAGCGCAATGGAACAAAACAAACACGTCACGGCACTATCCATAAAACAAACTAAATAAAAAGAAGCATTTCAAAGAATCAGAGAATTTTTTGAAATGCCTTTTTTTACGTTAAGACGAAACAAACGTTCGTTATATTTGCTTTGTAGCGGCTACCCTATGGTATAATACTTCTACTTATGAACAGTTCGTGAGGAGGTCATCGGTTTGAGTGAAACGTTTGAGTTGGTATCAGCTTATCAGCCAGAAGGGGATCAACCAGAAGCCATAAAAGAAATTGTGGAAGGAATTCGAAAAGGAGATAGGCATCAAACGTTACTAGGAGCAACAGGAACGGGAAAAACGTTTACGATGTCGAATGTCATTAAAGAAATAAACAAGCCTACTTTAATTATGGCTCATAACAAAACTCTAGCGGGACAGCTATATAGTGAGTTTAAAGAGTTTTTTCCTAATAATGCGGTTGAGTATTTTGTCAGCTATTATGATTACTATCAGCCAGAAGCATACGTCCCAAGTTCAGATACGTTCATTGAAAAAGATGCGAGCATCAATGACGAAATTGATAAGCTTCGCCACTCTGCAACGAGTGCCCTGTTTGAGCGTAACGATGTGATCATCATCGCCAGTGTCTCGTGTATTTACGGGTTAGGTTCTCCGGAAGAGTATCGGGAACTCGTTGTTTCTCTAAGAGTCGGTATGGAAATGGACCGAAATGAATTGCTTCGTCAATTGGTCGACATTCAATATGATCGAAATGATATTAATTTTACGCGCGGAACGTTTCGTGTCCGAGGAGATGTTGTCGAAATTTTCCCAGCATCCAGGGACGAGCAGTGCATTCGAGTAGAGTTTTTTGGTGATGAAATTGATCGGATGACAGAAGTTGATGCGCTGACGGGAGAAATCAAAGGGGAACGAAATCATATTGCGATATTCCCAGCTTCCCACTTTGTTACGAGAGAGGAAAAATTGAAAAAAGCGATTGCGAATATTGAAGTGGAGCTAGAAGAGCGTTTGAAAGAGCTTCATGAGCAAGGGAAATTGCTTGAAGCGCAACGCCTTGAGCAACGAACTCGTTATGACATTGAGATGATGGCCGAGATGGGCTTTTGTTCAGGAATTGAGAACTACTCACGACATTTAACGCTTCGTGATTCAGGAGCCACACCTTACACGCTGATTGATTTCTTCCCAGAAGATTTCTTGCTCATTATGGATGAGTCGCATGTCACGCTGCCGCAAGTTAGAGGGATGTATAACGGTGACCGTGCGCGGAAGCAAGTGCTTGTGGATCACGGTTTCCGCCTGCCTTCTGCCCTTGACAACAGACCGTTGCAATTTGAAGAATTTGAGAAAAAGGTAAGCCAAGCTGTTTACGTTTCCGCTACTCCGGGGCCATACGAGCTTGAGCATACACCAAAGATGGTTGAACAAATTATCCGTCCAACAGGACTGCTAGATCCAACCATTGATGTGCGTCCAATTGAAGGACAAATAGATGATCTAATTGGGGAAATTAATGCCCGTGTTGAGCGTAATGAACGCGTTCTTGTGACGACATTAACGAAAAAAATGTCAGAGGATCTAACCGATTATTTAAAAGAAATTGGCATTCGCGTTCGCTATTTGCATTCGGAAGTGAAAACATTGGAACGAATTGAAATCATCCGCCAATTGCGGATGGGGACGTTTGATGTGTTAGTTGGGATTAACTTATTGCGAGAAGGTCTCGACATCCCAGAAGTGTCTCTTGTCTCGATCCTAGATGCGGATAAAGAAGGGTTTTTGCGGTCTGATCGTTCTTTGATTCAAACGATCGGACGTGCCGCGCGTAATGCAAACGGGCACGTCATTATGTATGCCGATAAAATCACCAAATCGATGAAACTAGCGATTGATGAGACGCAGCGACGTCGAACGATTCAGCAGGAGCATAACGAAAAGCATGGCATTACACCAAAAACGATTCAAAAGAAAATACCAGATGTCATTCAAGCGACGCTTGTGGCAGAAGACACGGGCCAAGAACCATATGCAGCAGCGCCTAAACAGAAGCTAAGCAAAAAAGAGCGAGTCGCGATGATTGAACGGATGGAGAAGGAAATGAAGGAAGCAGCGCGTGAGTTAAACTTCGAGCGAGCAGCTGAACTTCGTGACCTCGTTCTTGAATTAAAAGCGGAAGGGTGAGGAACCGATGGCATTAGAAAATATCGTAGTAAAAGGAGCACGCTCCCATAATTTAAAAAACATCGATGTAACAATTCCGCGTGACAAGCTTGTTGTGTTAACAGGCTTGTCTGGATCTGGGAAGTCCTCTCTTGCGTTTGACACCATATACGCAGAAGGACAAAGACGGTATGTCGAGTCACTATCAGCCTATGCGCGTCAATTTCTTGGACAGATGGACAAGCCTGATGTGGATGCGATTGAAGGCTTGTCACCAGCCATTTCAATTGATCAAAAAACGACGAGTCGAAACCCGCGTTCAACGGTCGGAACGGTTACAGAAATTTTTGATTACTTACGTCTTTTGTATGCGCGTATAGGAAAGCCCGTCTGTCCGAAGCATGGAATTGAAATCTCCTCGCAAACGATTCAACAGATGGTCGATCGACTCATTGATTTTCCAGAGCGAACAAAAATGCAAATTCTAGCTCCACTCGTATCTGGACGTAAAGGTACACATGTGAAAGTGCTAGAAGATATTAAAAAACAAGGCTATGTTCGCGTTCGTGTAGATGGAGAAATGCGCGAGGTTGCAGAAGAGATTGAACTTGATAAAAACAAAAAACACAGCATAGAAGTCGTCATCGACCGGATAGTCATCAAAGAAGGCATTGAAACGAGGTTAGCTGATTCCTTAGAGTCTGCTCTAACCCTTGCGGATGGCCGCGTTCTGGTTGATGTGATTGGCGAAGAGGAGCTGCTGTTTAGTCAGCATCACGCGTGTCCGGAGTGTGGGTTTTCAATCCCGGAACTTGAACCGAGAATGTTTTCATTTAACAGTCCGTATGGTGCTTGTCCTTCTTGTGATGGATTAGGTTCAAAGCTTGAAGTGGATTTAGAATTGCTCATTCCTGATTGGACGAAATCGTTAAATGAACATGCGATTGCCGCATGGGAGCCGACAAGTTCACAATATTACCCGCAGCTCTTAGAGGCCGTATGTGAACACTATCAAATTAATATGGATCAACCGGTTGATCAAATTCCGGAAGCTCTTATGGATAAAATTTTATACGGAAGCGGAAAAGAACGAATCTATTTTCGCTATGAAAATGAATTCGGGCAAATTCGAGAAAACCTCGTTTTGTTTGAAGGTGTCGTGAACAATGTCGCCCGTCGTTATAAAGAAACAAGCTCCGATTACATTCGTGAGCAAATGGAAGCCTACATGGCCCATAAACATTGTCCAACTTGCAAAGGGTACCGCCTGAAAAAAGAAGCACTGGCTGTTTTTATTGGAGGAAGCCACCTTGGCCAAGTTGCCTCGCTATCGGTTAAAGATGCGAAAATGTATTTTGAGCAGCTGGATTTGTCTGAAAAAGACATGGCGATCGCTCGCTTAATTTTAAAAGAAATCAATGACCGCTTAGGGTTCTTGATCAATGTTGGCTTAGATTATTTGTCGCTAAGCCGTTCAGCTGGAACACTTTCGGGCGGAGAGGCGCAGCGAATTCGCCTCGCGACTCAAATTGGTTCGTCATTAATGGGTGTTTTGTATATTTTAGATGAGCCGTCGATTGGGTTGCATCAACGCGACAATGACCGCTTAATTGAAACACTCGAGCACATGCGCAACTTAGGGAATACGCTTATTGTGGTGGAGCACGATGAAGATACGATGATGGCAGCCGATTACATTATTGATATTGGACCAGGTGCTGGTGTGCACGGTGGACAAATCACGGCACAAGGTACACCAGAAGAAATTATGAACGATGACAACTCGTTAACAGGACAATATTTAGCGGGGAAAAAATTCATTCCGGTTCCTCATGAAAGAAGAGAGTCAGACGGCCGTTCGTTTACAGTGAAAAAAGCAAGTGAGAACAATTTGAAAAACGTATCGGTTACCTTCCCACTTGGAGTGTTCATGGCTGTAACAGGTGTATCTGGATCGGGGAAAAGTACGCTGATCAATGAGATTGTTTACAAATCATTGGCTCAAAAACTACACCGAGCAAAAGAAAAGCCAGGAAAACACAAAGAGATTGTTGGTTTAGAACAGATCGATAAAGTGATTGAAATTGATCAATCGCCAATCGGGAGGACGCCTCGTTCCAATCCGGCGACTTATACAGGTTTATTTGATGACATTCGCGACGTTTTTGCCTTAACGAACGAAGCAAAAGTTCGCGGCTATAAAAAAGGTCGTTTTAGCTTTAATGTGAAAGGAGGTCGCTGCGAAGCTTGTCGCGGTGACGGAATCATCAAAATTGAAATGCACTTTTTGCCTGATGTGTATGTTCCTTGCGAAGTATGCGAAGGCAAACGATACAACCGCGAAACCCTTGATATTGCGTACAAAGGCAAAACAATATCCGATGTTCTCGAAATGACGGTAGAAGAAGGCCTTGAATTTTTTGCAAACATACCGAAAATTAACCGTAAAATTCAGACGCTTGTTGATGTTGGTTTAGGCTATATCCGCCTCGGTCAACCAGCGACAACGTTATCGGGCGGGGAAGCGCAACGTGTCAAACTCGCATCGCAGCTTCATAAACGAGCAACTGGAAGGACGATCTACATTTTGGATGAGCCGACAACGGGGCTTCACGTCGACGACATCGATCGCTTGCTCAAAGTCCTGCAGCGCCTTGTTGATAATGGCGACACGGTGTTGGTCATTGAGCATAATTTAGATGTGATTAAGACGGTTGACCACATTATTGATTTAGGACCTGAAGGCGGCGACAAAGGCGGACAGCTTGTTGCACAAGGTACCCCAGAACAAGTGGCAGAAGTCGAAGGGTCATACACAGGCTACTATTTAAAGCCGATTCTCGAACGAGATAAAGAACGAATGGATCAATGGGTGAAAGAGAAGGAATTAACAACTTGATAGGTGATAGTAAAGTGGCGTGAGATGTGATGGTCTCACGTCTTTTTTATTTGAGAAGAGGGGGAAAAGGGAACAAAAGAAGGAGAATGATGCCCTTTTTGAAGGTGTTGAGAGGGAAAAAGGGAACAAAAGAAGGAGAATGGTGCCCTTTTTGAAGTGTTGGGAGTAAAAAAGGGAACAAAAGAAGGAGAATGGTGCCCTTTTTGAAGTGTTGGGAGTAAAAAAGGGAGCAAAAGAAGGAGAATGGAGCCATAGATGTAATGGTGTCGGAGAAAAGGGGAATCATAGGGTTGATGAAAAATGAAAGGCGTATCTAAACGGCTAAACCCGCACCCCGGGCTCCGAGCATTGCTCAAAACCACATAAAAAAGAAAACTACTTTTTTAGGGAATTTGAAACATCTTTATTGTTTGTTTCGTAATACAATAGTGTAGGAATCATAGCTCAGATTGATGATGAGGAGTGAGATGATTGGAAGAACGCAAAATGGTTTTAAAGATGATTGAAGATGGGAAAATTACAGCTGAAGAAGGAGTTAAGCTGCTTGAGGCGATGGAAAAAAGTAACACAGGTTCTTCGGACAGTGGGGAGGAGAGACCTAGGTCGAGAGAGGTTTCAACGAGAGTCGATTGGGATGAGGGAGAGCACTATCGTGATCGGGCGAAGCAAACTGCTTACTCGACAGCAAATTTGTTTACCTCTTTTATTGAAAACACGATTCAAAAAATTAAAGATGTCGACCTAGATTTTAATTTTGGATCTTCGGTTGAAGTGGATCATATTTTTCAGCATCGTGATGTGGCGCCGACGTCCTTAGATGTTTCACTTGAAAATGGATCAATAACATTTAAGCCTTGGGACGAAAAAGATGTTCGTGTGGAGTGTAAAGCAAAAGTGTATCGGGTAAAGGATACAGATGAGGCTCGTCGTGTCTTTTTACAAGAAGCAACGTTTCGGATTAATGAACAAAAAATGCTGTTCCATACGAAAACGAAGTCAATCAAAGTGCAGACGACTATTTTTGTACCGCGTGAGACGTTTGCTCATATTAAGCTTTATACGTTCAATGGTCAGATTACAGGTGAATCGTTTGAAGTCGATACCCTTGATGCGAATGCTATTAATGGGGCACTTGCCTTCTCTTCCTTAAAAGCGAAAAAGGTGATGGTTGAAACGGTTAATGGGGCAATTGAGTGCAAACAAGTGGAGATGGATGTGGTCGATGCAAAAACCATTCACGGAGGCATTACAGTTGAAGGAAAAGTTCAAGATTTTGATGCGGAAACGATTAATGGTTCAATCACATACAGACTTGATGAGCTAACAGAATCCGGTTATGCTGATTTGAAGGCAACGACGGGAAGCATTCACCTGTTTATTCCTCAAACGAACCGTATTGAAGGAAAGCTAAAAACAAATGTCGGTGGCTTTACATTGGATTTGCAAGATTACGAAACACTGGAAGAAAAGAAGGAGTTTGCTCAAAAGTCTTTAAGCTTTATCGGCAACCAGCAAGCTTCACCGCGAGTAAAGGTGAACGCGTTAACGAATACGGGTTCGGTTTTAGTAAAAGACCAAAAGTAGATAAGAAGAAGGAAGGCAGCATCTCTTTACCTTGTCTTCCTTTCCTCTGAACGAAAAGAGGTGAAAGAAAATGAAACGTTTGTACCGGACTCAATATGACCGTAAACTGGCGGGGATTTGTGGTGGATTAGCGAAATATTTTTCAATTGATCCAACGATTGTCCGCTTATTAGCGGTTGTGTTATTTTTTGTATCGGGCTTTTTTCCGTTTGTAGTCGGATACTTTATTGCGATCTTTGTTATTCCGAATGAAGAGGATGTGAGAGAATCATGAGATGGATCATCGGATTGATCATCAACGCCCTCATTTTAATGGGAATTGCGTATGTGTTTGAAGGTTTTTATGTTTCAGGATTTATCGCGGCTTTGTTTGCTAGTTTGCTTTTATCGATTGTGAACATGATTGTCAAACCGATCCTAGTGATTTTGACCTTACCGATCACCGTGCTTACTCTTGGTTTATTTTTGTTTGTGATCAGTGCCATTACTCTTATGCTAACGGCAGCTTTAATGGGAAGTGCCTTTGTTATTGAGGGGTTCGGAATGGCGGTTTTGGCAGCGATTTTAATTGCGATTATTCAAACGTTTGTTGTAAAACCTTTGCGAAACCGCCGCTAACCTTTAAGGCCTGACTTTTTCTCATAAGTCAGGCCTTAAAAATTTTTATGGAAGTATGAAATGCAGGAATGGAAAACATGCTAAAATGGAAAGGAATACATTTTCAATTGTTAGCATAGAGATGTGAAGGTGGGATTAGCAAAGTGGCAAAGGTAACAGCAAATGATTTATTAGAGCGCTTTAACCTTGAATTGATCGCAGGAGAAGAAGGAATTTATCGAGCGATTACAACGAGTGATTTATCTAGACCTGGTATTGAGATGGCAGGGTACTTCACCTATTATCCAGCTAAACGTTTGCAGTTATTAGGGAGAACCGAGCTTTCGTTTTTTGAACATTTAAAGCAACACGAAAGAGAAGAACGAATGTTGAAGTTATGTACATATGATACACCTGGAATTATTATTTCCCGAGGCTAGAGGTTCCGACGGAGTTAGTGGATGCTGCAGAAAAAGTCGGCGTGCCCCTTTTGCGTTCAAGTATGGCAACAACTCGCCTCAGTTCAAGCGTTACGACCTTTTAGATAGTGAACTAGCACCAATGACAGCGGTGCACGGTGTGCTTGTTGACATTTATGGAATTGGTGTGTTGATTACTGGAAATAGCGGTGTCGGGAAAAGTGAGACGGCGCTAGATTTGGTTCGTCGTGGACATCGACTCGTTGCCGATGATTCAGTTGAGATTCGCCAAGAAAACGAAGGAACACTTGTGGGGCGTTCCCCTGATTTGATTCAACATCTTCTTGAAATTCGCGGGTTAGGGATTATTAATGTGATGACATTGTTCGGGGCAGGGGCAGTTCGTCCGTTTAAACGAATTGTTCTTTGTATCAATCTAGAACTTTGGGATCAAAAGAAGGCGTATGATCGCCTTGGTTTAGAAGAAGAGAAGATGAAAATCATTGACAGTGAAATTACGAAACTCACCGTTCCCGTACGCCCTGGTCGTAACTTAGCGGTTATTATCGAAGTAGCAGCGATGAACTTCCGTCTGAAGCGTCTTGGTTTTGATGCGGCGCAAGAATTTTCTGAGCGTTTAACCGATGTGATTGAAGAAGGCGATCATGAGGAATTTCGCTAATAGTATGGTATAATGTCGGCGTGTTCAATTATGAACGCGCCTTGTTTTGATCGTTTTAAAAGGAGAGTGGAGACGTGGAAGAGACAATACAACCATATAGCCGAGTTTTTTTAGAAATTGGTCCATTAACGATTTATTGGTATGGGGCTTTAATTGGACTAGGGGTTTTTCTTGGCTATTTAATTGCGACAAGAGAAGCAGTAAAGCGTGGCTATCCGAAAGAAATGTATGCAGATGTTCTGCTTTTCGCACTGCCAATCGCAATACTGTCAGCAAGACTTTATTATGTTATTTTTAGATGGGAACAGTTTGCAGATAACCCAATTCGTATTTTTTACATATGGGAAGGTGGCCTCTCCATTCACGGCGGGGTCATTGGAGGGATGCTTACAGCTTACTTTTTCTGTAAAAAACGTGGCTACTCGTTCTGGCAAGTGGCTGATATTACCGCACCAAGCTTATTGCTAGCTCAAGCGATTGGCCGCTGGGGCAACTTCATGAACCAAGAAGTATACGGAGGCCCTGTTACGCGAGAATTTTTAGAAGGCCTGATGCTTCCTGACTTTATTATTAATCAAATGTACATCAATGGTACCTATTATCACCCTACTTTTTTATATGAATCGCTTTGGAATCTACTCGGATTTTTCTTATTAATCTATTTACGGAGATTTAACCTAAAACAAGGTGAAATCTTCATGACGTATTTAGTGTACTACTCTTTTGCGAGATTTTTCCTTGAGATGGTTCGCTTAGATTATTTAATGATTGGTGGAGTGTTAAAAACTGCTCAAGTCGTTTCAATTATCTTAATACTGTTTGCGATTGGATTCACGATTTATCGCCGAAAACAACCGAACACACCGAATTATCACGATCCAGCCATTAGTAATACAGCAAATGCGAAAGCAAAACAAACGAATAAAAAACAGAAAAACCGCAAGAAAAAATAGAGAAAAAAAAGCACGTCGGAGGGAGAGAACAGCTTGGGAATGCTGAAGCGCGGGCTTCTAGTTGGTTTGCAAACAACGTGGACGCTCGGGAAGATTATATTTCCTATTACGTTAATTGTCACAATTTTAGGGTATACACCCGTTCTTGATTGGATTGCCCAGCTACTAGCCCCAGTTATGAGGCTCATTGGATTGCCTGGGGAAGCAGCCATTCCGCTTGTTCTCGGAAATGTGCTGAATTTGTATGCCGCCATTGGTGCGATTTTAACCATGGAGTTAACGGTGAAGGAAGTATTTATTTTAGCGGTGATGCTTTCCTTCTCCCATAACTTATTTGTGGAGTCAGCTGTTGCCAAAACAGTTGGCTTACGTATGTCCGTTGTATTAGCCGTTCGGGTTGGACTTGCGCTATTATCAGCCTTTTTCATCAATTTAGTATGGAGTGGTGGACAGGAAACAGCTCAGTACGGGTTCGTTTCAAATGCAGGGCAACCAGAAATAAGTGGATGGCTTGCCATTGCGTGGCAAGGTGTAACAAGTGCGACGCTAGGAATCATACAACTAGCGATCATTGTTATTCCACTTATGATCGTCGTTCAAGTAATGAAAGAACGAAATTGGTTAAAATTCGTTTCAAAAACGATGGCTCCTTTTACGAGAATGCTTGGCATTAAAGAAAACACGTCAACGACGCTCGCATCTGGTTTGCTGTTTGGTCTTGCCTTTGGAGCGGGTGTAATGATTCAAGCGGCAAAAGAAGATGGTGTGGCTAAGAAGGATTTGTACCTTGTTTTTATTTTTCTCGTAGCCTGTCATGCTGTTGTAGAGGATACGCTAATTTTCATCCCTCTAGGAATCCCAGTGTGGCCGTTATTGCTGATTCGTCTTGTCACTGCCATTGTGTTAACGATGGCGATTGCGTATATTTGGAACCGATCTGAAAAAAAAGAAGAGCTTGAACGAAAGGAAGCGACTTTATGAAAATTGACACGTTATTGTTTGATCTAGATGGAACGTTAATCAACACAAATGAATTAATTATTGCTTCATTTCTACATACGTTGGAACATTATAAGCCTGGCGAATACACGCGCGAACACGCGATTGAATTTATTGGACCACCACTCACAGATAGTTTCGAGTCCGTGGACGCCACTCGTGTGGATGAAATGATCCAAACGTACCGCACGTTTAACCATGCTAAGCACGATGAACTTGTAACGGAGTATGAAGGGGTTTATGAAACGATCGAGCGTCTTCATAAAGAAGGCTACAAACTAGCAATTGTAACGACAAAAATTAGAAAAACGGCGTTAATGGGTTTGAAGTTAACTGGTTTGGATCAGTTTTTCGATGTGGTTATTGGGTTGGATGACGTCGAGAAAGCGAAGCCAGATCCTGAACCATTAAACAAAGCATTGGCCGCTCTTGGTTCATCAAAAGAGACAGCGATGATGATTGGTGACAGCTTGTTTGACGTGGAAGCAGGAAAAAACCTTGGTGTGCCAACGGCTGTTGTTGGTTGGTCGATTAAAGGTCCGGAAAAAATCAAGACATTTGAAGCAGATTACACTTTGTCAAACATGCGTGACTTGCTCGCGATCGTTGGAGTGGAACAGCCATGAGTCGAAAAACAGAGCGATTTCCGGTAAAAGAAGCAAATTCGCTCTGGCAAATTTATAAAACCGTTCCATTTGGAAAAGTGTTAAAAAATGTCATCATTATCATGATTGCTCGCTTTATCCCGTGGATGGGAATGAAAAACTGGCTTTATCGCACCTTTCTCCGAATGAAAATAGGCGATGAAACAGCGGTTGCTTTTATGGTGATGATGGACATTATGTTCCCAGAACGAATTTCCATCGGTCGTAACTCGATCATTGGATACAACACGACCATATTGGCGCATGAATATTTGATTAAGGAATATCGCTTAGGTGATGTCGTAATCGGCGACGAAGTCATGATCGGAGCCAACACAACGATTTTACCAGGAGTCACGATTGGAGATGGCGCCATCGTGTCCGCCGGCACACTTGTCCACCGCGACGTTCCAGCCGGATCGTTTGTTGGAGGGAATCCGATGCAGGTGATTCGGGAAAAGATAAATGAATAAGAAGAAGCTGTTAGGTACAAGGTACTTGACAGCTTTTTTGTTTTTTCATAACCTTTTCGCTCTCACACTAAATTTTACGACAATTCAATCAAAACGGTTGACGCAAGAAGACCGTTCGCGTTAAACTAACTATACGCTTTATCTTGTTAGCACATTAGCGAACTAAAGGATTGTATTTAGAAAGATTGTTGCATACTGTACTGCTCATAGTGAAATGAAGCGAAAGTCACTCGACTCCTGCGGGAAATAGAGGTAAGGTCAAGACCCCACAGGCGCAGCGAGGAGGCTTGACACCTCCCCGCGGAAAGCGAGTGACTGTAGCGCAATGGAACGAACATGGGAAGAAACATCTACCCATAAAACAATTAATTAATCAAAAAGCGATTCGTAAGTTTGTCGCTGTAAGAAAGGCTTACCTCAAAGCGAAATGAAGCGGAAGTCACTCGACTACTGCGGGAAAAAGAGGTAAAGTCGAGACCCCACAGGCGCAGCCGAGGAGGCTCGACACCTCCTTGCGGGTGCGAGTGACTGTAGCGCAATGGAACGAACATAGGAAGAGCACCTAACCAGAAAACACCCTTTCAAAAATAAAAAACAGGTATTTTGACAAAAAACGCGAATGATTAGGAAAGATAAAAAAAGAAGCAGGAGAGCTGCACAGAAAAGCAGACAACGGAGATGAACGAGGAGTGAAATCAATGTCTAAGCCACTTATGTTTGAAAAACCACTCGGTATGCGCGATACGCTACCAGAAATGTACGAAATGAAAAAACAAGTAAGCCAGCAACTAGAAGCCGAAATGACAGGCTGGGGCTATCAAATGGTTGAAACACCAACATTAGAATATTACGAAACAGTCGGATTAGCATCGGCTATTTTAGATCAGCAATTATTTAAACTATTAGACCAGCAAGGCAATACATTGGTGCTTCGACCAGACATGACAGCACCGATCGCAAGACTAGTTGCCTCTAGCATGAAGGGAGAAGCCTATCCGCTCAGACTCTCTTACCAATCGTCGGTTTACCGTGCGCAGCAGCATGAAGCAGGCAAACCAGCTGAGTTCGAGCAAGTAGGAGTTGAGCTGATTGGCGACGGGACAGTTAGTGCTGATGGCGAAGTGATTGCCTTAATGGTCTCCTCTCTTAAACGCGCTGGGTTAACAAATTTCAAAGTTGCGATTGGCCATGTTGGCTACGTGAACGCGCTTCTCCTTGATATTGTCGGAGAGCGTGCCGATGAGCTGCGTCGTTTTTTATATGAAAAAAATTATGTGGGATTCCGCGAGCATGTGAAAAACTTGCCGATCTCCTCGATTGATAAAGGCCGACTGCTTAGTCTCTTAAAATTACGCGGTGGCAAAGACACGGTGGAAGAAGCAAGAAAGCTGATTTCAACCGAAGAAGGAACAAAGGCATTAGCAGAACTGACGGAGCTGTGGCAAGTCCTGGAAAGCTATGGGATCGAAGAGTATGTCAAACTTGATTTAAACCTCGTCCTTCACATGAGTTACTACACAGGTGTGGTGTTTGAAGGATACGGCAGCCGTTTAGGTGTCCCTCTTTGTAGTGGCGGTCGCTATGATGAGTTACTTGGGAAGTTTGATCGTCCAGGTCAGGCAACAGGATTTGGAGTCCGTTTAGACCTTCTCGTTGAAGCGATTGGTGAGTTAGCGTCAACTTCAAAGAAAACATGTATTGTGTTTAGCAAAGAAAGACGCAAAGAAGCATTCCAAAAAGCTGCAAGTTTACGAGCAAATGGGGAATCCGTTGTCGTCCAAGACATTGCAGGGGTCAAAGATGTTGATGGAATGTCAGAGCAATTCACCGAGGTGCACTACTTCATTGGTGCGAAGAAAGGAGACGCGTAAGATGGCAGAATGGTTAACGGTTGCAATGCCGAAGGGACGAATTTTTGAAGAAGCATTAGAACTACTACGAAAAGCAGGCTACAACTTACCGGCAGAGTTTGATGACTCTCGTAAGTTAATTATTGATGTGCCAGAAGAAAACATGCGTTTTATCCTTGCCAAACCAATGGATGTGCCAACCTATGTGGAGCATGGGGTAGCCGATGTTGGGGTTGCTGGAAAAGATACGATGATTGAAGAAGAGCGTGTGGTTTATGAAGTGCTCGACTTGAAAATTAGCGAATGCTACTTGGCAGTTGCTGGTCTTCCGAATTATGAAAAGAAGGACATCAATCCAAAGGTCGCTTCGAAATATCCGAACCTTGCTACGCAATATTTTAAAGAGCAAGGCGAGCAAGTGGAGATCATTAAATTAAATGGTTCAATTGAGTTGGCACCATTAATTGGACTTGCTGATCGGATTGTCGATATTGTTTCAACAGGAAGAACATTAAAGGAGAACGGCTTAGTGGAGCTTGAAACGATCGTGCCGATTACATCTCGTTTAATTGTGAATCCTGTTAGTTACCGGATGAAAGACGAACGAATTGATGAAATGGTCGAGCGCCTTTCTCGAGTAATCGAGGAGGAAGAAGCATGAAAATCGTCAAAGTTGGAGCAGAAGTAAGCATTAAACGTGATATTGATACAGGAACCGAGCAACAGAGAGAAGCGGTTGAAGCGATCATTTCACAAGTGAAAAAGCAAGGAGATCAAGCTCTGTTTGACTTAACCAAAAAGTTTGATGGAGCAGAGCTTACAAGTTTGCGCGTAACAGAAGAGGAGCTCAACAGTGCTTATACAGAAATTAGTGATGAGTTAATTTCTGCGTTACGTGAAGCGATTGTCAACATCAAAGACTTCCACGAGCGCCAAACGCGGCAATCGTGGATGACGACAAAGGAAGATGGAACCATTCTCGGTCAAAAAGTAACACCACTTGATTCGGTTGGTGTGTACGTTCCTGGTGGGAAAGCTGCGTATCCATCCTCGATTATGATGAATGTAATTCCTGCTCAAGTGGCTGGAGTCGAGCGCATTGTTATGGTGTCTCCAGCAGGAGCGGATGGAAAGCTTCCGGCAAGTGTGCTTGTGACAGCGAAGGAACTTGGGGTAAAGGAAATTTACAAAGTTGGTGGAGCGCAAGCGGTTGCCGCCCTTGCGTACGGGACAGAAACGATTCAGTCTGTTGATAAAATTACGGGCCCAGGAAACATATATGTAGCCCTAGCAAAACGCGCCGTATTTGGTACAGTTGATATCGATATGATTGCTGGACCGAGTGAAATTGTCGTTCTTGCTGATCAGAAGGCGAATCCGCGTTATATTGCTGCTGATCTTTTATCACAAGCTGAACATGATGAGCAAGCATCAGCTGTCCTCGTTACAGCTTCTCAAGATTTAGCGGAACAAGTCGCAAAAGAAGTGCAAGAGCAATTAACCACATTGCCAAAGCGCGACATTGCCGGGGCGTCGATACGAGATTATGGTGTGATTTATGTGGCTTCTGACCTCGTGGAAGCGGTGGATGTAGTCAATCAGCTCGCGCCAGAGCACTTGGAGATTCTGACAGAAGAACCGATGAATCTAGTCGGGAAAATTCGTCATGCTGGAGCGATTTTTGTTGGACCATATAGTTCAGAGCCGGTTGGGGATTATTTTGCAGGACCGAATCATGTCCTTCCGACGAATGGAACGGCACGTTTTTCGAGCCCGCTCAATGTGGATGATTTTACGAAAAAATCAAGTATCATTTCTTATAGCAAGCAAGCTATTGAAAACAATGGTCATAAAATATCCGCTCTTGCCCGTCTAGAAGGGTTAGAAGCACATGCACGAGCAATTGATATTAGGTTGGAGGAAAAATAAATGACAGAACGTCGCGCACAAATCGAACGTAATACGGGTGAAACACAAATTAAATTAGACTTTGCGGTGGATGGAGAGGGAGTTTCAAAGCTTGAAACCGGAGTTCCATTTTTAACACATATGCTTGACCTTTTTACGAAGCATGGTCATTTTAACTTAACGGTTGATGCAAATGGAGATACAGATGTAGATGATCACCATACAACAGAAGATATCGGGATTTGTCTTGGTCATGTGTTAAAAGAAGCCCTTGGTGATAAAAAAGGAATTCGTCGCTACGGAAATGCGTTTGTTCCAATGGATGAGACGTTAGCTCAAGTGGTTGTTGATTTGAGCAACCGTCCTCACCTTGAATTTCGTGCTGAGTTTCCAAGTCAAAAAGTCGGTACGTTTGATGTGGAGCTCGTTCATGAATTTATGTGGAAGCTCGCACTTGAAGCAAGAATGAACTTGCACATTATCGTTCACTACGGTCACAATACGCATCACATGATTGAAGCTGTATTTAAAGCATTGGCACGAGCGCTTGATGAAGCAACAAGTATCGATGAGCGGGTAAAAGGAGTCCCGTCGACGAAGGGAATGTTGTAGGATGATCGGCATTGTTGATTATGGAATGGGGAATTTGCACAGTGTCTCGAAAGCTCTTGAACGACTAGAGCTAGACTATGTGTTAACTGATGATGTAGAGAAATTAAAACAAACGGATGGACTGCTTCTTCCAGGAGTCGGTGCCTTTCCAGATGCGATGAAAACGCTAAATGAAATGGGCTTAACGGACTTTTTGCGTGATTGGGCAGACTCTGGCAGACCCCTTCTAGGCATTTGCCTTGGCATGCAGCTTTTATTCGAAGAAAGCGAAGAGCATGGAGAGACAGAGGGCTTGAAGCTGCTGCCTGGCCGCGTTGAGCGTTTTCTAGGACATACGGCAAACGGTGAAACATACAAAGTTCCGCATATGGGTTGGAACAAGCTGACGTTCCAAAAGCCGGACCATAAGCTTTTACAAGATGTAGAAGAAGGCCATGTGTATTTTGTTCACTCTTATGTTGTCAAACATAAGGACGAGAACGTGTTAATTGCTTCAAGTGAATATGATGTAACCGTTCCAGCTGTTGTCGGCAGGGACAATGTAATGGGAACGCAATTCCATCCGGAAAAAAGCAGTCATGTCGGAATGGCGATTCTTCGTAATTTTGGGGAGCTTGTCACGCAAGGAGGAGAAAGTCGTGAGTAATTTTGTTATTTATCCAGCGATTGATATGAGAGACGGAAAATGTGTGCGCCTTGTTCAAGGGGATTATGATCAAGAAACGGTCTATGGGGATTCTCCGTTCGATATGGCAAAATTATTTGCTGATAGCGGTGCTGAGTGGATTCATATGGTTGATTTAGACGGAGCGAAAGCGAAAAAACGTGTGAACCACGAGCATGTACTGCGTGTCGCAAAAGAGCTTGATGCAAAAGTACAAGTTGGTGGCGGAATTCGCACAGCTGAAGACGTTGCTTTTTACCTTGATCAAGGGGTGGATCGTGTCATTCTTGGAAGTGTGGCGGTGAACAATCCCGAATTTACAAAAGAAATGCTTTCTACATATGGAGGAGAGCGAATTGCGATCGGTCTAGATGCACGTGACGGTTATGTCGCGACAGAAGGATGGCTCGAGACGTCTTCTGTAAAAGCGGAAACGTTAGCGCAGGAGTTGGCTCGTCACGGAGCGGAAGTGTTTATTTTTACAGACATTTCACGCGACGGGATGCTATCAGGTCCAAATACAGAAGCGATTACGAATTTAGCGGAAGCAACAGGCAAGCAAGTGATTGCTTCTGGTGGAGTGAGCTCGCTTGCAGATTTAACCGAACTACGCGAGCGTAAAGCGCGTGGAGTAAGTGGAGCCATCGTGGGAAAAGCTCTATACACGAACCAGTTCACGCTAGAAGAAGCATTGCAAGGAGGGGAATAGAGTGTTAACAAAACGAATCGTTCCTTGTTTGGATGTGAAAGATGGACGTGTTGTCAAAGGCGTTCAGTTCGTTGACTTGCGTGATGCAGGTGACCCGGTTGAGCTTGCTGCGTTTTACGATGAGCAAGGAGCAGATGAACTCGTATTTTTAGATATTTCCGCCTCACATGAAGGCCGTGAAACGATGGTTGAGGTTGTCGAGCAAGTCGCGGGAACGCTCGCGATTCCGTTTACGGTTGGTGGAGGTATCAACTCGCTTGAAGATATGAAGCGAGTGCTGCGTGCAGGAGCGGACAAAGTTTCGCTCAATACCGCTGCGGTCAAACGTCCAGAGCTGATAAAAGAGGGAGCAGACTTTTTTGGTTCTCAATGCATTGTAGTCGCGATTGATGCGAAATACGACGAAGAGCTTGGCTCATGGCGTATTTACACGCACGGTGGACGTGAAGCAACTGAATGGGAAGTAACAGAATGGGCGAAGGAAGCGGTCCGTCTTGGTGCGGGCGAGATTTTGTTAACAAGCATGGATCAAGATGGAGCGAAAACAGGCTTTGATCTTGCTTTAACAAAAGCGGTGAATGCGGCCGTGACAGTACCGGTGATCGCATCAGGTGGTGCTGGGAAAAAAGAAGATTTTGCTGATGTGTTTGAGGATGCGAAAGCAGATGCAGCACTAGCAGCATCGATTTTTCATTACAAAGAAACGTCGGTTGCAGAAGTGAAGACGTATTTACGAGAGAAAGGTGTGGCCGTACGATGAGTATTGAAAACATTAAGTTTGATGAGAACGGCCTTGTCCCTGCCATTGTTCAAGATGCCGGAAGCAAGGAAGTGTTGACACTTGCTTATATGAATAAAGAATCACTAGAAAAATCACTTGAATCAAGAGAAACATGGTTTTACTCGCGCTCACGCCAAGAGCTTTGGCACAAAGGAGCGACATCCGGTAACACGCAGCAGATTGTGGATATGCGTTATGACTGCGACAGCGATGCGATTGTCGTTCTCGTTGTACCGGCTGGGCCAGCTTGTCACACGGGTGCTTATACGTGTTTTAGTGATTCGTTGTTTGGAGAAGAAGCTATACGCACCAATCCAACCCGTTTTGCGATCATTGATGAGTTAGAAAAGGTCATTGCTGAGCGCGAAGCAACGATGCCAGAGGGCGCTTATACAACGTACTTATTTGAAAAAGGCGTAGATAAGATTCTAAAAAAGGTCGGCGAGGAAGCTGGAGAAGTCATTATCGCAGCGAAAAACCGCGATCCAGAAGAACTGAAATGGGAAGTGGCCGACTTATTCTATCACGTGCTTGTTTTACTTCGTGAACAAAAGCTACCACTCGACGATGTGCTTGCGGTATTAGAAGAAAGACATAAATAGGGTTAAACTCTACCTTAAAAGGTACAACAAAGGCTATTTGTTGTACCTCTTTTTTCGTTCCCACGCCTTGAAAAATGATGTATACTAAAGGTTATGAATGAGAAGCTGGAGGTAACAAAACTTCATGGGATTAAAACCAAAAGATGAACAAGAAAAACAAAAAGTGGTACCGTTGTTTCAAAGTGGGGATTATTTTTTCCATCGAGGCATTGCAGCGTATCGAAAAAACCACTTACAGCGAGCGATTAAACTGTTAGAAAGAGCGGTAAAACTAACAAATACAGAACCTGTTTTTCATGTTCAATTAGCCGCAGTGCTTTCTGAGATTGGCGAGTATGAGCGGTCAAATGAAATATTAGAAAATGTATTAGCCGAAAACAAAGACGTAGCGGAATGCTACTTTTTTATGGCTAATAATTATGCCTATTTAGGCTTATTTGAAAGAGCAGAACGCATGACATTGCGTTATTTAGAATTAAGTCCAGATGAGCGTTTTACACAAGATGCAAAAGATCTGTTAGAGTTGCTTCGCTTCGAACGGGAAGAAGAGGACGACTGGGAAGAAATTGAGGAAGATGAAGATGAATTGCTTGCTCAGTTTGAACGTGCCCATTATTTAATCAGACAAGGCAACATGTCTCAAGCTGTTCCTGTTCTACAAAAGATCATGGATGAACATCCAACCTACTGGACAGCTCATAACCAATTGGCTGAGGCGCTTTTTCAAATGGGAGATGAATCAGCCTTTGACCTCTGTTATACGGTGTTGGAAAAAGATCCTGGAAACCTTTTTGCGATTTGCAATTTAGCATTGTTTTATCATAAAAATGGGGAAGCTAAGAAAGCAGAACCATTTATTCGTTCATTGCAACGTGTCTACCGATCGATGGGGATCATTATACAAAAGTGGCAGAAACGTTATGTACAATCGGAGAGTATCAAGCTGCCTATGAAAGAATAAAAGATGTTAGCCGCTGGGAACTAGAAGAACGTCCAAAGCTATTGTATTGCTTCGCGGTTGCTACGTTTTATGTTTCTGGTAAGGAAAAAGCAGAACCTTTGCTAAAACGTGCAGAAGAGCTTGGCTCAAAACAAGCGATAGACGTTCTTTCCGGAGTGGCGAAGGATCGCCCTTGGAATGAAATCGTACATTATAATTTATGGGTTGAATAAGTAGGCAGAAAAATAGACAATACCCTTCCAATTCGCTACGATATGACTTAGAAATATATATTAGTGAAGAGCTTTAATAGAAGGAGTGGACCATAATGACGGAAGAAAAAATTTATGATGTTGTCATAGCTGGAGCAGGTCCTGCAGGTATGACAGCGGCTGTGTACACCTCTCGTGCTGGTCTATCAACGATCATGGTTGAGCGCGGAATTCCTGGTGGACAAATGGCCAATACAGAAGATGTAGAGAACTACCCAGGTTTTGACCACATTCTTGGACCTGAGCTATCAACAAAAATGTTTGAGCATGCGAAAAAATTCGGTGCTGAATATGGCTATGGCGATGTGAAAGAAATCGTTGATGAAGGTGATTTGAAAATAGTTAAAGCGGGAAGCAAAGAATTCAAAGCACGTGCAGTCATTGTCGCAACAGGAGCAGAATACAAAAAACTCGGCATCCCTGGTGAAAAGGAATTAAGCGGACGCGGTGTTTCTTATTGTGCTGTCTGTGACGGGGCGTTCTTCAAAGGAAGAGAGCTAGTCGTGATTGGCGGAGGAGATTCAGCTGTTGAGGAAGCGGTTTACCTGACTCGTTTTGCAACTAAAGTAACGGTCGTTCATCGCCGTGATGAACTTCGTGCACAGAAAATTTTGCAAGATCGTGCCTTTAATAATGACAAAATTGAATTTGTTTGGAACCATACGGTCAAAGAAATCAATGGCGAAAACGGCAAGGTTGGTAGTGTAACGCTTGTAAACACCGAAAATGGCGAAGAGAAAGAATTCAAAACAGATGGTGTCTTCATTTACATCGGCATGCTCCCACTGAACGAAAGTGTCAAAAACTTAGGCATCACAAATCAAGATGGTTATGTAGAAACGAACGAAGAGATGGAAACAAAAGTCCCGGGTATCTTCGCAGCAGGCGATATCCGCGAGAAATCACTTCGTCAAATCGTAACAGCTACAGGAGACGGAAGCCTAGCAGCACAAAACGTTCAACATTATTTAGAAACCCTTGCCGAAAAATCAAAAGGGTAAAACTTTCGAATCAAGTGCAAAATCTTTTTTGATTTTGCACTTGAATTTTTTTGGGAGAATCGTGCCCGAAAAGCACTAGACTTGCAGGGGACAGGAATTTTCTTACATAAGTTCGTGGGTAACCGGCCGCAGGGGAATGACACTAGCTTTCCGCGGGTGCCCGGTGAGCCTCCTCGGCTGA
>NZ_BAUT01000039.1 GCF_000513095.1 Halalkalibacter wakoensis JCM 9140
AAAGAAAAAGGGAAGAACGCCCTTTTTCTTTGTAACCTCTAGTGTGTGTATGCTCCTACGTTGTCTTGGTTTATTCTTTCGTGTAGAGCAGCGTTTAGGCCGGCTGCGATGACGTTGGCCATATCGTCGATGAATACGTCCACTTCTTTTGGTGTGACCATTAGATTATGTCCAAGGGGAGCTAGCACTTCTTGAATCAATTGACGCTTTTCATTTTCAGGTAATGTACCAACCATTCCCATAATGGTTTCACGTTTTTGTTCATCTGGTAAATCCTCGTCTGTTAGTTTCCTCTTCTCACCAAAGGTCATCCCTGCTGGTGCTAGTGATCTGGAAGGGGCATTTCCTTCTTTCATTTCCCTTCCAAAGTGCTTTAATACATAGTCAATCGTGTCACTTGTAATCGAAACCGCATCTACTACAGTTGGGATTCCTACAGCAATAACCGGTATTCCCAGTGCTTCCTTACTAAGCTCTTTCCGCTTATTACCGACCCCACTCCCTGGGTGTATCCCTGTATCGGAAATTTGAATCGTTGCGTTTACTCTTTCAATGGAACGTGATGCTAACGCATCGATGGCAATGACAAAATCTGGTTTTGTCTTCTCAATTACACCATAAATGACATCGCTTGTCTCAATTCCTGTTAATCCCATTACACCAGGAGTTAACGCACTAACTGAACGAAATCCGTCTTGAACTTGTTCAGGTGCTAATTTAAACAAGTGACTTGTTACAAGTAAATTCTCAACCGCAATGGGTCCTAATGCATCAGGTGTTACATTCCAGTTTCCAAGGCCAACGACAAGGCATCTGTCTGTTTCCTTTATGCCAATATCCTTTAAAAATTGAGAAAACGAACTTGCAAATACCCTCTCCATTTTCTCTTGTAACTCTGTATCTTTTTTACGAATTCCGAGAGCTTCAAACGTTAAATAATTACCGGATTTCTTTCCTAATCGTTTTGCACCAACTTCATCTATTTTGACCCTTGTAATGGTCACATCATCAATAATCTCTTCATCAACTTGAACACCACTCACTTCTTTTTTGGCGCTGCCGTTTGATGCTTTTTCTTCTTGTTCTAACACCATTTGATGGGCTTCAACCGCTAAATCTGTGCGCACTTGATATTGATCAAGATTTAATTCCTCGCTCATTTAATCAACTCCTAGTAAAAAAATCTCTCTAGATGTAGGTTCTCCGTTAACAGTTGTTTTCATTCTTCTATTGCATTCAGACGCTGTTTTTGATACAATGCAATTTGTTGTATGAATGATGCGAAATGTGTCTACGTACTTAAAAAAGAAGCGAAACCGTTCATAAATAGATGGACTGGGATCAAACCTGAACAAACATGTATTAGGAGGTGAAGAATATGCCAAATATTAAATCAGCAATCAAACGCGTGAAAACAGCTGACAAGCGTCGTGCTCAAAATATCTCTGTTAAATCTGCTCTACGTACTGCGATCAAAAACTTTGAAGCAAAAGTAGAAGCTGGTGATGTTGAAGTAGCAAAAGCAGCTTTCACTGAAGCTACGAAAAAGCTTGATAAAGCAGCTAACAAAGGTCTTATTCATAAAAATGCAGCATCTCGTCAAAAGTCTCGCCTTGCGAAAAAACTTAACGGTTTATCTGCATAATAAGAAAAGCACACGACAATCGTGTGCTTTTTTTCTTTCCTTAAACAGCTGCTACTTTTATAAGAAGCAATTCTACAGCAAGAACTTTTTCCATTTTTCCGGACTTGATTGCATAGTCTGTATCCGTACATGCCTCAAGCAGTTGTAAAAGACGTTGATCGTCTAACCTTTGACTTTGACCGCTTGCTAGTTTAACCACATAGGGATGCAGCTTCAATTGCATGGCTATTTGCTTTTGAGAATAGCTTCTACGTGTCATTTCTTTCACTTGGTAATAAATCCTCAACTGCCTGGCAATTAGAGCAAGGAGCTTTAACGGTTCTTCTTTTTGTTTTAACAAATCGTGATAAATTTCCAAAGCTTTATCAAGACGTTGTTTAACAGCAAAATCAATTAAAGCAAACACATCCTGTTCCAATGATCTTGCTACAAGAAGATCAACCACCTCTCCCGTTACTTCTCCCTCATCTCCTACGTATAGCGCAAGCTTTTCCATTTCCGATGCCAACAGCAAGAGTTGCGGTCCAACACGCTCTAACAAATGTTCTTTTCCATCTGCTGTAAAGCGAAATTTCTTTGATCTAGCTTGATCCTCAAGCCAGGCTGAAAGCATTTTCTCATCAAAAGGAGTACACTCCACAACTGTCGCCGATTGCTTTAATAACTTTGTCACCTTTTTTCGTTCATCTAGCTTTTCAAACGGTGCCATTAAAATAAGGATAGATTCAGGTGATGGATGGCTTATGTATTGCTGGAGTCGTTCAAGATCATGTTCTACTTTTGTCTCTTGTTTTTGTGTGGATACAAGGAAAAAGTCTTTAACAATAACGACTTTTTTCCCACCGAAAAAAGGAAAAGTCTCAGCTTCTTCAATCGCCAGGTCAAGTATGGTATCTTGAAGACTATATGTAATGACACTAGGGTCATCTTGCGTTCCAACGGCCTTTTTAATAATATCTAATAAAAGGTCCTCCATTAGAAAAGTTTGATTTCCATACATAAAATAAACTGGCTTAATCGTACCAGTTTTAATATCTTTTTTTATTTGTAAATATGACATATCCATTCATTCCTCATTTTTCTTGCTATTTTAGTTGCAGTTTGGTTATAATACGGACAACTATCTGAGCTTTCCTATTATTAGGATAGACAAAGATTCCACAGAAGACAAGAGAAATGAAAAAGGGATCTAGCCCCGTAAAATGCCAGACCCCCATTTATGATAAACGCCGTAATATAAGAACCCGGGATCTCTTATTTACGACGATAACCATGACCGTCTTGCACTATTTATCATATCCTATGCGATGCAAAACTATAGGTGACAACTCTTTACAGTCAAACCAATCTAATGATTGTTTTTTACAATTTTTTGAACAAGTGTATTTTCGTAAAATAGCGAATGGAAGTGCCTAGCATTTTTCTGGCTCATCCCGTATACTTAACTTGAATAGGAGGAGGAATGCCCGATGCATTTTGAAAAAGAAGTACAGTGCAAGCGAAATGACGCAATTGACTCGGCTGTTGGATTTATCATTCCTTTTGGCTTTTTTGCAACTCTTTTTATTATCGCTTCCATTATCGATGTTTTTAGCGCTATGTAGTGGAATAAATCTAACAGGTAAAAGAGGGAGTCGTCTGACTCCCTCTTTTTATTTACCTTCATCTTTTATTTTCTTCATTTTATTTTTCCTGTCCTTTAGGGTCAACTGTACAGCTCCATGTAGATCACTTCGCCAAACAGAAATGTTATCTTCTTCTAACCTATTTACTACTTCTTCGTGAGGATGGCCAAACCGATTATTTCTGCCCGCAGAAATGAACACAGCTTTTGGTTTCAAGTGGGAAAGAAAATGACTTGACGTAGACGTTCGACTCCCATGATGTCCAGCTTTAAGAATATCAACTTGTAAAGCAGGATAATCTTTTATTAATCTATTCTCACCTTCCTCCTCTAAGTCTCCTGTAAACAGAATGCTGATGCCTTGCATTTCCACATAAAGGACGATCGACCGTGCATTTAAATTTTGTTCTGTTCCAATAGGTGACAAAACAACAAATTGCGTTTCTCCTGAACTCCAATTTATCCCTTCTTCAATAAAAAGGATGTTTGCCCCCGAATTTGCTATTTCATTTAACAATGTAATCTCTAACTCCCCTTCAACCTGCCCTTTACCATAAAGCACTTGTTCAATCTTAATGGATTGAGCTACTGCCTTAGATCCTCCTATATGATCAAGATGACCATGGGTTAAGACTAAATTATTAATTTTTCGAATCCCAAGGGCTTTCAATGTCGGTACCACAATATCTTTGCCCACCTCAAAAGACTTGTTACGCTCTCTCCATTTTTCTTCTTGAGAAAAAGACATGGTCCCACCTGTGTCAATAAGATAAACCTCTTTTCTATATGGAAGTTCCAATAAGAAACTATCCCCTTGCCCTACATCAATCATCGTTATTTTCCCTCGAGAATCCATATAAGGCATTGAAAAATGCACCGTTAATAACAGAAAAATAAATAACGTCGGCGTCTTCCACCATCCTTTGTTTTTCTGCTCCCACTTCATTAAACCGTAAAAAATACAAAAATAAAGCATGAAAACGATATAAAAATTTGGTTTACCTACAATAAAGGATGACCCTTTATGTTCAGCAACGGCTAAGAGAACTGAATGAATCATCGGTACAATCTTTTCTAGAAAATGAAGCGGAATGTTAAAGGGTAATGGAAGAAAGAAGCTAATCAGAAACGAAAGAAAGGTAAGCGGGAGGACAAATAAGGATATAAACGGAATGTAGACCATGTTCATAGGAATACTGAGAAGAGAAATTTCATGCATGTGAAAAAGCAAAACAGGAGCAGAAAATAATTGAGAAAGCACTGTAACGGCCAATAATTGCACCATTTTTTGTGTGTACCGTTTTTGAATAGATGGGGCAGATACCATTAAGCCAAAAGAGACTAGGAAAGAAAGTTGAAAACCTAAATGAAAGAGAACAAATGGACGGATGAGGATAAAGAGCATATAAACAACTACAATGGCAAAAAGAGGTGGAATTTTCCCTTTTGCTCGCATAAATAACAAGACCACAATCGTCATCAAAGATGCTCGTATAACGGAAGGAGCTGCTCCAGCGATAATAATATAGATTGGCAATAAGGCTATTAATAATTCAATGGTTCTTTCTCGTGTTAACCCAACTCGAATAAGTAGATAAAATAAAGCAGCGACAATCATCCCTACATGTAGACCTGAAACAGCCAGCAGATGTATGACACCTAATTTCTGATATGCATACATGACATCTTCCTCGATAAGCACTCTCTCACCAAACAATAGCGCGCTCATAATTCCTCTGAAATCGGAACGAACATCACGTTCAATCCAAGTTAATTGCTTATGTCTCCATCGTTGCATTTTCATATAAACGGAATATGGTTCTTTTCGTTGTATGCATTCAATTCCTGTTTGCTTCGGTCTAAGAATCCAATGCACTCCTTGCTCAAATAAATACTTTTTATAATTAAACTGCCCAAAGTTCGTCGGAGGGAGAGGGGCCCCTAGTGTACCGTTAATTTTACAAAAGTCCCCGACAGAAAAAGTTCTCATCCATTTCTGTTCCTCTTCACTTTTAAAATAAGCTTGCACATGAATGGTCTCTTTCGTATCTGTTTTAATTTGCATCGACAATGCGTCACCGTCTATCTTGGGGATTGTCTTGATTTCACCGTACATCACCTGTTCACCTGGCACATAATCTGTTACGTTGTTTTCAATCGCTAAAAAACCAACTCCATAGTAAACGAGGAAAACAAAGGTGAAAACCAAAAGCTTTTCTTTAAAAAAGAGGCGATTCAAAAAGCAAATAAGTAGGAAAAAAACGAGGATCACACTATAAGTAAAACTCGGGCCTCTTAAAGCTAACAAAAGACCAAAAGTTGCAGCTATAGGTAGGAGGGGGAAAAGGTGAATAATGATCATTCACCCCTTAAAAAAATTTTGTGTAAACAATGTATTCGCTTGGTCACGTAATTGGCGCAATTCTTCTTCTTCAAGACCAGCCTTGTCCAATTTATCTAAAAGATCTGCTGTAAACGTCATTTTTTCTAGATGAAGATGATCCAAACTCATCTCATCCAGCTCAACTTGTACAACCTCAATTCCAGCTTCACGAAACATCTCTTCGGCATAAGGATGATTCTTATAATCTTTTGCATAGTAAACACGTTTAATCCCAGCTTGGATAATTGCCTTTGAACAATGCACACACGGAAAATGAGTGACATATACTTCAGATCCTTCTGTCGGGACACCAAATTTCGCACATTGAAGAAGAGCATTTACCTCTGCATGAATCGTTCGTATACAGTGATTATCAACTACATAACATCCATCATCAATACAATGAGCACCGCCTGATACCGAACCATTATATCCTCCAGCTATGATACGTTTCTCTCTTACAATGGTTGCTCCGACCATTAACCGCGTACATGTACTTCTTAAAGCTAATAAATGACTTTGAGCCATAAAATATTGATCCCATGAAATCCTTTGCATTCTTTTTTTCCTCCTCTACATTCTCTAGGAGGGCACTGAAAAAGATCGATTTTCACTTATTTCAATGCCTTCTTCTCTAGCTTAGTTTAGGAAAAGCGACAGAAAACGTCAATGTTAATTAATGAAAAGCTACCTGTTCTCTTAACTTTTCAATTGATTTTGGCCCAATTCCTGACACTTGCAATAAATCTTCAACCGTTTTAAAAGGGCCATTCTCTTCACGATAGGCAACGATCGCTTGAGCTTTAGCAGGACCAATCCCAGGAAGCTGCTCAAGTGTTGTCGCTTCAGCTCGGTTAATATTTATTGTACCATTTGTACTCTCACTCCCTTCTATAGGCATATGTTCAAGTGGTTCTTCTCCTTTAAATGGAACGTAAATCATCATCTCATCATGAAGCAACTGAGCAAGGTTAAGCTTCAATTCTTCCGCTTCATCTAAGTAGCCCCCAGCCATTGTTATTAAATCATGCATTCGCTTTCCCTGTTCTAACTCATATACACCAGGTCTTTTCACAGCCCCTTTTACATCTACAACGAGCTTATCACTTACTACGGAATCTTCCGTTAGATCCATTGTTTCAAAGTTTCCTTCATATGATGATAAGTTAAGTGCAACATCATTTTTATCATTGCGAAAATGCAAAAACAATACTAAACTGACTAATAGTACAATGGTAATTAAAAAGATGATCTGTTTCATTTCAGCTATTTTCTTCACCAAAGTGATCACCAACCTTTATCATTGTTATGAATTATGCTAATTGAGACAAATAAGGAGACGAAAAAGATGACTGTACATTTACAGATTGCAGACCAAGTAAAAAAGCACCGTGAAGCCCAGAAACAATTTTTAGCTTTAGATGCACAAAGAGAGCGCGCGATTGAGGATGTTCTTACACGTGCCAAAGCTGGTGCAGCCGTTCAAACAACTGAAATCAATGACATAACGAATAAAATGAACCAAATCGCGATGCAATTTCAATTTCCACCTCGCAAGCTTGTTACGAAAGATATGGTTGTACAATTTTTAAACAAAACAGAATAGGTGGCATAACACCTCCTGATTTAACATACGTTTAGTCATAACATAATCGTGTTGAAGGAGGGGCTATCTTGAAAATTGGAGTAATCGGAACAGGTAGTATGGGGACGATTTTACTAGAATCTTTCATAGAATCTGGTGCCATTTCTCCGCACCAACTTGTTGTCACGAATCGGAATCAAACAAAGGCGGAAACTTTGAAAGAGCGTTTTCCTGACATACAAATTGCTACAAATGCGATTGAAACCGTCAACGTAACGGATGTGATTTTCTTGTGCACAAAACCTCTACAAATGCCAAGCATACTAGAGGAGATTTCATCTGTGTGTGATCCAAACACATTGATCATTTCCATTACGAGCCCGATAGCCATTGAAGAACTAGAAGAAATGGTTCCCTGCAAAGTAGCCCGTGCCATTCCAAGCATTTTAAACCGGGCTTTAACAGGACCTTCTCTATTGAGCTTTAGCGAACGGTGCAATCAAGAAGATCGTGAATTTGTAACAGGTTTACTTTCATCAATCTCTGAGCCATTGGAAATTGATGAAAATATTACGCGCGTCTCCTCTGACATCGTCAGTTGTGGTCCAGCTTTCTTTAGCTATTTAATGCAGCAGTTTATTGATGGCGCTGTGAGGCAGACAGAAATCTCTCAAGAGGACGCAACAACTTTAGCAACAAATATGATGATTGGGATGGGAAAATTACTTGAAAAAGGGCATTTTACTTTGCCATCTTTACAACAGCGCGTTTGTGTCCCTGGAGGAATAACAGGTGAGGGAATTAAAGTACTCGAAGCGGAAGTTGGTTCAATGTTTGACCATTTATTTCAACAAACTCACGCTAAGTATTACGAGGATAAAGAGTTAATTTCACAAGCTTTAACAAAAAAATGAAAAGGAAGAGGGAATCCCTCTTCCTTTTTTTATTCGATTAATAGAGAACTAAATCCTCTTTATTGCACGAAAAAAAATTCTTTCACTTTCCTTCGTTGGTTCTTCTAAGGAAAAATCTGTATGAACAGCAAGATCTTGAAATCCAGCTGCGGTTAACCATTCTTTATACATCCGAACTGGAAAAGTGCGTTGTTTATGTAATTCCGTAAAGCGTTCATAATAACCATGTTGGTTTTTCACAAAAAAAGTCAACTCATGTTCAACACTATTAGGAAATTCTCCCTCAAAAGATGTCCAAATATAGGCCATCTCTTCTGTATCTTCAGCAAAAGTCTGTCCAATAAACCCTTTTTCAATCTTTGAAAGTGAATGAACATCAAAAAGCAGGACGGCATCATCCTTCATTTGATCCATGACGGAACGGAGTGTTTGTTGAACCTCTTCTTCTGTCTCCAAATAATTCAAGGAATCACAAAAAATAGTAACGACATCAAACAGTCCAATATGATCTAATTCAGTCATGGACTGTTGTAGTAATAAGGGGCTGAATCCAGCTTGCTCACACTTTTCCTTTGCAACTGTAAGCATTTCTGCTGAAAGATCAACCCCTGTGACATCCGCACCAGCATTCTTTAGTCTTACAAGAAGCTCTCCAGTCCCACAACCAACATCCAATACACTAAGTCCATTCAAATCAGATACGTTTTGGTATACATAATCCACCCATTTGTCATATGGTGCCTCTTCCATTAACGCATCATACAAAGCAGCAAAAGCATGATAATTCATCTTCAATTTAAACCCCTTTTACTACTTCTTAATGTGTGTCCATCCATCTCGTTGCTCAACTTTCTTTTCTTTCATTAGCTTTCCTAACGCTCGCTTAAACTTTGCTTTACTGATGGAAAAGCGCAACTCAATATCTTCTGGTGGTGATTTATCCCAATAGGGCATGGAACCTCCACGTTCTTGTAAAAAAGTGAAGATTCTCTCAGCATCCTCTTCCTGCTGCTCGGACCTAAGTGGCCTCATCGTTACATTAATTCGGCCATCCTCTCTTACGAATTGAACCCTAACTTGAAGATGTTCACCGTATCGTGGTGAATGTATCATTTCGTCATGATGAAGAAACGCAATATACCCTTCATCCGTTAACATTAAGGCACCTTCATCTAAGAAATGATAAACATATCCACTAACTTCTTTATTCATCACTTCAGTTGGTGCTTTAATTGATGTTTTCTCGACAGGCTCCCCTTTTACAAGCTTAGCCATAAGTCTCCCTTTTTTATCCCAAGTCAGCGACAGCGGCAACCTATCTCCAGGACGCGGCCAAAGTTCTCGGTCATAAGGAAGCTCGTCCATGGAAAGAAAAAGGTCTCTTGAGATCCCATTGTGAAAGAACACGCCATGACCAGTCTTAACTTCCACCGCTTCTAACCAAGCAAATTCCCCTACTTGTAAATAGGGTTCCTCCATCGTAGCAGCTAACCTACCTTGGTGATCGTGATATAAAAAGACATCAATGTGATCGCCAATGTTTATTTCCTTTGTTATTTCGCGTTCATGAAGTAAAATGTCCGTGTTGCCGTCGCTTAAAAAATAACCGAAATTCGCTTTCCGAATAACCTCCAAGTTTACGGTATAACCTGGTTTTAACTCCATTAACCTAAAACTCCTTCTAATTCTACTGTCGGGGCATCTCCCCATAGCTTTTCTAAGTTATAATATACGCGCTCATCTTTATGAAATACATGAACAACAACATCTCCAAGATCAACCAAAACCCACCTTGCTTGATCAAACCCTTCTAACCGTTTAATTTCAATTCCTTCTTCTTGAACGACTTTTTTTAGTTCATATGCGATTGCTTGCACTTGTTTATCTGAGTTACCATGACAAATAACAAAATAATCAGCTATTAGGGAAACACCCTTCATATTTAATGCAACAATATTTTCCGCTCTCTTATCATCAATGGCTTTCACAGCTAGTGACAAAGTGTTCGATTCATTCACGAAACATCACTTCTCCTTTTTCTATTAACTAAATCATTGTAAGTAGCAAGTGTATCTGGATATACTCGCTGTCTTCGTTTCATTAAAAAGTTGATCGTATTTTCAAGCGCTTGAACGATGGCGTCATCAATACTCGTTTTTGCTAACTGACGAACTTCCTCGACGCCTTTAAATTTCCGGCCAGGTTCAATGTAATCAGCTAAAAAAACAATTTTCTCAAGCAACGTCATTTGAGGTCTACCTGTTGTATGATAATAAATGGCTTGTAAAATCTCTTGATCGTCAATTCCAACTTCCTGTTTAACAAAATAAGCTCCGCATGGCGCATGCAACAGCTCATCTCCATATTCAAGGAAAGACTTATCTTCTAGTTTCTCCTGAACAACCCTTTTCATTTCTTCTTTATCACGAAATTTCGCATAATCATGAAAAATAGCAGCTAACTCGGCTTTAGAAGGATCTCCACCAAATTGTTCCGCAAGCTTTATCGCCGTTTCTACAACACCTAATGTGTGTGTGTAGCGGTGTTCAGTAAGTTGAAGTTTGACGATTGCCAATGCTTGTTCTCGGTTCATACAATGACCTCTCTTTCACCAATGCTTCCACTCCCTCAGGAACCATATACGTAATGGGCTTTCCATCATGAACACGCTGACGAATATCTGTTGAAGAAATGTCTAATTGAGGCATTTCAATTAATCGGACATCCTTTGAATATTCATTAGAGACAACCGTCGTCCCAGGTCGTTTCACTCCAATAAAGGTAACAAGCTTCATTAAATCATCAATGCTTACCCATTTTGGCAAGTATTCAATCATGTCTCCTCCAATTAAGAAAGAAAAATCATACGTTGGGTACATTTCATTCAATTGTTTAACTGTATCAATCGTATACGATCGTCCTTCTCTTTCTAATTCAATCGTTTTCACATAAAAGCGGTCGTTGCTATTTGTCGCACTTTTTAACATGTCAAGACGATCCTCATTTGAAGCCAAATCATCACTCTCTTTGTGAGGAGGAACATTCACTGGGATAAACCATATTTCATCCAACCCAAACGACACTAATACCTCTTGTGCAAATAACAAATGTCCGATGTGTGGAGGATTAAACGTCCCTCCAAATAAACCAACCTTCTTCATCCGCATTCACTCTCCTGCTCTTTTTTAAGAAGGGAGTACGAGCTGTTTATTTTCTTTCGATTCTTTATACAGCACAATCGTGTTTCCGATTACCTGCACTAACTCTGCCTTTGTATCCTTAACCAATCTATCAACGACCGTGTCTTTATCTTCATCACAATTTTGCAAAATGCTAACTTTTAGAAGCTCTCGCGCTTCTAGAGCTTCATCAATTTGTTTACTCATATTTTCGTTTACCCCACCTTTACCAACTTGAAAGATAGGAGTAAGGTGATGAGCTTTTGATCGTAAAAATCTTTTCTGTTTTCCTGTTAACATGATGTTCCTCCTAGGTTTGTTAAAACAATTTTTCTCATACGTTCACGTTCTGGCTTCTTTCCTGTCCAATGTTCAAATGAAAGAGCTGCTTGATTGACAAACATGCCAACTCCATTAATCGTCAAGCACCCTTTCTTTTTTGCTTCTATTAAGAATGCTGTATCCAAAGGATTATAAATCAGGTCACAAACAATCGATTTATCTGTTAATTGTTCCAAAGATAATGGTGTATATTCTACGTTTGGAGACATGCCAATGGACGTTGTATTAATAATAACATCATAATGCGAGAGTTGATTTTCTGCTTGTTTTTTCTCTATGACTTCGGCTTGGGTTTTAAATTCCTTTGCTAATTTTAATAATGGTGTTGCCTTTTCTGCTGTTCGGTTAGTAATGGTTAAATGGCCAATACCCTTACGAAGAAGAGAAGTAACAATTCCTCGAGCAGCTCCACCTGCCCCTATTATTAAAAATCGTTTCGTTTGCAAATCAATTTGGGCTTCTTCTTCCAATGATTCGACAAAACCACGGCCATCCGTATTATAGCCGACTAATCTCCCATTAACATTGACAATTGTGTTAACAGCTCCAATTAAACGTGCTTCTTCATCAATTTCATCGAGATACTCCATTACAGCAATTTTATGTGGAACCGTTACATTGCAACCACTTATTTGTAGAGCTTTCAAACCTGCAATTGCATCTTTAATAAAATTTGGATCAACATCAAATGCATGGTACGTTGCATCTATTCCAATATGACCAAAAGCATCATTATGAATATTGGGCGACATTGAATGTCCAACTGGATGCCCTAGCAATCCAAACACTTTCCCCATTGGATCTCCTCCCCAACTTTTAAATTATATGAGGGACTCTCGTATCATGACTTGAACTCCTTTAGGAGCATAACCCTCTACTTCAATATTTGTTCCATTCACAGTTACCCATCCTAAACCAGAAAAGACGATATCTACCTTTTTATCCTTAATACGAAATGTATGCTTCTCCAGTGGCGGTAACGAATCTTTATCCTCTGCACCTGGTGGTGTTAACAGTTCACCTAAATGATTTTTGTATAAGTCATCTGCTTTTTCACGCTTAGTACGGTGAATGTTCAATTCATTTGAAAAATAGCACGTAAACGACGTTCGTTCTCCTCGTACAAAATCAAATCGACCTAATCCCCCAAAAAATAACGTTTGCTCTTCATTTAACTGGAAAACCATTGGCTTGATTTCTTTTTTGGGTGTGATGACTTTTAGTTCTTGCTTATCTATATGGTGAGCCATTTGGTGATGATTAATAATTCCAGGTGTATCATAAAGTGCGCTTCCATCATCTAATGGTATATCAATCATATCTAATGTTGTACCAGGAAAGTGGGACGTTGTAATTAGCTGTTCAGTGTCACCACCAAATGTTTTAATCATTTGATTAATAAACGTTGATTTTCCTACATTTGTACAGCCAACAATATACACATCTCGTCCATTCCGTAAACGATCTATTTCTGATGCAACCGTTTCGATGCCAATTGCTTTTTCAGCACTCATTAACAATACATCTAACGGCTTTAGCCCTAAATCCTTTGATGATTTTTTCATCCAATTAATTAAGCGGTTATGATTTAATGATTTAGGTAAAAGATCCACTTTATTTCCAACTAATAAAACATCATTTCCACCAACAAATCTATGAAGACCAGGGAGCCAACTCCCAGTAAAGTCGAAAATATCAACAATCTTTACGATTAGAGCTTTTTTCTGTCCTAACCCATTTAATATTTTGAGAAAATCATCGTCTGTTAATGAAACGTCTTGCACCTCATTGTAATGAGTTAGTCGGAAACATCTTTGACAAATGATTACATCCCTTTTTAATGCTGAAGGTGGTGCATATCCAAGATCATTCTTTGACTCTGATTGAATGGAAACACCACAACCTGCACAAATAACCTTACTTTCTTCCATATTATCCTCCTCTATGATAAGTACCTCGACATTATGATCATTCTTTCTTTTATTATGAGAGACATGTTAACGGTTCATCCTATTTGTCGTAAACTACTTGAAATGAACCAAAGTATTTTTTAGCACCCCTACCAAACTTTAACTATACCTTTCCTTATTTTTTTTTTCAATTCTTAAGGACATAAAACGACTTTCAAGTAAAAAAAATGTTATTTTTTTCAACTTTTTAAAAAAATTTTCGACAAAAATTATCAGAAATCAACAGTTGTGGATAACGTTATACACGATATCCCCTTACAAGAATAAGGGGTTTCGATTGGTAATAAACAGGAAACTAACAGGTTATCCACCTATCAATGTGGATAACCAGAACGGTTGTTCTATTTTTTTAGTCGTGTTAGGATAAAAGCACATTCAAAACAACTTAGTAGTTTATTCACTAGTAATGAATTCTATTCCTATAAAATACATCCTACAAAACCGAGGAGGTGAACCTGTCAAACAGCTGACAGGAAAAACATGCAAAATCTAACAGATGAACTTTTAATTGAAACGTATTACAAAGCAATTGAATTAAACCTTAATCCAGACTTTATTGAACTGATTCGCATTGAAATTGCCAAACGCTCTCTTTCAGATAAAATTAAATTATCCTCATAATGAAAAAAGCAGCCATTAAAAAAGGCTGCTTTTTTGCATTTAGGATTAACTTATCGATTACCAATTCGAATATATTCCCTCGGCTGAAAAGGGAAGGTCATTGGTCCAACATTGTCATGTACTTGTTGAACGGTTATATCATTCGGTCCATCAAGTCCTTTTTCATGAATGGCTCGTTTATTAAATTCGTTCGCATACCAACCCCCTGAAAAAAGGACCAAAAAAATACTTACAGCAGCTAACCCTTTCTGCTTATTGCTCATCGTTGTCACTCCAGTTTTTTCAAACGTGTTCGTATCCCCTTTATCAAGCTTTGTCGAAATTTCAGACTGCTTTTGTTTATAGATTGTCGCACCATTTAAAAAAATATACATAGTTTTTCCAATTTGAATGAAGTATCTCAAAAGAAGAAGATTTTTTATAAGCTAAAAAAATTTTTTTCTTTTATTTTTTTCTCATTCCTACATATTTAATAAGTTTTGAAAAAACGGTAAAAGCTAAAAGCGTCGTGGATGCACGTGTTTAAAAAGTAGGTTATACTTTTATGTAATCTGAGAATTGTGTCCTTTTAGTTTTGTAAAGGTTAAAGCAGAAAGGTAGGAACAAAGTAAAAAATACTTTAAAAGAAATAAAGGAGGTATGTCATTTTGACGGTTTTACATTGGGCTACAATCTCCCCATTTTTGTTAGCCATATTGATCCCTTTTTTGTATAAGTACGTCAGACCCATACATACGGGGTGGTTTGTCCTTGTACTCCCGCTCGTCTTGTTTGTTTATTTCATTCAATTGTTGCCAGTAACATCTGCTGGTGGTGTGATTGAACAGACGGTCCCTTGGGTACCTTCTCTTGGGATAAATTTTACTGTCTATATCGATGGATTAAGCTTGTTGTTTTTACTGCTTATAACAGGAATTGGAGCGCTTGTTGTCCTTTATTCCATCTACTATTTGTCAAAGAAAACAGAAAAACTAAACAATTTTTATGTTTACCTACTTATGTTCATGGGAGCCATGCAAGGGGTTGTTTTATCTGATAACTTAGTAGTCCTTTACGTATTTTGGGAAATTACAAGTGTATCCTCAGCTTTACTTATTTCATACTGGTACCATCGTGAAAAATCAACGTATGGTGCTCAAAAGTCAATGCTCATTACTGTATTTGGCGGGTTAGCCATGTTAGGTGGTTTTTCTCTGCTTTACATCATGACAGGGACATTTAGCATAAGAGAGATCATTGGTAGTCTTGATTTAGTCACTACAAGTTCACTCTTTCTACCAGCTATGTTTCTTATTTTACTTGGTGCCTTTACGAAATCTGCACAATTCCCTTTCCATATTTGGCTACCAGATGCGATGGAAGCACCAACACCAGTAAGTGCGTATTTACATTCTGCCACTATGGTTAAAGCAGGAATTTATCTAGTTGCTCGTTTTACACCTGTATTCGGTGGAGCGGCTGAATGGTTCTGGACCTTATCGATATTTGGAATTGTTACACTCTTGTGGGGGTCCATTTCTGCGGTGCGACAAAAAGATCTTAAATCAATCCTAGCGTTTTCAACCATCAGTCAGCTTGGGTTAATTATGTGTTTATTAGGTCTTGGATCGGCATCTCTTTACTTTGGGTACGGAGATGAGACAGCACTTTATACAACTGCTATTCTTGCTGCTGTCTTTCACTTAATTAATCATGCGACCTTTAAGGGAAGTCTTTTTATGACTGTTGGAATTATCGATCATGAAACAGGAACTCGTGACATCCGCAAACTTGGTGGACTTATGACCATTATGCCTGTGACGTTTACTGTATCCTTAATCGGTCTTGCTTCAATGGCAGGCTTACCACCTTTTAATGGATTCTTAAGTAAAGAGATGTTTTTCACAGGGGTTCTGAACTCTTCAGAATTAAGTATTTTTAACATGCAAACATGGGGTTTCCTTTTCCCAATTCTTGCTTGGATAGCTAGTGTATTCACATTTGTGTACTGCCTAGTTATGTTCTTCCAAACATTTACAGGTAAATTCAAACCTGAAAATTATGATGTGAAGCATGTACATGAAGCTCCAATTGGAATGTTGATTAGCCCAATTGTATTAGGCTCACTAGTGGTGATTTTTGGTTTTTTCCCAAATTTATTAGCTTATACGCTAATTGAGCCAGCTATGGCTTCTATCCTTCCGAACTTATTGGAAGCAGATGAAAGGTTCTATGTTAATATTTATCATTGGCATGGATTCAACACAGAGCTCTTTATGACGATAGGAGTTATTGCTGTTGGTACTATGATCTTTTTACTGATGAAAAAATGGGCCAAGTTGGCTATTTATCAGAAAGAACGTGATCCTCTTAACTGGTTCTATGATCATTCACTAACTGGACTCGTTAGAGGTGCTCAGTTTACAACAAGAATTCAGATGACAGGTGTCTTACGAGATTATTTTGCCTATATGTGCGTGTTTATGATTCTACTGTTTGGGTATTCCATGATTCGTTACAATGCATTTGCAATTGATACAACAAATGTGACAGGAATTGACCCTTTTATGTGGATCCTTACCATTTTGTTTATCGGGGCAACTGTTGTTATCCCGTTTATTAATCACCGTATTACAGCGATCATTTTAGTTGGTGTGATTGGGTTCTTACTAGCGCTATTCTTTGTTGTCTTCCGTGCACCAGATCTTGCGTTGACGCAATTATTAGTTGAAACAGTTACGGTTGTATTGTTTATGCTTGCATTTTATCATCTGCCGGAGCTTCGAAAAGAATCATTCAAGCCACGTTTTAATCTTGTGAACCTTATTATTTCTATTGGAGTCGGGGTTCTCGTTACAGCAATAGGATTAAGTGCTGCTGCACTTGGAAACTCTGCTAATTTTGAGTTCATTTCTGAATATTTCATTCAGAACTCAAAAGAACTAGCTGGTGGATACAACATGGTTAACGTTATTCTTGTTGATTTCCGTGGCCTTGACACACTTCTTGAAGTACTTGTACTTGGGATTGCAGCTCTTGGAGTTGTAACCATGATTAAACTTAGAATGACAGGGAGGGAAGATGTGTGAGGAAACCAATAAAATCTAACGAAGTCATGCTTCATACGTTAACAAGGGTTGTTACCTTCCTCATTCTTGCTTTCTCTGTTTATTTATTCTTCGCCGGTCACAATAACCCCGGCGGAGGATTTATCGGAGGTTTGATGACAGCCTGTGCCCTTTTATTAATGTATTTAGGCTTTGATATGAAGAGCATGAAAAAGGCTCTGCCATTTAACTATACAACCATTATTGCAGTCGGGCTTTTAATTTCCATAGCTACTGGAGTATCTAGTATGTTATTTGGCTACCCTTTTCTTACTCAATTTTTTGAGTACTACCAGTTGCCGATCTTAGGCGAAACAGAACTTACTACAGCTTTGCCCTTTGACCTAGGTATTTATCTAGTTGTTGTAGGGATTGCATTGCTTATTATTTTAACGATTGCGGAGGATGATGCATAATGGAAATTTTAATGTCCATCACTGTTGGGGTCCTCTTCATGATCGGAACATATATGATCTTAACAAAAAGTTTATTGCGCGTTGTTTTAGGACTGATCCTGCTATCACACGGTGCTCACCTACTACTATTAACGATGGCTGGCCTACAAAGAGGAACGCCACCACTGTTAAGTTTAGGATCAGAAGCTTATGCGGATCCGCTACCGCAGGCTCTAATTTTAACAGCAATTGTCATTAGTTTTGGGGTCATATCTTTCTTACTTGTTCTTTCTTACCGTACGTATAAAGAACATAAGACAGATGATTTAGACCAACTGAGGGGATCTGCCGATGAATAACTTAATTATATTACCAATCTTAATCCCATTTATTATCGGAACGGTTTTAATTTTATTTTCGAAACAACATACGCTCCAACGAGTGATTAGCGGAATTACAGCAATCGGAATGCTAATTGTATCAATCTACGTTGCTGTGTTTGTTTATCAAAATGGCGTTACAGTTTTAGAATTAGGAAACTGGTCTGCACCATTTGGAATTGTATTAGTTGCCGACATGTTCGCAACCGTCATGGTTGCCTTGTCAGGTCTCATTGGTGTTGTCTGTCTGTTTTTTGCTTTTCAGACGATCTCTCCACAACGTGAGAAGTTTTTCTTTTATCCGTTTTACTTCTTCTTACTTGCTGGTGTTAATGGTGCTTTTTTAACAGGAGACCTTTTCAATTTATTTGTCTTTTTCGAAGTCATGTTAATCTCCTCCTACGTTTTAGTTGTGATGGGAGGGACAAAATTTCAACTTCGAGAATCGTTCAAATATGTTGCAATTAACGTATTTGCTTCCATCTTATTCATTGTAGCCATTGCCTACATTTATGCCGTGACTGGTACATTGAATATGGCTCATATAGCAGAACGAGTAACATTACTTGAACAAACGGGCGTCTTAAATGTTATCGCAGTTGTCCTATTTTCCGTATTTGCGATGAAGGGTGCTTTATTCCCATTATATTTCTGGCTACCGCGTGCCTATTTTGGACCACCAACAGCCATTACTGCTTTATTTGGTGGGCTTCTAACGAAAGTAGGAATTTATGCAATCATTCGTACTTTCACATTAATGTTTACTCACGATCCAGGATTTACTCATAACCTCCTTCTTGTGATAGGTGGTTTGACGATGGTCATTGGTGGGCTTGGAGCCGTATCTAACTTTGACTTTAAGATGATTCTTTCGTATCACATTATTAGTCAGATTGGGTACATGATCATGGGGATCGGGCTTTATTCACAGCTTGCTTTAGCTGCAGCCATTTTCTATATTGCACACAATATTATTGTGAAATCTGCTCTGTTCCTTTTTGCGGGGGCTACGCAAGCTGTAACAGGTACCACAAAATTGAAAGAAATGGGTGGAGTATTGAAAACTCATCCATATCTTGCTTGGATGTTCTTTATTTCTGCCTTGGCAATCGCAGGGATACCACCATTAAGTGGATTCTTTAGTAAGTTTCCACTTGTTATAGCTGGTTTTGAGGGAGGCAATTACGTAATAACAGCTGTTGCTCTTGCTACCGGGATGCTAACCCTGTTCTCAATGATCAAGATCATGATGTATGTCTATTGGGGCGAACAAAAACATACGGAGGAACAAGCGAAAAAGAAGATTGGACATTTACTTCTGCCAATCGTACCACTTGTTGCATTAGCTATCATTCTTGGTATTGCAGCTGAGCCTGTTATTACTTATTTATTGTTAGTATCTGAACAAATCCTAGACCCATCGATTTATATCGAATCTGTTCTTAAGGAGTAGTTGCTATGGCCTTTCAAATATTATTAAACATTGTCATTGCGCTCATTTGGGCCTTTCTACAAAACAGCTATACTGGTGTTGACTTTTTAGTCGGTTATGTTATTGGGATTTTGATACTCTATGTATTAAGACGTTTCTTACAATTTGATTTTTACTTTCGCAGAGTTTGGGCTTTTATGAAGTTAACGCTCCTCTTTTTCAAAGAGCTTATCCTAGCGAATGTTGATGTTATCAAAATCGTATTAAGTCCAAAATTAGATATCCAGCCTGGAATCATTGAGGTTCCGACAAAACTCAAAACAGACTGGGAATTAACTTTACTTGCGTCTCTTATTTCTCTGACACCAGGAACTTTATCTATGGATTTTTCCGATGATAATAAATTCATCTATATTCATTCGATCCATGTTCCTGATAAGGAGGAAATGATTCGTCAAATCCACGATACATTCGAACGTGCCATTTTGGAGGTGACAGGATAATGTTTCACATCATCTTAATGGTTAGCTTAGCAGCAATGTCGTTATCATTATTCGTCTGCTTCGTTCGTACTGTCATCGGACCGACTATGCCAGACCGTATTGTAGCCTTGGATTCTCTAGGCATTAACCTTATTGGTTTTATTGGAATCTTAATGATTGTTCAAGAGACCATTGCTTATTCAGAGGTTATTCTTGTTATTAGTATTTTAGCTTTTATTGGAACGATTGCTTTATCAAAGTTTATCGAAAGGGGTGTTGTATTTGACCGCGATTGAGATTATTTTAAGTATCTTTATTCTTAGCGGAGCCTTCCTAAGCGTGCTTGGTTCAATCGGGTTAATACGCTTCCCTGATGTTTATGGACGTACTCACGCAGCTACGAAAAGTGCAACACTCGGTGTCATTTCAATCATGATAGCAACGTTTCTATTTTTCCTATTCATTGAAGGAATTTTTGTAGGTAAGATTTTGCTTGCTATTCTGTTTGTTTTCTTAACTGCACCTGTTGCTGCTTTAATGGTAGCTAGAGCCGCTTACCGTACTGGAGTACCTCTTTGGGAAAAGAGTACCCAAGAACGATTTGAAAAAAATGTACGAAAAGAAACTGAATGAACCACAATAACAATAAACACCCCGAGCTAAGTCCCCGGGGTGTTTCTATTACTCTTGTTCTTTTCCTAATTGAACGGCTTCTGCTAATAAATCGACAATATGGACAGAACGCACTTCCTCTGAAAGCCCTTCTCTTTCGACTCCCAATTTCATTTGTAGCAAACAACCAGGATTAGCTGTAACAATCGTTGTCGCTCGTGTTGCTTTCATATGATCCATTTTTGCATCAATAATCTGTGTTGACATCTCTGGTTGGAGAATATTGTAGACACCAGCTGAGCCACAACAACGATCTGACTCTTTCATCTCCTTATACGTAATGCCCTCAATCATTTGTAACAATTTCCTTGGTGGTGTCCCTGCATTCATCACATTACGTAAGTGACAGGAGTCCTGATACGTTACAACTTGTGCAGGCAGTTTCATTTTGGGTAATCCGACTTCTAATAAGATTTCTGATATATCTTTTATTTTACCAGCAAATAATTTGGCGCGCTCATGCCACTCGGGCTCATCTTTTAATAAATGGTCGTATTCCACTAAAAGTGCCCCGCAACCACCTGCATTCGAAATGATAAAATCAACATCTTCCTGTTCAAATGATAGAATATTCTTTTTAGCTAGTTCTCTAGCTTTTTCTTTTTCACCTGAATGTGCGTGTAAGGCTCCACAACAATTTTGCTGCTTCGGAATCACAATTTCACATCCAGCTTCTTTTAACAAAAATAACGTAGCATCATTCGTTTTCATAAACATCGTATCCATTAAACACCCTGAAAAAAACGCTACTTTCTTTTTAACCGTGCCTTCAGGCTCGATATGAGTAGGACGATTTTTCATTTCCTTCGGCGAAGGGATTTCAGGCAAAATCTTTTCCATTGTCCCTAAATTTCCAGGCATAATATTTAAGATTTTTGAATGCTGGACGACCTTTTGTACTCCTGATTGCTGATACAACCATAACATACTATTTAAGCCTCTCATTCGGTTTTGATAAGGGAAAAGACCATTAAACACTGATTTCCGAAGGACCTTAGCTGGAATGCTATGCTTCTTATGCTTATTCAAAATATCACGAGCTTCTTCTAACAAATGGCCATATTTCACTCCAGATGGGCAAGCAGGCTCACATGCACGGCATCCTAGACAGAGATTTAATTGTTGTTCAAAATCTTCATCTGGCTTCTTTTTACCATCGACAACGGCTTTCATTAATGCGATTCGTCCCCTAGGTGATGCTGCTTCACTTTGCCCTGTTTCTCCATAGGTCGGACAAGATGGCAAACAAAAGCCACAGCGCATACAGTTCATTAATTCATCATAATCCATACGTTCTGTAAACTCTTGTCTTACTTTTTCTTGTTGTTTGGTTATCGTCATTTTTGAACCACCACCCGTTTTTTTGTTTCTTTTGCAAACATCTTACCTGGATTCATAATATTATTAGGGTCAAAAGCAAATTTTAATGTTTTCATCGCTTCAACACCTTCTTCCCCTAACTTCCAAGCAAGGTATGGTGACTTCATGACTCCTACACCGTGCTCTCCTGTGATGGTCCCACCTAATTCAATCGCCTTGGCAAAAATCTCCGCAAATGCTTCCTCAACTCGATGAATTTCCTCTTCATTCCTAGCATCTGTCATACACGTTGGGTGTAAGTTCCCATCACCTGCATGACCAAATGTACAAATCTCGACGTCAAACTTTTTGGCTATTTCGTTAATGGCATGCACCATTTCTGCAATTTTAGAACGTGGAACGGTCGCATCCTCTAAAATGGTTGTAGGTTTCTTTCTTGCTAAAGCAGAAAGAGCAGCACGTCTTGCCGTCGTCAAAGCGAGTCCTTCCTCCTCTGTTTTCGCAACTTGGATCGATAGTGCATTGGAGTGCTCACAAACCTCTTTCATTTTCTCCATATCTCTTTCGACAATTTCACTAGGACCATCTTGTTCAATGAGCAAAACGGCTCCTACATCGGTCGGCAAGCCAATTTTCGCAAAATCTTCAACAACCTCTAAGGTTCCTTGATCTAAAAATTCTAGGGTAGCTGGAATGATTTTATTCGATATAATCGCTTGTACAGCTGCTCCCGCTCCCTCCAAACTATCAAATAATACGAGCATTGTTTTCTTTGTTTCTGGTGTAGGAATTAACTTAAGAGTCGCTTCGGTAATAATTCCTAGCGTCCCTTCTGATCCAACCATTAATCTTGTAAAATCATAGCCAGCTACATCTTTTGCTAGTTTCCCCCCAGTTCGAATCACTTCACCATTAGGCAATACAATCTCAAGACCCATCACATAATCTCGCGTCACCCCATATTTAAGTCCTCTTAAGCCACCAGAATTCTCATTTATATTTCCTCCAATTGTTGAAATTTTCATCGAGCTTGGATCTGGTGGATAAAATAATCCCTTCTCCTCGACTGCGTTGATCAAGTCTAACGTAATCATACCTGGTTGAACTGTAACGGTTAAGTTCTCTTCATCAATCTCGATCATTTTGTTCATATGTGTAAAGAGTAAAACAATGCCCCCTTCAAGCGGACAAGTTCCTGCACATAAATTGGTACCTGATCCTCTTGGGACAATAGGGACTTTATATTCGTTACAGACTTTTACAATGTCTTGAACTTCACTTGTATTTTTAGGTTTTAGTACTGCATCTGGCATTGCTTGATAATTCGGAGTTGCGTCATACGAATACACAACTAAGTTCTCTTCTGAATCAAAAAAATTGTCTTCGCCAACAATTGCGATCAACTTTTGTTTCACATTTTGATCTAACATATCTTTACACTCTCCTGGTTCATTCTCATGACTATATGGATAGTATAAAAAAAAGAACCCTTTTAATCTATGTATATATACACAAAATAAAAGCGTTTTCTATTATGGTTATTTAGTTTTTTATCTAATGTTTTCATTGTAATACCATAATGCTACATACAATGTAACGAGTTCTTTCGTCTCTTTTAGGTGACACCCCGAAAGTTCTTGGATGCGTTTCAGACGGTAATGAAGCGTGTTGATGTGAACATGAAGAGTAGTAGCTGATTCCTTAACAGACAGCTGATGATCAAAGTATGTTTCCAACGTTTCGAGTAATTCCGGCTCATCAAGTAATTTTCCTAAAACTTGATTTGTAAGCTTCTGTTTCGTCACAGATGAAATTTCATTAAGAGCAATTTCTAATGTTAACGAGTCATAAAAAATAATCCTATTTTCCGTTTTTACATTCAATGCTTGTTTTGCTTCATTATAAGCCATTGATAAGCTAGAAGCATTATGAACACGACTTACGCCAGAACGAATACTAACCATATGAGCCTGTACAACCGCTTGATTTAATCGTTCTAACATATGTCTTAGTTCATTTTCAGAGTGGATTTTTGCTGAGATAAGCAAGACAAATCGTCCATTTCCCCACCGCGCACTAATATCTTTTGATTCATTAGGAAGCAAGACACGAATTCTTTGCATCATGTCTTGTTCCAAATATGTTTCTGTTAATTCTTTGCCTTCCTGTTCCAATTGAATCAAAACACAATAACGTGCTTCACTCATCTCAATCCCTAAGATGTCACCTCGTTCAAGGAATTCATCTGAAAGGGTTTCAGAGTGCAACCACTCGTATACATATGTTTCTAATCCTCGTAGTTTAGAATCCAGCTTCTCAGCTGCATATGCCTCTTGAATAATGAGTTCCGTCATTCTTTGTATTAGTTCTCCGTATCTAACCGTAGCTGGTTGGGACCCCGTAATACCGATGACCCCAATTACTTTCGTTTGAAAATGGATTGGTAAGTTTAATCCTACCTTCACCCCTTTTAAAAGTAATAAGTCATGGTCTGTGATGATCCGCTTTTTGCCACTATGAATAACTTCTTTCCCTCCTTCGTGAAAAGACCCCACCCGACTTGAATCACTTCCTGCTATAATGATTCCTTCTGCATTTATTACAATCACTTCTTCTTCAATGACTTTGGAGACTTCTGTTACGATTCGTTGAGCAACGTGTTTTAGTAATCTCAATGATTCCTCTCCTCTACTTTTAGTTGCGCAATGGCTTCTCCCATTTTGACATCGCTATTTTCCGTCACATTTACATGAGTAAGAATTCCTTCTTCTAAAAGTAAGACAACAGTTGAACCGAACGAAAAATAAGCCATCTCTTCTCCTTTATGAACTCTTTCCTTTTTATGAGTTAGTTCAATTGTATTAATATTCATTGCTCCAACTTTGACTACAGCCACCTTCTTCTGATTCACATCTAGTTCAGTAATGACTCGGTAATTTTTGGAGAGCGGCCTTTTTCCATACCGTAAGCCCATATTGTTAACTGGATAGGAAAGCTTCCCTAACTTCCATTGACGTGTAATAATTCCATCAACTGGGCTATGAATTCTGTGATAATGACTCGGGCTCAAGTATAGAATAAAGTAATAACCATTTATATAGTTCGCTGCAGCCTCTTTAGATCCAAGCATTTCGTTTACATCATATGTTTGTCCTTTCACATGAAAGGTTGTTTCTTTCTCTAGAGATCCATGCTGTGCAAGGATTCCATCAACTGGACTGATTAAACTGTCAACCTCTTGATCAATAGGTCTGGATTCCGACTTAAGTTGACGAATAAATAAATCATGTAAATGTTGATATTCGTGTATTGGTTGATTCATTTCAGAGACATTCAAACGAAACGTACGTGCGAATGGTTTAACTAGTGGCTTACTTAATTTAGATGTTGAAAACTTTTTTAGTGCTAATGATGTTACACGGTGATTTGTTAGTTCAATACATGAACGAAATAAAAATTTTTTCAAGACGATTCCCCCAATTTACAATCAGCTTAAACATATTTTGTGAGCTAGTCGTGTCGTTAAACGTGTGGTATGATTAGATATTAAGAAGAATTTTATCATTTTTTAGTTTTTATAGTTTTGCATAAATTCATGCAAGGAGTCGATGAAATGTTCCTTTTACATCAATTGGATCATACCGTCAAAAAGGTAAAAGGGCAAATAGCCAACGCGTTAACCCTTTTAAATTTAGGACTAGGTGCTTTTGCTATCATGTTTATTTTACAAAATGAGTTAAAGTTAGGTCTTTTGTTTATTACGATTGCTGCTCTTACCGATCGTTTAGATGGAGCAGCTGCAAGACGGTTTAACAGCACATCAGAATTTGGTAAACAATTGGATTCTCTAAGTGATATCATTTCGTTTGGTGTAGCTCCTGCCTTTTTATTATACCAGGCTATTTTATTTAGTTTTGGGTTACCAGGTATGTTTGTTACTATTTTCTTTATTGCTTGTGGGGCAATAAGACTTGCCCGTTTTAACATTACAGAAAGTACAGGCTTTTTTGTTGGACTTCCTATAACTGCTGCAGGTTGTATTTTAACATTTCAACTGCTTTTAGTCCCTTATATCGGTGCATTTTACTTTATGGTTATTACGCTAATATTAGCCGTACTAATGATTTCTTCATTTACCGTCCGAAAAATGTAAATGGCAAATGATTAGTTTCACTTACAAGTTCGGGGGTATGCAAAAAGGATGATAAGCCTTTAGCATACCTCTCAAAACTTTTTTACAAAAAACTCTACAATGTTTCAAATTTTAGTAGATTGTGTCAAAAAAAGTGAAAAAATTGGGTATTAATGCTTTTATTTCCGTTGAAACTCTTGACACCACTAGGGTTTCATTATTAAATAAGGTTGCGGCATTATTTTTAGCTTGTCGAAAGTAGACAGTTATTAAAAATCAGAATGAGCACTTTATCAATAGATAAAGCGTTTTTCAAAACATGGTACGAAAGGGAGTTTTTTTCATGAACAAAACAGATCTTATTAATGCAGTAGCTGAGCAAGCTGACCTTTCTAAAAAGGATGCTTCAAAAGCAGTAGACGCAGTATTTGACAGCATTACAGCAGCACTAGTTGAAGGTGGAAAAGTTCAACTTGTTGGCTTCGGTAGCTTTGAAGTACGTGAGCGTTCTGCTCGTAAAGGACGTAACCCACAAACTGGACAAGAAATTGAAATTCCAGCTACAAAAAACCCTGCATTTAAGCCTGGTAAACAACTAAAAGACGCTGTAAACGAATAAGAAATGAAACGTAACGATGGGACAAGCTCCCATCGTTTTTTATTTTCCTCCTTCATATAATGCGTGTAGACAACATAAAGTGGATAGAGTCTACATTAAGGGAGGTTATAGATTTGAATCAATTCTATCAATCCGCGTTATTTGAGCATCGTTTTTGGTTACAGGTGTTAGGAGATCATTCTAGATTTATTCGCGACACTCTTTCACCGACCGAAGGAGAGTTTGTTAATAAAGCTGTCCAGTTCATTCAAATTTTTGATTCACTACTTGAAAAGAGTAGACAATCGTTATCAGTTGAACAATTGCAACGTTTAACTGAAGAAGCATATTCAGAAGCTACCTCAATTAGAGAGTTTAAACTCGATATAATCCGTGAGCACTTAGTCGGTGATGTCACGATCGAGTTAAGCCCTACTTTCTTAAATCATATGGTTAATGAGGTCGATGAATACTTACGAATCCTCCCTTACTTGCTAGAACAACAGGAGCCTCCTATCTGTCATCCTCTGCATCATCATTTAGTATGGTTACTTGATGCTGCTGGTCATGCTGGTGGGATTACAGATTCCTTAGATTTAGTGGAAAAACAACTTCAAGCAAAAAGCGAAGCCTTTACAGAACGTTTTGAACATTATTATATAAAAGCAGTTGAAATGGCTGGTTATTTACGAGCTAATGTCGATCAATTTCCAGCTCTAGAACGGTTTAATGAAAATGTGAAGCTAGAGCTTATTTTATTTAAAACATTTTTAAACGAATTGGAAGAGTTGGAAATGACTAATAAATTACTAGGAACGCTCGATCAATTAATGGCGGACCATATGGCACGTGAAGAATGCTATTACTTAGAAAAATTAGCACAATCTGCTCAACTTGAAACCCCAGATTGTGACCCTACGAAGCCTCGTTCTAAAAATTGATCATCAAAGGGCTGCTAAAAGGTATCTACTCATGTGATCGTAGATATTTGAAAGCAGTCTTTTTTTAATATATTAACAGACAAATCCCCTCATCTTCCAAACCAATTTAAACGCTTACTTCAAGTGAAAACGGTTTAATTTAGTGAATTTAAAGTTTTTTCAGAAAAATATATTGATTCGCATGTAAGAAATGGTTACAATACAATTCATACTTAGATTTTTCAGACTATTGGAGGAAATATACATGTTTACTTTTTTATTTGCTATTGCTCTTCTTATTGTTGGTTATTTTACATATTCGAAGGTTGTTGAGCGTATCTTTGGAATTAATGATGAGAACCAAACACCTGCTTATTCGAATTCAGATGCCATTGACTATACACCTATGCCATGGTGGAAAGCTAGCTTAATTCAATTATTAAATATCGCTGGTCTTGGCCCCATTTTTGGTGCAGTAGCTGGAGCTCTATACGGACCTGTCGCTTTTATTTGGATTGTCATTGGTTGCCTTTTTGCCGGAGCTGTTCATGATTATTTCTCTGGAATGTTATCTTTGCGCCATAACGGTGCACAGTTTCCTAGTCTAGTTGGCCGTTATCTCGGAAACACGATGCGTGTTTTCATTAACGTTGTCTCAATTATTCTAATGGTTCTTGTTGCTGCGGCCTTTACTGCAGGACCTGCTCAGTTAATTGCTAGCTTAACACCGCTAACGTTTACCGCTGCCATTATTCTTATTTTTGCTTATTTTCTAGTAGCTGCGGTGCTACCCGTTAACAAAGTAATTGGACGTATTTATCCGTTTTTCGGTGCGATTTTAATTTTCATGGCTGTTTCCATTGGGGTGGCCCTTCTTTTAACAGATCGCTCCATTCCAAATCTGACATTATCGAATTTACATCCTGGTGAATTACCAATTTGGCCATTGCTTATGGTAACCATCTCGTGTGGTGCGATCTCAGGTTTCCATAGTACACAAAGTCCGATCTTAGCACGAACAATCAAAAAAGAATCACATGGAAGAAAAGTATTTTATGGTGCTATGGTTGCAGAAGGAGTAATTGCATTAATCTGGGCTGCGGCCGGAATGACGTTCTTTGGAGGAACTGGTGGCCTTCAAGAAGCACTTGCTGCTGGTGGACCAGCTGGTGTAGTAAATGAAATTTCGACAACATTACTTGGTACACTTGGTGGAATACTTGCTATTTTAGGTGTTATTATCTTACCTATTACAACTGGAGATACAGCTTTACGTTCATCACGTATGATGGTCTCTGAACTCTTAACAAAGTTCTTTAAAGTTCGTGGATTAAAAGGAATCCTGTTTGCAACGATCCCCGTAACGATCCCTGCATTCTGGCTCTCAACGATTGACTACACATTCCTGTGGAGATACGTTGGAGGTACGAATCAATTAGTTGCAACAGTAATGCTTTGGACTGCAACGATGTATTTATTAGAGAAACAAAAATTTCATTGGATTTGCGGAATTCCAGCTTTGTTTATGACGGCTGTTGTCTCTACGTATTTTCTATATGCACCAGAAGGGTTCTCACTGCCTTATGAGTTGTCTCTTAGCATTGGAGGCGTCATAACTGTGATCATTGCCATTTGGTATATCAGTAAAGTTCGAAAAAATAAACAATTAACTGAGCAAACGAGCAATTCAAACGTTGCCTAAGAATAAGATGCCAAGTTGGAAGATTCCACTCGGCATCTTTTTTTGTGACGATTATTTCTCCCTCAAACGCGCAACCTAAAAGTGATTTATTCTAGAGGAGTGATCGCATGAAATTTTCGGAGATTCAATCAAAACAATCAAACGGACAACCATCTCAAACTCAGAATCATCAACCAGGCTTAGAAAGCCAGATGAACCCTCTCCCTATTTATGATGATCCAAATTATAAAGGAAGTGGAAAATTAACAAATAAAGTTGTCCTTATTACTGGTGGAGATAGCGGGATTGGACGAGCTGTTGCAATTGCTTTTGCAAAGGAAGGTGCAACGATCACGATTGTTTACCTTGAAGAGCATGAAGATGCCAAGCAAACAAAAGAAGCCATTGAATCATACGGTGGCAAATGTCTCCTTTTAGCAGGAGATGTTGGGGATGAGCATTTTTGCAAAAAAGCTGTGCAAGAAACCATCTCAGCCTTCGGACAGTTAGACTGTCTCATCAACAATGCTGCAGAACAATATTATCAAGAAAATATTGAAGACATTTCAACAGAACAATTAGAGCGTACATTCAAAACGAATATCTTTTCATGTTTTCATTTGATCAAAGCGGCAATGCCTCATTTAAAGCAAGGCAGTACCATCATAAATACGGCTTCAATTGTTGCGTATAAAGGTAACCCCGTTCTTATGGACTACGCATCAACGAAAGGTGCAATGGTTGCTCTTACTCGCTCTTTATCTCATAGTATTGTCTCAAAAGGAATTCGGGTAAACGCAGTTGCGCCAGGGCCCATTTGGACACCGTTAATCCCGGCATCCTTCCCTGCAGACCAAGTAGCCTCTTTTGGCACGAGTACTCCTTTAGGAAGACCTGGTCAGCCAGCTGAATTAGCACCAAGCTACGTATATTTAGCATCTGATGACTCTTCCTATGTAACAGGACAAGTTCTTCATGTCAATGGTGGAGAAGTCATTAACGGATGAATACAGGCTACTCAATCTCGCTAATAAGAGTTGAGTAGCTTTTTGTCGATTCTTAATAATCAAAAAATGAAGGATTTTCTTTGATTTTGTCAAATTTATAAAGTACATCATAGTTCTATAATGATTTCTCAGAAAGTGGTGAATTGCTTTATGTCAACCAATCCTCACCGAACAAATTCTCTCTCCGAAATGGTCGTTACTTTTTTAGAAAAAAATGAATCGGAATTTCTTACCAAATGGCAAGAGAGCATTTCAATTGAGCCTACGGACATACACAAAGAAAAAGTGAAAAGAAATGGTTACTTCATGTACCTGTTAGTAAAGAAAACATTACGAGAAACCATTACCGAAGATGAAGTAATACATTTAGCCTACAAAGTAGCAAAAGAACGAGTTGAAGCAAAGAGTAACATCGGAGATTTTGTTTACAATGTAAACCTAGGACGATCCATACTTATTACATTTACTTTGCAATCAGGAGCAAGTCTTGAGCAAGTTACAGATCTTACGAATAAAATTAATGAACAATTTGATCGATTTTGTTATTATGCTGTAAAAAAATACACAGAAATGAAAGAATTCGAATTAGAGCAAAAAAACTTATTTATAAGTCAAACCCATAAAGACAGGCTTTCTATTTTAGGTCAAATGTCTTCAAGCTTCGTCCATGAGTTTCGTAATCCACTTACTTCAGTTATTGGTTTTAATAAATTATTACGTTCTGAGTATCCAAATCTCAAATACTTAGATATTATCGAACTTGAATTAGATCAGTTGAAATTTAGAATTACCCAGTTTTTACACACATCGAAGTTCGAGCTCGTAGATCATTCAAAAGAAAAAATTCAAATTAGGCCGTTGTTAGATGATATCATACACTTTCTTTATCCAAGTATCGTTGATAATGATGTTGTCGTATCCGCTTGTATAGAAGAAGATATTGAGCTGTTTGCTTATAAAGATGAACTTAAGCAAGTGTTTTTAAATGTATTATTTAATTCCATCGATGCTGTTGTGCAGCGAGAGAAGCCTCGAGAAATCCATGTAGCAGGTTATAAAGATGAAAACCATGCTTTTATTGAAATTACGAATAACGGACCAATGATCCCCATTGCAGTCCAAGAGACAATTTTTGAACCATTTTATACAACGAAGGAACTTGGGACGGGGATTGGTTTGTTTGTTTGTAGAAAAATTATTGAAAAACATTCAGGCCAGTTAAGTTTTTCTTCTAGTGAAGAGAAGACCAGTTTTTTTATTTGTCTGCCGTTAAGTTAAAACTAAACTGTGTGGATGCCCGGTAGCCTCCTTGGCTGTAGCCTGCAAGGTCTCACACGCGGGTCACTGGTCCCGCAAGAGTCAAGTGACTTCCTCTCCATTCCACTTAGAAAACATAAAAAACGAGTGTGACCCTCATGGGAGTCACACTCGACTTCTTACTAACTATATCTAAACCCTACGAAAAAGCTTCTAGGCCAAACACAAAATGTGCAATCAAAAATACAATGATCATCATGACGATTCCAAAAGCAAGGCCCATAATAGGCTCACTTATCTCATGGCTCATTTCCTTCTTTTTTCGCACAATCTTCATCTCCTTTTCTAATAAATTTAGATCAAGGATGATGAAGAGAAAAAGCTACTCTGAAACTTAATGGTTATAAGGTTTCCATTTACTTTTAATAAGGGAATGGACGAGTTTAGAAATTCCCTAACGAGTTTACTGTAACGATTAATAATTTTTACATACAATGTCCCTACTAAAAGGCTTGATGCAGACACTGATGTAGAAGAATGTAACCCTCCGATATTACCACTATTTGCATGTTCGGCAATAACAGGTGAATCAAAACTACCAGCTTCCGTTCCTGTATCGGCTAGCGGACTAAATGAAGGAAGGATGAAACTTATTAATAAGCTTACAATGACAATCATTTTATATGCCATAATGTCACCCATTTTTCTAATTGCCTAAGGTTTCTTTCACATACGAGTATACTCTACTGTCTTGTGAATTTCCTCCAAGAAAGTATATATCATTTCTTCTGCTCCAACAATGATTTTCTTTTTATCCCAGTGGTTTCTGTTACAAATGACGCTTCTAATATAGCTCCTTTATCAACAGACAATACCGTTTCTTTCAGTTTCGGATATATAAACCGGTCTGTTATGCAGTAAATCAACTGCATCTGCTCCCCAGAATATCCACCTTTCCCACTGAGATATGTAATCGCAATGCCTAGATCTTCATTTAACTTTTGACCTATTTCTTCAGGTTTTTCCGAAATGATCATGACAGATTTTCCTTGGTTAATGCCATCTAAAATAAAATCAATCACTTTTGAAACGATAAAAAAGACGGCAACAGAGAACATGGCTTGTTCTAACGAAAACACAAAGGCAGCAAAAGATAATATGACAAAATTAATTAACAATAGAAATTTGCTTATCGGGATATGGTATTTTTTATTTGCCCAAATCGCGAGCATTTCAGTCCCGTCAATCGCTCCTCCTACTTTCACAACTAAACCAATCCCCACTCCAAGTAGGAGCCCGCCATACAATACGATCAAAACTTCAGACGTAGTAATAGGAGAAAAAGGAGCAAAGTAGATCAAAGCAATTGATGTGATGACATTAGCATACATCGTTCTCACGACAAATTTCTTCCCCATGTACTTCCCTGCAATGATCAGAGAGGGAATGTTCAATACTATGAAGGTCATCCAAATGGGTACGTTTACCATTGCATTTGTCATAATTGAGATAGCTGTGACTCCTCCATCTACTAATCCATTCGGAGCCAATATTAATTCAAGACCTACTGCAACAATAATAGAACCAATTGTTAAAAGAATATAATCGAATACTTTATACACACTCCACCACCAAATTATGCCCCAAATTTTATTGTTCTGATCCCCAACACCTTTAACATATACAGATTGGTGGATAGGATATCGCTCTGACATCTTTATTCTTAGTACCTCAATTAGATCTGTTGTAATACTACACTACCTAGCCTAGTAACCTTCTGATAAAAATCAGCTATAATAACATTTTTATTTTCACCATCTTCATTTAAATTAAACTTATTCTCATATAAATTAAAAGAAGGACGACCTGATTCTTAGTCGCCCTTCTTTCAATATTTAATTAACTCTTTCCTTGACTCTGCTTATAAAACTCATGAAACAATTTCATTAACGCTCTTTTTTCAATTCTAGAAACGTAGCTACGTGAAATACCAAGCTCTTTCGCAATTTCACGCTGAGTGCGCTCTTCTTCCAAATTCAAGCCGAAGCGACCCACAATCACTTCCTTTTCACGCTCATCTAACACATGGATGAACTTATAAATCTGCGTCTTCTCCATATTCGTTTGAATCACATCAACAATGTCTTCGCCTTCTTCTTGCAGAACATCAATTAACGTAATTTCATTAACACTATGATGTTATCAGTTTATGAAAATACTGATTTAATCACGTTTATAGCTTCTCCTCTTTTATATTTCTCGATGAAATCAATTAAAAGAATCTCTAAGACTCTTTCCACAGTGAAATGATGGTTAGGAAAAAGCTCTGCCATATCTGAAAATAAGATCTCCATTCTAAGTATATCCTCCCGAACCAACCTCATATACACCATTTTTATTTCATCGTTTGGTTGAGGCTTTTTCATCGGATAAAGTGGTTCTGTTTCTTCCTCTCGTTTTTGATAGTATTTAAGCCTAACATTATACGTAGACTTATCTCTTTCCAGAAATAGTTGGTGCATGCCCTTCACATCTTGAGTTTCTCTAACGTGGTCCACGATGTCATCTAAGAGTAGTTGAAGGAGATCATCAGGTCTATACTGTTCTTCAATTAATTTCGTTACGTCATCACATAAGTTTTTCATCCTAAAATAAACATCATCAGGTAAAGATATTTTTATGCTTGCTTTTGAAGGGGTAATCAATTTAAGAAATGGCGACCGTCCTTTTATCTCAGCTTGCATTAAATTTCTTTCACTATATGCCCTCAAAGATAATCTCTCCTCTCTCCAATCGTAATTCTTGCATGAAGATTCTGTGTGCTACTTTGCGAATGCTTCGACACCCCCATAAGGCAGCATAATAAGCAATTTGTTCTTCTAGAAAAACATCTACTTTCACATGGACTGTATCTTTTAAATTTTGATATTCAACTTCGTAAAATTCAGAGTGTCTCGATAACGCTGTTTTTAAGACCTTTGTGCAGTATTCTGTTTCGGTTTCCCTTCGCTCGATTGAAGCTCTAATAATAAATTCTTTCTCATCTTTCGTAACAGGAATTTTAATATCGCGTTTTTTATCTGAGCGAGTTCTTCTGGAGACGTCTTTTTTCTTCTGGTTAAGCATTGGATTGATATGCACCCTACTACACCACCTTCACTTTTTAAAAATAACCTCCCTTAGCTCTGGGTAACTCGGTAAACAGGTAACTTGGTAAAAATAATGTACGAAAGAGAGGAGGGACGTCACACACCCCCGCCCCCGAACTTAATAGATACCCCTCCACCCGGACTAAACACTTTTGGACTAGCTATAGGTTGTTCCTCTACTCTTCTTTTCTGGTACCTTGGTTGTTCTTTTGAAATCGCCTTTTCTATAATCTGAGGCTCATTTACTACAGTTGCTTTTTGATTTAACCAAAGCTCATCTTGACCTTCTGACCACAATGGAACTGGCAAAGACATCCCTTTCTTTAAGTATGGTTCTACTATTCTAGAAAACTGTTCCGTGTGACCAGCAATAAAAAGAGCAGCTCTTATGATTTGACTCTTATCTAGATGGGTGGAATTAAACACATTTTCAACATACTGCTTATAAGCATCATCATATCTAACGGTTGGTCTATACATCTAAAATCCCTCCTGACGTCTTATTGACGTGTTTTGACGCACATTGCTATATCAAGATGTATACATATTGTCTACTATTGCGACGTCTTGTGTGTCTTTAATAAAAAAGTATTAAATTTGTACAATGATTAGAACTATTAATACAAAAAAATTTTATACTTTATCAACCCTGTTTTATAAGAACCAACAATTTATTTTTACAAATAAAGGATAAGAAGAAAAGAGATAGAATATCTTTTATTAAGGAGGTAATGACCTTGCTAAAACCTAGAATAAAAGTTAAATTGGCTGAGTTAGAACTTCAGCAAGTGGACATAGCGGAAGAGTTTAGTGTTAGTAAGATGACCTTTAGCAACTGGGCAACCGGAAAGTCACGACCGAGTTTAGAGCAGGCTTTTAAGTTGGCTAAGAGGCTTGATTGCTTAGTAGATGATTTATGGGATTATAAGGAGGATAAAGATGAGTCTTAAATCAACGATCTATAAAATATTGCGGATTTGGAATGACGTAGACGCTGTTAGAAAAGGAAGGGTAGGAAAGCGGATTGGAAGACGTGTGGCAGGTAAAGCAACAGGAAAGGCTATGAAAAAACTGTTCAAATAAAAACCTTTATGACTTCTAATTTCAAATCAAAAAAAGAGAGTCAGATAAGATTTTGTAGGGGTAATATGTCGGAGTGGAACTCCTTATTTCTTCTCTTGAAACCATTGATTTGATAAGCTTTTTACAACTTAGGTTGACTACCTTGGTAGTTAAGTGAACTGGGACACTATTTTTTTGTCCCAGTTGAAGTTTTGGAGACCAACAGTAGTTACTGATAATAGTAACTACTGTTTCTTTCGTAACTACTGTTGGTTTCTGTTATTAGTTACTATTAAAAAAGTCGGTTCCACGTTTGCGGACCGACAATACCGTCTACCATTATACCAGCTGCACGTTGGAACTCACGAACTGCTGCTTCTGTGATCGGGCCGTACCAACCATCAATCGCCACTCCTAAAATAGCTTGGACAGCTTCGATGTCTTTCCCTCTCATCATAGGAATTGTACGTCTTAACAAGCGAGAGTATTTTGGTTTTGACAGCTTATTACCTGCAGCAATCGCACCAAATACTTGCGGACCAGCAATACCGTCAATAATCAAACCATGTTGCTCCTGATAAGCTCTAACAAGTCGCTCTGTCTCATCACCATAAATACCATCAACTTTTGCCCCTACGGCACGCTGGACAACCTCAACATCGGCACCTCTCATGTATGGACGGACATTACGAAGCAAGCGTTGCGAGGACGATGTTTGGACGCCTTTCACTTGCGGCTTGACTTTTTCTTCTTTTACAGGTGATTTGTTGCCAGTTAAAGAGAGTCTTACCTTATTCATATCGATACCAGGACACGCGGTAGATGCACCGCTGAATTCTTTATGACCTAATACATCTTTCTCTTTTAGTCCAAAGCGCTTCATAGCAAGCTTCGTACGTTCTTCAAACGCCTTTTCTTGAGCCTCAGTAAACTTGCCGTTACCAACAAGACAGATATGATAAGTAATGGTGTTATGGTTAGCTATTCCGTTCGTAATCACATTAGGATCATAACATAGTTGAACTGTACCATCCGGAAAGATGATCTCATGGTAACCACCAGTATTCCAACCTAGCCCCTTCCAACGTCCGTTCCAGAAAGCCCAAAAGTCACCACCTGTTGTTGCTGAGTGGTGACGTGCGATTTTAGTAATACGAGATAATGGGCGTGTAGATCTTTTCGGTGTGCGGTCACGAATATCAATAATTTTAGTCATTACTTTTCACTCTCCTCTAATTCTTTTAATAATTTCTTATTTTCTACTGCTTTTTTGGTAATGTCATTGTCTTTCCACGCTGCATATACGGCAAGAACAGCTACAACAAGACTAACAAGACCCTCCACAATATCCTCTGGTACATTAATCCCAAAATAAGTTAACAACGCCACAATCAAGCCGAAAAAACGTGTTATACTCGCTGTATCAAACATCATTGTTTACCCACTCCTTTTAATTGATCAATTCGTCTGTGTGCTTGCTTTGATGACTCTTCAACCCTTGTGACACGCTCTGTTACTTGCGCTAATTGTTTTTCATTCGCTTTTAAATCAATGCGGATGTCATCCACACCTTTACTGATGTAGCCTAATGCTGCTTTGACCTCTGCATCTTGTCGGCTATCTGACTTTACTTCTTTTGTACGGTTGAATTGATAGGCTAAGTAGCTAATAACCAATCCGCATATTGCAACTAATACTCCTAGTTCGATTGACAAATGATCACCGCCTTTGCAT
>NZ_BAUT01000038.1 GCF_000513095.1 Halalkalibacter wakoensis JCM 9140
GTCTTCTGACAGAAACGGATGGGATAGGAGAAAGGAGTCAGAAGAGAGTACGACTTTTGACAGAAACCGATGGGATGAGTAGAAAGGAGTCAGAAGTAGCATATACTTGAATTAGAACAGTAATCGGCTTATTTAAAGTAGGTATCACTTGTCTTTCCAAAGACAGTATAATTTTTCTGTAAGACTCTATTAAAGGTTCTCATATGCAAATCTACTTGGCACCAATCGTAGATATTTTTAGTAGTAATTTTTCGATCTGGAAATAAGAGCTTAAATTACATCGATTGTTCGTAAAAGAGCTAGTACGATCTTTTCCTTACTACCGCAGTCTTTGCATATGAAGATAGAATTTTCTATAGAGAGAGCGAATGACCTACAGCTCTTACAGTAAACGCCTCTTTGTAATTGTTCATATTTATATTCAGGTAAGAATGTAAATGGATTTTCTGTTTGATGCAATGAGAGCAATTTTTCGGCTAGCTCTTTAGGATGGTTAGTAAGCTTAGAAGAAGGTTTTTGTAAATTTTTTAAAAAGCGATTTAATTGGGTAGGGAAGATAAGAGGTTGATTGATAGGAGCTTGATATAAAGTGAATTCAGGGTTAATAAAAACAATAGTGGCATCAACAAGATCATTGCACTTGAGGTTCTTAAGAAGTTGACGTAATAGGGATGTGCTTCTTTTTAATTGGTAAATAGGGTTTTTGTATTCACGGTCAGTCGTTATCGAATGGAGTTTATCTGTTTCAAAATAAAAGTCACCTTCGAAATTCTTGATATCTAAAAGATGGATCACGCCTTGTGATAGGATTAAGGAGTCTATTTGAAAATAGGAATGGTTTACTTCCAGGAGCAAGTCATTTAAGATGTATCGGTCCTCATGAAAAGGATCCACGAGAGAATCAAATTTAACCTCTCCCTCATAGCCTTTTTCAAGATTTAAATAGCGGAGTTTATTTTTTTCCGATAAATTCATTCTTGTATGCAAAGATCTCATAACTAATAGTTCTTTCGATTCAGAACGTGCTTTTAGTAACATAGCCCACATCCTTTCTTAAATTCTAATTCTATTATATTTAAAATAAAGTAGAAAAATAGGTTTTAGGAAGAAAGAATAACATTTAATAAACCAAATAGGTTCTTAATCATATGACCAATCTTTTTGACTACAAAAAGCATTGGATGCATAACTTAAAAGTAACAGTGAGATCACTTGAAGAGTTTTTAGATGAGTGCATGAAAACGGCAACCAAAAATTTACAAGCTTATGACTATCTTATAATAGTAAGTCATATTTTAATTTTCAAATAATAATGATACAATAGAATAGGTTATGGTTGGTTCAGAAAAGATGTGTGACTATGTTGCACCATGAATTGGTGTGATGTGTAAGCAGATGCTCCTACATCCTTTCTGTGAATTTAAGGGTTTAGGGAGGTATATGATGAGCAACAAACAAACAAATACAGACGTGATCTTAATTGGTGCCGGGGTCATGAGTGCGACTTTGGGTACACTTTTAAAAGAATTAGTGCCAGACTGGAAGATAAGCGTATTTGAAAAGCTTTCAAAAGCAGGAGAAGAAAGCTCGAATGAATGGAATAATGCAGGAACCGGACATGCTGCGCTGTGTGAGCTCAATTATACAACGGAGAGACCAGACGGTTCGGTCGATATTAGCAAAGCAATTAAAATTAATGAACAATTTCAAGTTTCTATGCAGTTTTGGTCTCATCTTGTAAACCGTGGGCTGATTGAGAACCCGCAGGACTTTATTATGCAGTTGCCTCATATGAGTATGGTTCAAGGAGAACAAAATATAACTTTTTTAAGAAACCGATTTAAAGCGCTTTCTGAAAATCCTCTGTTCGAGGGAATGGAATTTTCAGATGATCCACAACAGTTAAAGGAATGGATTCCGCTCATCATGCAAGACCGTTCTTCGGAGGAACCGATTGCTGCAACAAAAATTGATTCTGGAACGGATGTTAATTTTGGTGCCTTAACACGAAAGTTGTTTGATCAACTAGAAAATAAAGATGTTGAACTTAACTACAAACATAGTGTCACTGACATGAAGCGTACGAATGATGGCTTATGGGAAGTGAAAGTACGGAACCTTGATAGTGGTGAAGTTGAAAGCCATACGGCTAAATTTGTCTTTATTGGAGGCGGGGGAGGAAGCCTGCATTTGCTTCAAAAATCAGGTATTCCTGAAGGCAAACATATTGGTGGATTCCCTGTAAGTGGAATTTTTATGGTTTGTAAAAACCCTGATATTGTTGAACAGCATCATGCAAAAGTATATGGGAAGGCAAAGGTGGGAGCTCCGCCGATGTCGGTACCTCACCTTGATACAAGGTATATTGATAATAAAAAGTCATTGCTCTTTGGGCCATTTGCTGGCTTTACGCCGAAGTTTTTAAAATATGGATCCGTGTTTGACCTGTTAACATCGGTTAAACCAGACAACTTTGTCACGATGCTAGCAGCTGGAGCAAAGAATATGTCATTGACAAAATACTTGATCCAGCAAGTAATGCTATCAAAGGAAAAGCGTATGGATGAGTTACGCGAGTTTATTCCGAATGCGAAAAGCGAGGATTGGGACTTAGTCGTAGCAGGGCAACGTGTCCAAGTTATCAAAGATACAGAAGCTGGTGGAAAAGGGACACTTCAATTTGGAACGGAAGTGGTGACAGCTGGCGATGGCTCAATAGCAGCCCTACTTGGAGCCTCTCCTGGGGCATCTACTGCTGTTTCGGTTATGTTGGAAGTTATGACAAGATGTTTCCCAGACCAAATAAACGAATGGGAACCAAAAATTAAAGAAATGATTCCTTCATATGGCGAATCATTAATGGAAAACCCAAAACTTTTACAAGAAGTCCATCTTTCAACAGCACAAGCTCTTGAATTAAATGGGGAAAAAAAAATGAGTTTTAGCAGGGAAAAAGTGGAAGCATAAACTTACCTTAGGTAAGTTTATGCTTTTTTTTGCATTAAAAAAGCCGCTCGCTACCTAAGTAGCAGAGCGACTCTTCACTTATTAATTTCTAATTAAGTAATCAAATGCTCCTAATGATGCAGTCGCTCCTGATCCCATAGAAATAATAATTTGGTTATAGGCACTATCTGTACAATCACCTGCAGCAAACAAACCAGGAACAGTAGTAGATCCATGTTTGTCTACAATGATTTCACCCATGCGATTACGTTCAACGACTCCATCTAACCAATCTGTGTTTGGTACAAGACCGATTTGAACGAAGACACCTTGTAACTCAACATGTTTGACTTCCTCTGTTTCACGATCAATGAAAGAAATGCCGTTTACACTTTCGTCACCGGTAATTTCTTTTGTTTGAACGTTTTTATGAACCGTTACATTCGGAAGGCTATATAGACGTTTTTGTAGGACTTCATCCGCTTTTAGCTCTGGCATGAATTCAAGAACAGTCACGTGTTTTACAATTCCAGCAAGGTCAATAGCTGCCTCGATACCGGAATTTCCGCCACCGATAACCGCTACGTCTTTGCCTTCAAACAATGGACCATCACAGTGAGGGCAGTATGCTACCCCTTTGTTTTTGAATTCTTGTTCTCCAGGAACGTTAACATTCCTCCAACGAGCACCAGTAGAAACAATAACTGTTTTACTTTTTAGAACAGCGCCATTTTCAAGTTCGAGTTCGAAAAGGTCTTTCTTCTCGATGCCTTTTGCACGCTGCAAATTCATAATATCGATATCGTATTCTTTTACATGCTCTTCAAGGCTTGCTGCAAGCTTAGGGCCTTCTGTTTGCTTCACGCTAATGAAGTTTTCAATAGCCATTGTATCCATCACTTGTCCACCAAAGCGTTCTGCAACGATACCAGTACGAATTCCTTTACGAGCAGCATAAATAGCTGCACTTGCTCCAGCAGGACCGCCACCAACAACAAGAACATCAAACGGATCTTTATTAGAAAGCTCTGACGCATCTGGGCCAGTACCAAGCTTCGCAAGGATTTCTTCAACCGTCATACGACCGCCACCAAAGAATTCCCCATTTAAATAAACAGCTGGTACAGACATAACGTTTTTGCTTTCAACTTCATCTTTAAAAGCTGCTCCGTCAATCATCGTATGAGTAATACCAGGGTTCAAAACACTCATCATGTTAAGAGCTTGTACAACATCAGGGCAGTTATGGCAGCTTAAGCTAACATATGTTTCGAAGTGATACTCACCTTCAATTTTCTTGACTTGATCAATAACGCTTTGATCAACCTTTGGAGCTCGTCCACTAACTTGTAGGAGAGCAAGTACCAAAGAAGTGAATTCATGACCTAACGGAATTCCAGCAAACGTTACACCCGTATCTTCACCAACACGGTTTACGCTAAAGCTAGGAGTTCGAGCTAGTGTTGCTTCACGTACACTTATTTTATCTGACATCGATGCGATCTCATTCACAAGATCGATCGTTTCAGAAGAAGTTTGATCAGAGCCTGCACTTACTTTAAGAACGATATCGCCTTCTAAAAGTTGCAAGTACTGATTTAATTGGTCTTTAATATCTTTTTCAAGTGCCATTTAATGCGCTCCTTAGATTTTTCCTACTAGGTCAAGGCTTGGCTTAAGTGTTTCGCCGCCTTCTTGCCATTTAGCTGGGCAAACTTCACCTGGATTTTGACGAACATATTGTGCTGCTTTAACTTTGTTAATTAATGTGCTTGCATCACGACCAATTCCACCAGCATTGATTTCAACTGTTTGGATAACGCCGTCTGGATCGATGATGAACGTACCGCGATCTGCAAGACCTTCTTCTTCGTTTAGTACTTCAAAGTTACGAGAAACGGTTTGAGAAGGGTCACCAATCATTGCATAAGTAATTTTTCCGATTGTTTCTGAGCTGTCATGCCAGCCTTTATGTGTAAAGTGAGTATCCGTTGATACAGAGTAAACTTCTACTCCAAGGTCTTTTAATGTAGCATATTCGTTTTGTAGATCTTCAAGCTCAGTTGGGCAAACAAATGTGAAATCTGCAGGGTAGAAGCAGAAAATGCTCCATTGACCTTTTAAATCTTCGTTTGTAACATCGATGAATTCACCGTCTTTGTAAGCTTTTGCTGCGAATGGTTTTACTTCAGTTCCGATTAATGACATAGTAAATCGTCCTCCTAAATTGTATTGAGTGAATTAAAATAGTGATATAAAGAAAAACTTTATATATAATAATTCTAATTATATATAAATTATCAAATAACACATTTTGTTGTCAAGACAAACCCTTCTATTCCCTAAAAAAATTAGAATTACTTTGAGGGGATGTAAAGGTGAGGTTTCTGCAAATACCTGACCGTAACTAGTTTACACCAAATAAATTGTAAATTATGTAACAAATATTATTGTGTTGTTCTCAATTAGTTAGTAGAATTGAAAGTTTGTGGTAAATTTCCCCTTTGTCTAACTAACTAAGTAAAGATAGTACCTATTGTACCTGTAATGAAGGCTCTTTAATCATCTGCTGATTAAATAATACGTTAAAAATAAATAAGTCGATTAAAAACGACATATTTCTCTTTGTTGTTCCGTTAAAATAATGCTAGACCATACGAAAAGCTATAGAGGAGACACTAGATGAAATATAAAGGTAGAGTCTTAATCGTTTTTATTTTTATCTTCATTGTCGTTACATGGCATTCTTTTTATTTTCTCGTTGACTTTGAGTCATCATATGTTTTTTTAATTGAGGCAGGTCATTATAAATGGGATTTTCTTTTTATCCCATTATTGTCACCATTTTTTTGGTGGCTTGGATATCAGTATGACAAAGCTAAGTTTTTATCCGAAAAGGATGCATTAACTGGCCTCTACAATAGACGATATGTAGCACAAGTGACACCTAAGTTGTTAGAACAAACAATGAAAACGAACAAAAAGATGTCGATATCCATTATTGACTGCAATAACTTCAAAAAAATTAATGACACATATGGACATAAAACTGGAGATACAATCCTCGTAAACATAGCTAGGATTCTGCAGGAGAGTACGTCAAAAAAAGATGTAGTAGCAAGATGGGGAGGGGACGAATTTATAATTGTTTCTTCTCATTTAAAAGAAAAAAATAGGTTGTCTCACATAGAAGCAAGCTTAAAAAAACTTTCCATTCAGGTAGGATTTGACGTATCAGTCTCCATAGGAACGGCTATTTATCCAGATCAAGCAAATAATATTGATCAATTGCTAAAGATTTCAGATCGAACGATGTACAATCAAAAACTAGGAAAAATAATAAACTAAGAGCCTTCTAATAAAAGTGGAAGGTTTTTTTGTTTCTTAAGAGATCAACATAGTTTTTTATTGTAAAAAGGAGATACGTATCGTATATTTAATTGAGAATGATAATTAATTACAGTTATTCACGCTAGGAGTGAGTGTAAATGAAGGAACTTGAATTATACGATGTGACCATTATTGGTGGTGGGCCAGCAGGTCTGTACTCTGCTTTTTACAGTGGACTTCGTGAAATGAAAACAAAAATCATTGAACATCAACCATATCTAGGTGGAAAACTACATATATACCCTGAGAAGATGATATGGGATGTAGGGGGGCTTGCTCCTACTCCTGCAGGGAAGCTTATTGAACAATTAGTTGAGCAAGGACTAACGTTTCACCCAACCGTTGTGTTAAATGAAAAAATACAATCCATTGCCCAAACGCCAAAGGGAGAATTCCTGTTAAAGGCTGCATCAGGTGTGGAGCACTTATCAAAAACGGTCATTATCGCTGTTGGAAGTGGGATTTTAAATCCACAAAAGCTTCCGATTGAAGGGGCAGAAAGATTTGAAATAGCGAACTTGCACTACACGGTTAAGTCATTAAAAAGATTCCAAAATAAAACCGTCATTATATCAGGTGGGGGAAACTCGGCGATTGATTGGGCAAATACATTAGAACCTATAGCGAAAAAAGTGTATGTAACGTACCGAAAAGAGGCTTTAAAAGGTCATGAAGCTCAAGTAAGTAAGCTTGAAAATAGTTCAGTTACATGCTTGTTTCATTCCGAAATTTCAAAGCTTATCGCAGATGCGCAGCAAGAAACAATTGAAACGGTCGAACTGACAAATCAAAAAACGAAAGAAGTATCCTATATCAAAGTTGACGATGTGATCGTGAACCACGGTTATGAACGGGATGCCACGTTATTTACAAACAGCAAACTGCCTGTTGAGTTGATAAATGACTGCTTGGTTAAAGGAAATGTTAGCAGTGAGTCTTCGATTCCGGGTCTTTATGCAGCGGGAGACATTCTTATGCACGAGGGAAAAGTGAATTTAATTGCAGGGGCTTTCCAAGATGCAGCGAATGCGGTGAATAAAGCGAAGCAGTTTATTGAACCTAGTGCGAACAAGGCAGCAATGGTTTCTTCTCATAATGAATTGTTTAAGGGAAGAAATAAGGAATTGGTGAAGCGGATGATGGGGTAGATATTGTTTTAGGGTGTGTCAATCATGTTGACACACCCTTTAATTTTGCCAATTTGCTTGGTTTTCTATTGAAAACTTACTATAGTAAAGTAAGAGAAAAATAGGAGGCGATCATATGGAAATCGGAATCAGTACATTCGTTGAAACCACACCAGATGTACATACAGGAGAAACAATTAGTCATGCAGAGCGTATACGAGAAGTAGTTGAGGAAATTGTATTAGCCGATCAAGTTGGACTTGATGTATTTGGGGTAGGGGAGCATCACCGTGAGGATTTTGCAGCGTCCGCTCCGGCCGTTATTTTAGCAGCTGCCGCTTCACAAACAAAAAAGATTCGTCTGACAAGTGCAGTAACGGTTCTCTCATCAGCAGACCCGGTTCGTGTTTTTCAAGATTTTGCGACAGTTGACGCCATTTCAAATGGACGTGCTGAGATTATGGCAGGGCGCGGTTCTTTTATTGAGTCATTCCCACTTTTTGGGTATAACTTAAATGATTATAATGAGTTATTTGATGAAAAGTTAGAGTTGCTCCTAAAAATTCGTGAATCTGAAAAAGTAAGTTGGCGAGGGGGGCACCGTCCGGCGATTGACAATCTAGGTGTGTATCCTCGTCCGGTGCAAGAGCCTCTTCCTGTTTGGATTGGCAGTGGCGGTAATGCAGAATCTGTGATTCGAGCTGGTTTGCTTGGGTTGCCACTCGTTCTTGCGATTATCGGTGGAAGACCGCTTCAATTTGCACCACTTGTTGACCTTTACAAAAAAGCAGCGGCACAAGCTGGACATGATGTGTCGAAGTTGCCTGTTGCGTCTCATTCGCACGGGTTTATTGCAGAAACTACGGATGTTGCAGCAGATAAGTTTTTTGCTCCTACTCAACAAGTCTTGAACGTGCTTGGCAAAGAGCGGGGCTGGGGTCATTATGACCGTGCAGCTTTTGATGCAGCTCGCAGCTTCGAGGGAGCCCTTTATGTAGGGGATGCTCAAACAGTAGCAGAAAAGATCATCCACCTTCGCAAACATGTAGGGATAACTCGTTTTATGCTTCACGTTCCTGTTGGGTCGATGCCTCATGAGGATGTGATGAAGGCAATTGAATTGTTAGGGCGTGAGGTTGCTCCTAGAGTGCGTGAAGAAGTAAAAAAGTGGGAAGACGAATAGTAAGCAATAAAACAGGTAGATAGAGAGTCTCTCTATCTACCTGTTTTTTAAATTATTCAAATCTTACATTATCAACAAAAACTCTACCAGCAAAATCACTGTCTTCATCAGCAAAGATTAGTAATAAGTTACGAAGCTCTGTATCGTCTGTAATAGCCTCAATGTCTCTAATGTTAATTTTTACTTCATAATGATACAACTCATCAGAAGTTACAGTTGCAGAATCAAGCTCTGTTAAATCAATTTCAAATGTAGTTGGAACTTCTTGCCAATACCCGTTTGCAGGTGGTTGGAAAACGGCGTTAATTGATATAGCACCTTCAGAAGCACGAACTGCATCGATGTAAAAGTCAAAACTAATATAGTCGCTTGTGCCACGAACTAGTTCGTCTTTCCAGAAGTCTAGACGAGGAGCAGTAGCCCAACCATCACTTGGTTTTACTTCAGGATACGCATATTCCCATGAAAGAGCGTTAGATCCATTAGCTTCTTCAATTGTAAGAGCTGTCTTAACTCCTGATTCTGTATGCCAATCCCAGCCTTGGCGAGTTCCATCTTCAAAAGTAGAAGGAAGTGTTGCTGTTCCTTTTTCATCGTGAATAACTTCAATTTCAATCTCAGTACCAGAAACCGTGATATTATCTAAAGAAATAACATCTGCATCTTCAGTACCTACAAATAGAATGATATTGCTCATTGTATTGTCTTCAGGACTAGTTGCAATGGTTTCAAGTGAAGGTGAATCTTCAGAAGTAATAGTTACGAGAGCTTTGTATCCATCTCCGAAAGATTCGAAATCGTCTTCAGTTACTTTAATTGCTCTAGTCGGGTTAGCCCAGCCAGCAGCAGGTCCTTGTGGAATAGCAGCAATTGAAACTGTTGTCGGTTCTTCAACGATAACATCAATTGTAAGCTCTGTAGCACCTAAAATATCTACATTTTCACTCCAGCCATCAGCTGACAGGCGTACATTATCCCAGTAGTTTCCTTCAGAAATATCATTACTTACATTTAATCCTTCAATTTGTAATGCATCATTATTATTACTTAAAGTAATGCTTTCTTTGTTAGGGCTGTCTCCATTAACTTGGAATCCTTGTGTTGTTCCATCGTTAAAATCCCAAACAAGCTTTGTGAATTTTGTGCGGTCGATAGGTGTATACTCAATTCCTTTAATACGAGCACGAACATATTCACCAGATAAACTTAGTTCCTCGGGTGCCCATACTTGATTAGCACCTGGATCAAGATCTGTAGCATCTGTTCTACCAAGCTCAAAAGGTGTAAATGCTCCAGAAATCTCATTTTTGTTCGTTAACGACCAGTTTGCCCAGCTAATGTTATGTTTGTTTAAGAAATTAAGCCAAACATCAGCTTCATCAAAATAAGGTCCTCCATCTCCATTCGCTTGACTCGTACCCCACTCTGTCGCAAACACAGCAACGCCATTGTCTAGAGCATAACGAACGTTAGCCATAACATTAGAACGTTCAGAGCTTGGTGTTCCTTCAGGGTAACCAATGTGAGAAGCGCCATGTGAGCCTGTGTAGAAGTGAACAGAATACATGATATTTTCTGCATCAATTGGGTTGTCAGCTGATAAGTCAGGACGTTGGCTCCAGTTAGGATTTCCAACTAAAATCATGTTGTCACCTTTTTCACGCAACATTTCAACGATTGGCTCTGCATATTCTTTTACAGCTTCCCAACCTTTTTCATCATTTGTTAATCCAGGTCCACCGTTATTATTTGGACTTGGTTCGTTTGCTAGTTCCCAAATGATATAATGGTTTTTCGGATGATCTTTGTAATGATCAGCAATTTCTTCGAAGAAATCATAAGCACCTGAGTATACATCCGCTCTAGGATCACCAGGAGCATGTACATGCCAGTCAACAATTACATACATATCGTGCTCAAACGCTAATTCAATTCCTTCATAAACTAAATCTTTTACTTCAGGGTTTGTTGCATATCCATTTTCGCCAATGTACATAGCGAGACGAATCATGTTAGATCCCCAATCATTCGATAGTGCTACGAAAGCGTTTTCGTTTACGATTTCACCGAACCATTGTAGGCCATGTGTACTCATTCCACGTAATTGAACGGGAGTACCATCTTCACCAGCTAGTGTTAATTGTCCGTTTAGTTCTACTAACTGAAGCGCACCAGCTTCTGAAGGGCTTTTAACAGCTTCTGTATGGTATAAATAATCATGACTAGCTACTTTCCAAAGTAAAGTAGAGATAACTTTAGCAGACTGTTCTCTAGTAGAGTTTCTTTTTGGTTGAAAATATCCATCTGTATTTCCTTCCATTAGCTCTAATACGTATGCTTTTTGAACAGCATCTTGAGCAAAGGTTGAAATAGAAGAAGAGTCATTATATTCTCTTTGCTCTTCTGGTAAAGATAGCTCATTTTCTAAGTATTCATAAGCACGTACGGCCATAGCAGCCATTTGTTCACGAGTAATGTTTTCATTTGGTGCAAATTCACCGTTTGTTTTCCCAGTTACAATTCCAGCTTCATATGCAGCTTGAATTTCTTTGTAAGCCCAGTTTTTACGATCTTTAAAAGGGTAATCTTTAGAAGATGCTTCTAGTCCAAGACCACGGGTAAGCATCACTGTAAATTGTGCACGAGTAACGGAATCTGTTGGAGAGAACGTTGTTGCAGATGTTCCTGTAATAACTTCTTGCTCATATAAATCCTTTATATATGGAAAAGACCAAGAAGTTTTTTTAACATCAGAAAAAGGAAATGCATTAGACTTAGACTCATTTGTGTTTGCTGAAGCCATAGGAACAAATAGTGACATAATGAGTGTGATGATTAAAAGCAAAGATAAAGATTGTTTAATTTGCTTTATTTTCATAATAACCTCCCAGAAATGTATTAATAGTAAACGCTTACAATAAACAAACAACAAAAACTAAAAACTCTCCTCCTTCCTCTATTTTTCGAAACCGCTTTCGTATATATAATATAATATTTGTTAATTTACGTCTACATATAAATGAATTTTTTTACTGATTTTTTTATGCAATAAATAGAAAAATGGTTATAAGCATTGTTAAAATAGGTTTATTTACCATTTTTTTGATTAATAAAAACCCACAAATTTATGTGGGTTCAATTCATATTTTTGGTTAAGCCCTTTCGCTATTATGTTCATTTAGACGTTTAAAGGCCAGTTTCCGACAAACTCCTTCTCATCATACTCAAAGAAGTCCTTTAGAATCTCGTCTCGATCATCTTGGAATAACTGATCGGCAATGGCAGTGACAAGTCTTGGGACCCCGTACTTCATTCCAGAAAGAGCAGAAGCGGAAATGCCACAGCTAATCAGTGCCGAATAATTAAATGCAAACAGTCCATGTAATGGTGCACTTCCGTTTTCATCACGACTCATGAAGGCAAATCCAGAAGTTAAGTATGGATGTGCATCAAGAACAGGATTCGCTACTTCCTCAGGTGCCTCGTATTCATCTCCCCAACGAGCAATGTGTTGTTCAACAAGCTGCAATTCAGGTCTTAAAGCAGGATCGGTCAGAAGTCCTGTACTAATGATCAAAAAGTCAAAAGCAAACGTTCCTTTTGGTGTTGTCACAATGGCTTTGCCGTTCTCTTCCTTTACATCTAACCAAGGCGAACCTAAATGAAGATGAAAACCATCCCACGAAGAGGCCCGTTCAAATGTATCATTTGTTGGAGGTTGATTGTGTTTAAAGAAATGAGCAATGGCCGCATATTTATCTTCATCTGATAGTGCCGGGAAACGTTCTATTAACCCTGAAGCCTCCATTTGACGAATAGGATTAATCCGTGGCATTTCCTTGCGACGAACAAACACATGTGCTTCGCCCACACCTTCTGTTAAAGCAAAGTTGGCGTTGTCAAATGCTGAAGCACCACCGCCTAAAATCGCTACTTTTTTTCCTTTTAAAGTTTCAAAATCAATGGTTTCAGATGTGTGAGCATAAAGAGTTTTGGGGATATGGTCAGCAATCATTGGTGGAACATGCCATTCTCCACCACCTTGTATCCCAGTTGCCAAAATCACTTTACGTGCAAGGATGCTTTTGGATGGTGCACCATTCCCACCAAGATGAAGACGATGAATCCCTCTATCAATCGGTTCAACTAAATTCAATTGCACTTCATTTAGAACCGGTAGTTTTAAGACATGGCGGTACCAACGGAGATAATTCATCCAATCGCCTTTAGGAATTTTATCAATTTGCTCCCAGCCTTCTGGTCCAAATTGTGCTTCCCACCAAGAACGGAACGTGAGCGAAGGGATGCCAAGATCAACGGAAGTTAAATGCTTTGGTGTTCGCAATGTGACCATACGTGCATAGGTTTCCCATGGGCCTTCTAGCCTTCTTTGTTTTCATCAATGACGAGAATATTTGAGACGCGCTCACGTAATAGACCAAATGCCGTACTTAGCCCGCTTTGGCCACCACCTACAATTACAGCATCATACACATGTCCTTCTGGATGTTTGGTCACTCGAACCCAGTCTGGACCTCCAAAAGCGAGGTAAGAAAGGTCTTGTTCTACTCGTTTATTCAATGCCTCTAAGCTCATTGTCTCTCATTCCTTTCGATCATGACTGCCTATTTTTCTTGTTGGTTTTTTTTTCTACATACGTAAGGTCGATTCTCTATATATCTATCATATCATTTTCTGTTTCTATTTCATTGTTGATCATATATAAAAAAAGTGAGTTTGATTGTATGAAGTAACTATAATTATGATCGTTAATCATGTAAGAACTCGCTAAACAATTTGTTCCTGTTGATTTATATCTTTCTATACTTGTTCGCTATGTATGTCAGAAGATTAGACATAGTTTTTTATGCATCCTTACTAAGGGATGAAAAAGGTTTGAATTAAGAAGGGGATTATTCATTTTTTGTATATCAAAAAGGTGACTACTTCGGATAAGATAGTCACCTTTTTTTATTTTATAGTGGACAAAAAAGAGTGTTATAATGTTCCAATTGATCTTTCGTCTCTTCATACTCACCTGAATCATAAGCATCCTGAAACAGAGAGATGACTTGATTTTCACTAATGGAAAATTGAATTGAAGGATGAGCTGCGTTTAAAAGAGCAGCCGTTGCTTGTCGAGCTAACTGTCTAAGCTGTGGAGAAATGGTTGGTGGTCCACCACCTGGTTGTAAAGCTTCGAGCAAGGACACTTCATTAGTAAATACGTTTCTCTCAAATACATCATTAAATAAGTCATCAATACTATATGCGTTTGGCCAATCTTCCTCGTGATTTCTCCAAAATCCTGCTGAACAACCTTCACGAATTCCCATATACACACCTCCTTATCATGTTCCATATACTATATTCAGTCAGCTCATCTCGTGTTTGTATGATTATCTACTAGTTCTTTGGAAATGGGTAAGTAGGGGTGGGGAAATTGAGTGTATCAGCAGGGAAATGGACGAAGTATCAACTGATGAAAAAAGATAAATGTCTCCATAAACATTTGCCAGAGACATTACTTTTTAACAATAAAAACTATAAATTTTTTGAACGTCATTTTACGGAGTTTATTTTTAAACCATGTATGGGGAGACAAGGGAAAGGTGTCCTTTTTTTATCTCAAACAAACGATGATATGGTGATTCATGAAGAAACGAAAACTATTTCTCTTCTAAAAGAAGAGGTTTATCAATGGCTACTAAAAAGACAAAAGTATTATGGGCCACATATTTTACAAGAACGGATTCCGTTGGCGCTTATGGAAGGGAGTATTTTTGATCTTCGTGTAATGGTTCAACGAAAATCTTCTTTCTCGCACTGGAATGTGACAGGGATGTTAGCAAGAGTTGGTGCAAAGTCTTTTATGATTACGAATACCCCCAAAGAGCTTCTACCTGCAGAAGCGGCAATTAAAAAATCAACTATTTCAGGAAACACTACGCAAATTATAAAAAAAATAGAAGAGGTAGCGTTGCAATCAGTAAAACAATTAGAAGGTGCATATTCTGAACGGAATATGATGGGAATTGACATAGGTATTGATCAAAAAGGCGGAGTTTGGATCATAGAGGCCAATTTATTACCTAGTGTAGCTCTTTTTAATAAATTGGATGACAAATCAATGTACAACAAAATCATTTCATACAAAACATAAACAGCATGAGGAGCTTAAAAATTTCTTTGTAACATTCTAGCTCCTATGCTGCTCTTGTTTTATTCTTCAATTTTGACGCTTATTTGATCAATCGCATGATAGCCATATCCTTTTTGATTCCAAAAGGGGGTAGAAGGCTGGGTTCGGCCTGCTGTGTCTGTGGCTTTTGATAAAATGGTGAATTCGCCAGGTTGAGTAACTGTCCATTGAAAGGACCATTGAACCCATCCGTTTTTATCGGTATTTAGTTGTGGTGCAGCTTCCATCCAAGATTGGCCATGATCTACACTGATTTCAACTTTTTCGATTGTTCCGTTTCCTGTCCAAGCAATCCCTTTAATTAGATGTGTACCTGTACGTAACACATCCATATCGAGTGGCTTTTGTATGGTAGAGTTGACGTTCATCGTTGTAACGGGAAATGCATCTTCCTCGTTTTGTTTATGAGGGTAATACATGTAATCAACAGATTGATAAGGCCCTTTAAACGTAGAATCAATTAAACTAATTTGCTTAATCCATTTTACAGAGGCCATTCCGTACCAATTCGGAACAATGAGCCGTAAAGGAAAGCCGTGTTGAAATGGAATGGGCTCATGGTTACATTCATAGGCAATGAGTGTGTCTGGATGTAAGGCTTTATCGATTGGCAAGCTTCTTGCAAAAGGGTACTCACTTGTCATATCGGTTCGCTTTCCTTTATCATATCCTTCCACTAACACTTCTTTTGCATCAGGATGAACGCCTGTCGCTTGTAGCAATGTTTTTAAGGGAACTCCCGTCCAGACACTTTGACTAATGCTCCTTTGCCCCATTGTTCGCCAAATGTAAGAGGCTTGAACAGACTTCGTTTATTGCCTGCACACTCCATGACAACCTTTGTTGTAATAGAAGGGAACTTCGCAATTTCTTCAAGAGAAAAAACTTTTGGTGTTGTGACCATTCCGTTTATAGGTAGCCAATAATTTGAGTAAGTAAGAGTTGGATAAGAAAAGTGATTTCGTTTATAAAAAAGGCGAGAGGATATCAAGTCATGATCAATAAAAGAGATCGGTGTTTCTTTGTTTTCAGGATGAAGTTGATGAGTTGTCAGCGTTGGTTTATTTAGCGGATTTTGAGGATTTGACATAGGTCCCTCCTAATCAAAAAAGTTCATATCCCATACATATGCACGTGTGAAAGAATATTTGTAGAAATTTTTCTTAAAGGGTAGAAAAGGGTTACTTTGTACGAAAATTTCATACCATTTTCCGAAGAAAAAAAAACATGGTAAAATAAACGACAGTACTTCTTTTACCTTCCGTTTCTGGGAAAGCTAGAATCATACAGTTATTTGATGAACGGGTAAATAAGGTTGAATTTAACGTATTGAAAAGAGGGTAACAAATGAATAAAACATCCATTTATGGATTTACTTTTGAAAAACTATCGGCCTGGCTCTTAGAACATGGGCATAAAAAGGGTCGTGCCACTCAAGTGTGGGAGTGGTTATATAAAAAACGGGTCACATCTTTTTCTGACATGGTAGATGTGAATAAGGATCTCATTCAACTATTAGAGGAGAACTTCGTCATTCAAACGCTCACAGAGCACACGAAACAAGAATCGGCAGACGGAACGGTTAAGTTTTTGTTTACGTTACAAGATGGGAACTTAATTGAAACGGTGTTAATGAACCATAAATATGGTTTATCTGTTTGTGTTACGACTCAGGTAGGATGTAACATCGGTTGTAGTTTTTGTGCGAGTGGATTATTGAAAAAGGATCGTGATTTATCAAGCGGTGAAATTGTTGAACAAATTATGAAAGTGCAAATGCATCTTGATCAAGTTGGCAAAGGTGAACGTGTTAGTCATATTGTTATTATGGGAATTGGTGAACCGTTTGATAACTTTGAGAATATGGTCGACTTTTTAGAAGTCGTAAAAGACCAAAAAGGACTTGAAATTGGACCTAGACATATTACCGTTTCAACAAGTGGGTTGGCCAATAAAATTTATGAGTTTGCTGATTTAAAGCTTCAGGTCAACTTAGCGATTTCGTTGCATGCTCCGAATAATGAATTGCGTACAAAAATCATGAAAATTAACCGTGCTATTCCTCTTGAAAAGTTAATGCCAGCGATTGATTACTATATCGAAAAATCAAATCGTCGGATTACGATTGAATACATCTTATTGAAAGATGTTAATGATCAAAAAGAGCATGCCACTGAGTTAGCACAACTATTAGGAGACCGTCGTGCTTATGTGAATTTAATTCCATACAATCCAGTTGATGAGCATAGTCAATATCAACGAAGTGATGAGCAAGATGTATTAGCGTTTTATGATACGTTGAAAAAGAACGGAATTACATGCGGCATTCGGATCGAACATGGAACAGACATTGATGCTGCCTGTGGTCAATTACGTAGCAAGCAGATGAAAGAGCCTCAAGGTAAATAAGGTGAATGAGCACGATGGATCTTAGGTCCGTTGTGCTTTTTTGTATGACCTTTGTAATGTTTTAACAATCGCTTTACATTCTTTTAACATTAAATTGATATAATTTGCCTATTGTGTCATAAGTTGTAGGAATGTGGAGGGCATTTATGTGATTGGAAAGCGAGAGAAAAAACAGCAAGAACGTGTAAAATCATTTTCTGTAAAGAAATGGCTACATGCATTTAATCTGCGAGGGCGGCTGCTCGTTTTATTTGTTACCTTACTCATTTTGTCCGTTGTTGCTATAGGAGTAAGCTCTTATTTGAAAGCGAAGGATATGACCATTTCATCTATTGAAAATAGACTTGTTCGTGAAGCACAATTGATGGGGTATATAGCAGAAAACTTAAAATTTTTATATGTAAGCGACGAAGAATATTTTATGAAACAGTTGCAATTGAATATTAGGGGACAAAAGGAAACACTTGAAGCAGACGGGATGGAAACTGACTTTTTTTACATAGTGAGTGGAGAAGTGACTCCTTTTCATGTTAGCGCTGAGACACTCCCGCCGATTTCAGAGCGTCTTATTGAGCAATTGGAGCAAGAAAAAAGGGGGGTCAGGCATGAAACGATAGACGGAAAAGAGTATACGATTGCTTTTCAAGAAATGAAAGAGATTAACGGGACGTATGTGTTAGTCGTTTCGGCAAATTCATATATGGGACCGGTTCATCAAATGGCGCAATTTACGATCTGGGCGATCGTAATAAGTGTTCTTTTATCGACCGTTACGATTATGCTATTTGTCCGATCTTTAACACAACCTCTTACTGTGTTGCGCAATACAATGAGAAATGTCCGAGAAGGGAATTTACTACAACCTGTAAAAGTAAACACAACGGTTCCAGAGATCGTTTCTTTACATAAAAGCTTTGAATCAATGATTTCTCAAATGAGATTGATGTTTGATGAACTAAAAGAAGCAACGGTCCAGCTTGATAAAACGGGAGAGGATCTTACTTCATCCTCTGAACATGCTCTAACCTTTAGTCAGCAACTGGTTCAGTCTATTGATGTGGTAAAAATAGGAGCGGAAGAGACAGCGAGCAGTTCAGAGTCAAGTGTAACGAGTTTTAGAAATATGAAGTATAAAATTGAAGAAATTACTTCAAATATGAAGGTCGTCTTTAGCAGTTCTGAAGATATGTTGCAGTCAGCTCATCTAGGTGAGAAAAGCATGCTAGAACTCATTGAAACCATTCATATGTTTGAAAAAGATTTTGAGCATTTAACCTATACGATGAGGGAAGTAAAAGAGTATTCAAAATCCATTACAACATTAGTAGGGTTAATTCAAGGCATTGCTGAACAAACGAAATTATTGTCTCTCAATGCAACGATTGAAGCTGCAAGAGCTGGAGACTCCGGTAAGGGCTTTGCGGTGGTTGCCAACGAAGTAAGAAAATTAGCCGAACAATCTTCGAAAGCAGCCAAAGAAATTACGCAATCCATTTCCAATATGGAAGGAGTAACCGTAGAGGCAGCAGAAGAATTTGAACAGATGTTCATGAAAACAAGAATTAATTTGGAGATTGCTGGTGAATCGAGACAATCATTTGATGTCTTAATGACGGAGATCTCAAAAGTTGGTACTAAACTACAAGATATGCAAGAAGAATTAGGAGAATTGCAAGAGCAATTGCCAGGTCTAGAACGAACAGCAGAGGGCTTTGCTTCGGTGTCTCAAGAAACACTAGCAAGTGCTGAGGAAATGCTAGCAACGAGTGAAAGTCAAATGAGTCAAATGGAAAAAACACATCTTACTGGTTTGAAGCTTTCCAAATTATCAAGCTCACTCGCTTCTATTACAGAGAAATTTACAGTTAAGTAAAGAAGAAGGTGGTCCGGAATGTCTTTTTAAAGACAATATGGGACCACCTTCTTTTTTAAAATACTCTAATCTAGGTACTTAATAGAAAAAGATCTTTAATTGACATTTTCACTTTTGTTCCAGGATTACATGTTTTTTTAGACCTTTTAATTCATAAGAAATGTTTGTTAATCGATCTTTTGTTCCGTTGTGTTTTTCAAGTTGAATTAATATATTGCAAATATTAATACTAATAAAGATATTTTTTGAGAATATCTTTATAAATAATTTTTTGCGTTTTCTTTGTATTACTTGAGATTGAAAAAACAAATGAAATCAAGTTATGTCGGGATATTTTATAAGAAAAGTGAAGATTAAATGATTATTAAGTCGAATTGTTAGAAAAAGTATAAAAACATAAAATTTTCTAAAAATAATCTTTACAAATCTAAAATAGTATAGTAATTTTGTATATATTCATTTTTGCTTTGCAGAAAAATAGGTTTTTATGCGAAGTAGAGCAGGTTTTTCTCTAGTTATGAAATAGTGTGGAGTACATATTGAGTTTTAACGTTATTTAACGTTTTTGGCCACTGAATCTATTTTTACTTAGACAAAAACCTGAAAAATATAAAATTTCAGGGGGTAGTCATGTTTAAAAGGAAATCATTCAAAGCAGGTGTGTTGTCACTAGCATTCGGTTTAATGCTAGCGGGTTGTGCAAGTGAACCAAATTCAACTGATAATGTTGACGATCAAGTTGAACCAGGGGAAGAAAATGTAACGACAGAAGGTGGAGCGGAAGGTGGAGATTTAGTTGTTGCTGTTCTTTCAGATGCAACAATTTTGGACCCTCATTCATCAAGTGATGTTCCTTCAGGTAATGTGCAGTCGAATATTTACGAAACATTAGTTAAGTATGATACAAACATGGAATTAGAACCGCGCCTTGCTACTAGCTGGGAGCCAGTTGAAGAGAAGGTGTGGGAGTTCAAACTTCAAGAAGGAGTTTACTTCCATGATGGTTCAGAATTTACAGCTGAAGTGGTAAAAGCGAACATTGATCGAATTTTAGATCCGGAAGTTGCTTCACCACGTGCAATTTTGTTTGAAATTGTTGAGGAAGTTATTGTCGTTGATGATCATACTGTTCAATTTGTAACAGAAGAGCCATTTGCTCCTCTGCCTGCTCACTTAGCTCACTATGCTTCTAGTATTGTTAGTAAAGAAGTAATTGAAGCGGATTATGCAGCGGTTGAAGAAGGCGGGCAACATGGGTCATACATTAATGAAAATCCAATTGGTACTGGATTCTTTGCATTTGAGTACTGGACTCCTGGGGAAGAAGTTGTCTTAACTAGATTTGAAGATTATTGGGGAGAAAATGCTAAAGTTGATACTGTAACATTTAGAATTTTGCCTGAAGACTTAACTCGTATTGCGGAACTGGAAACAGGTGCAGCACATATTATTGACCCTGTAACACCGAGTGATTTAACTCGTATAGAAAATACAGCGAATGCTTACATTCGTAACGCAGCTAGCATTACGTATCTTGGGTTTAACGTTGAAAAAGCACCATTTGATGATCCAAGAGTAAGAAAAGCGATTGCAATGTCTCTTAACAGAGAAGCGATGCTTGATGGAATTTTAGATGGAACTGGTGAAGCTGCGGTTGGTCCAGTGAATGATACAAATTTTGGTTACAGCGAAAACGTACAAGGAATTGAGCGTGACCTTGATGCAGCTAGAGAATTACTAGCTGAAGCGGGTTACGAAGATGGCTTTGAAACAACGATTTGGACGAACGACAGTCGTGAGCGTATTGATATTGCTGAACTTACACAAGCAGAATTAGCTGAAATCGGTATTGATGTGAGTATTGAAGTTGTAGAGTGGGGAGCTTACCTTGATGCAACAGCAGCTGGTGAGCATGACATGTTTATTTTAGGACTTTCACTTGGAACAGGCGATGCAGATTACCCAATGCACATGCTATTCCATTCTGATAATGTAGGTTCGGGTAACCGCGTTCGTTTTGCAGATGACACTTTTGATCAAATGCTTTACGAAGCGCGTATTGAGCAAGACGAAGCAACGCGCTTATCTCTTTATGAAGATGCAACGAATTACTTAAATGAAGAAGTGCCAATGGCATTCCTTTACCACCCATCGCATATTATGGGCTATGGTGAAGGCGTTGAAGGATTCTGGGCAGATGCTTCAGGAGTATACCAACTACAAAATGTAACTATTCAATAATAGGAAAAAGAAGTTAGCCGGTTTTCATTATGGCTGACTTCTTTTATTTATCTAATAGAAAAAGGTCTTCAATTGGAATTTTTACTTTCATCGTTTCACGTGAAACATTGGCGATTTGTTTATTCGAAATTGTCACATGTAAGATTAGGTTGTTAATTTGAATTGTAACGTTAGATTGATGAATACCCGTTACAATTCCAACAAGCTTATAAGAAAAAGTATTAATAGATGAGTCGTTTTCTGAGACAAATTGAATGTTTTCAGCATGAATCCCAAGTGCATAAGGAGAAACTTCATTCTCTACTATTGGTTTTGCGGTATGGATTGTTGTATTTTGAATCGTACAAATAAGGGAGTGACCATCCTCGCTTATTTGATCGATCGGTAAAATGTTTTTGCAACCAATGATATTCGCGGCGGGTATATTTTTAGGTTTTTTGAAAACATCATCTTTTGTTCCGGCTTGAACGATTTTTCCTTCGTAATAAAGGAGCAAATGATCACAAAGGCGGTACGCTTCCTCCATATTATGCGTGACAAGTAAAACGACACCGGTGAAATGCTGCTTAATAATTTGCAGTAGTTCGACTTCTAGAATATGTTTTACGTGGTGATCTAAAGCAGAAAAAGGCTCATCTAGCAGCAAAATGTCCGGCTCTGTCACGAGTGTTCGGGCGAGGGCAACGCGCTGTTGTTGACCACCAGATAGTTCACCTGGAAAACGATCTTCATATCCTACTAGCTGCACTTTTTCAAGAATCGTCCTAACTTTTTGCTTGATTACCTGTTTTTCTAAGCCCTTTAATCCATAAGCAATGTTTTGTTGTACGGTTAAGTGGGGGAACAGGGCATAATGTTGAAACACATAGCCAATGTTTCTGCTTTTTGTTTTTTTATTTACTTTTTTACTAGAATGAAAAAGGGGCTGCCCGCCAACAATAATTTCGCCGTAATCAGGCGTTTGAAGACCAGCTATGCATTGCAATGTCATGCTTTTCCCACAACCAGAAGGACCAATAATGCCAGTAATCCCTTCACTGACTTCAAACTGACTGTTCAATTGAAAATGATGAATTTTTTTGGTGATTGACACTTTGAGCATATCGTTACCTGCTTTCTCGTGTCCCTTTTTTTTCTAGACGATTGAGTAAAAAGAGAACGACAATGGACACGGTTGTCATAATGAGGACAAGTACATTTGCTAATTCACGATTGCCAGCAAGCAACGCATCATAGATTGCAATCGGCATGGTCATCGTTTCATTCGGGATGCTTCCTGCAACCATAAGAGTCGCTCCAAAATCACCTAGAGCGCGCGCAAAAGCAAGAGTGACTCCTGCTGCAATTCCTCTCCATGCAAGGGGAAGAATAATGGAAACAAAAATACTCGACTCTGATCTCCCCAACACCCTTGCTGCATGTATATAGGATGAATCAATGCTCGCAAATGCAGACCTCGCAGACTTAATAAGAAATGGAATGGAAACAACGAGTGCTGCAATGACCGCACCTGTAGGAGTAAATACAATTGTAATATCAAAACGATTTTCTAGAAACTGCCCTACGGCACTTTGTCTTCCTAATAAAACAAGTAGGTAATAACCGAGCACGGTTGGAGGGAGGACAATAGGCAATGTGAGAATAGAGTCAAAGAAATCAGCTAGCTTCCCATTGGATTTATTTAACAAGTAAGCAATCGGAATTCCAATCACAATGGCTAAAAGAGTTGCTGTAGCAGCAACTCGTAGCGATAAAAATAGTGGAAATAAATTGATTTCACCCATACTCACTCATTCTCCTTTAGGGACAATAAAACCATAGCTCTCCATAATTGGTTTTCCGGTTGGACCTAAAATAAACTCAATAAACTCTCTAGATAATGCTTCTTGGCTCGTCCGGTTAATGACGGCAATGGATTGTTCAAGCGGCTCATGAAGATCCGAATCAATCATCTCAAAGTTAACGTTTCCTTCTTGATACAAGGAAAGGGCAATGATGCCTGCTTCCGCATTTCCTGTTTCAATAAAGGTGAGCGTATCTGAAATGTTGCGACCGTATACAAGCTTATCTTTTACATCTTCCCATATACCTGCTGTTTCTAACGCTTGTTTGGCAGCTAACCCGTAAGGAGCATGATCTGGGTTGGCAATCGCAATCTTTTTCAATTCAGGCTGTAACAAATCTTCTACTGTTTCAACTTGTAACGAGCTATTTGGCAACGTAGCCATACCAATTCGACCAAATGCATACGTTGTTTGGGAATCAGCAAAAATGAGTTCATTTTCGCGTAAACGATCGACAAATGAAATATTCGCTGCTGCAAACACATCAAAAGGAGCACCGTTTTCAATTTGATCAGCTAGCTGTCCAGTTGAACCAAACGAAAAGGTTACCTTCGTTCCTGTTTCTTCTTCAAACAAGGCTCCGACTTCTGTAAAGGCCAATGTTAAATCAGAGGCGGCTGCTACAAGTAGCTCCTGTGCCTCTTCTGTTTGTTCATCTTCGCTGCCGCATGCCGCTAAGATGGCGAACAGTCCTAATATGACTACATAATAAATCCTTTTCATCAACTTTTCTCCCTTGTCCTGAAGCTTTCTTTCATTATATCGACAATAGGAGGATGGAACAATGGGAGAATGTTGATGGAACAGGGGAGGGTCTAATTCGTAGCCTATGTATTAATCTCTTTTAGAACGTACTAGCAAAAGCTGTGTGATGATAGCTAAAATGGGCAATTCCAACAACGGTCCAATAACTAAAACTAAGGCAATCAAAGGCTGATCTGGAAATGCTGTCAGGGCAATCGCCAAAGCAATCGGTGAGTTTCTTGCTAAAGTAGTTAGGCTTAGGCTCGTTCTATCTGGATAAGAATAATTCATAAGGTGCCCAACCTTTTGACTAACGACAAAGTTTATAGCGAAAAACAAAAACAGGGGAATAGTCAATAGCGCTAATAAACCAAGGTGATCAAGCAAGAGGTGACCTTGAGAAGCAAACATAGTCACGATGGCAAGGCTTAAAAAAATAATGGGAAACGCACTAAGTTTCGTAATCCACTTTTTTCTTAGTTGTTGTTTGTTTCGTAAAAGCCATTTGGTTCCAACCGTTAAGAGTAAAGGTATGAACAAAACAAGTAGAATACTCTCTACTAAAAACTTTACCTCTACAACTCCAGTAGTGCCAGCAAACAAAAAGAGGTAAAAGGGAAGGAATAGAACTTGTAAAAGTAAATTTAGAGGCAAAATCGATGTTGACAGTGCAACATTTCCTTTTGCTATGTTAGTGAAGATTAAGTACCAATCTGTACAGGGTGTGACCATGAGCATAATAAATCCAATGTACAACGCTGGATGATTCCCTAAAAAGACCATGCTAACAGCCAAGCTAAGACCGGTGTCCAGATGAAGTTAATTATAACGGATGTGTAAGTAAACGTTCTGTTTTTAAAGGCTGTTTTCATTTCTTCAATAGGAATTTGTAAAAACGTAGCATATATAACATAGCTATTATTAAAGGAACAATTAATATTTCCGCGTACGTGCTTACCCGTTCCACTTGTCCAACACCAAGACCAATAATTACGGCTAACAAAATGATCAAGCTATATAATTTTTCAAGTAAGTTCATGGTTGATCCCTTCAGATGATAATATATGCATCATTTTATCATAAGAGAGTGGGAAGTCACTCTGCCAGGTGATATGCATGCCTTTTTCAGTGTCTTCAAATAGAGGTAGGGGCGAGACCCCGCAGCCGAGGAGGCTCGCCACCTCCTTGCGGGTGCGAGTGGCTAAAGCGCAATGGAACGAACGTGGGAAGAACAGGTTAACAATAAAGCATCAATAGCCTACTGTTCCTCCCTTTCAACCGAATAGCGCTGTTCGTTTTTCAAATACTTCAAAACACAAACTATAATTAGAATTAATAAAAAGGTAAAGGGCAGTGCTGCAATAATGGCAGCGCTTTGCAATCCATCTAATCCACCACTAATAAGTACGGCTCCTGAGACAGCAGCAATTAACACTCCCCAAACCGTCATCACAGTATTCGTTGGATTAAGACTACCTTTAGACGTAAGAACACCTAGTACAAATGTGGCAGAGTTTGCTGATGTAATAAAAAAGATCGTGGTTAAGAGTAAAGCCAACAAGCTTAAAATCGTCCCAAAAGGAAGCAAGTCTAAAAACAGAAACAAACCAGCCTCCGGGTCATCTTGAATAGGTGAAGCTAAATCCGCTCCTTCAAAAATCTCATAGTACAAGGCAGAACCTCCAAAAACGACAAACCAAAGGATCGTCCCAATCGTAGGAATAAAGAGAACACCGAGAACAAATTGCTGAATCGTTCGGCCCCTTGAAATTCTCGCTATGAACGTTCCGACAAAAGGACTCCAAACGATCACCCAAGCCCAGTAGAAAATCGTCCATTCTCCAAGCCAGTCGCCATCTGCATAGGGCATCGTGTCAAAGCTAAGCGTTACAAAATGACTTATGTACATTCCAGACGTTTTGATTATGTGATCAAGGACGAAAACAGTTGGACCAACTACTAGTAAAAGAACAAGCAAGACCCCAGATAAAGCTAAATTAAACTCACTTAAATATTTCATTCCTCGACTAATCCCAGACCAAACAGAGATCATGTAAATGAGAGTAATAACAGCAATAATGGTTAAGTACAAGGTGTTATTTGATGTAAGGCCGAATAGCTGTTCCAATCCGCCGCTTAGCTGCAATGTACTTAAGCCAAAAGACGTTGCAATTCCAATCGATGTTCCAACAGTTGCGGTTACATCAATTCCTTTTCCTAATGGTCCACTCATTTTGTCTCCTAAAAGTGGATAGAAAATAGAGCTAATGAGTCCAGGAAGCTCTTTACGGTACTTCATTAAAGCAAGAGCCATTCCAACTAATGCATAGACGGCCCACGGATGCATTCCCCAATGAAAGACTCCGTATAAAAGACCATGTATGGCAGCGTCTGTACTTTCAGGTTCGATTCCGTTAGGTGGGGTTGAGAAGTGAGACATAGGTTCAGCGATACCCCAGAAGACAAGACCAACACCCATCCCTGCAGAAAATAACATCCCAACCCAAGCGAAATAGCTAAACTCAGGTTGATCGTTACGTTTGCCTAACTTTACATGACGAAAGGGTCCGAACGCTAAAAATAAACAAAAAGCAACGACAAGAGATGTGACAAGAATATAAAACCAACCAAATGAATGAGTTATGTACTGAAGGATGGTTGAAGTTGTGTCTTCTAAATGAGAAGGAGCAAAAAAACCCCAAATGACAAAACAAATAACGAAAAAAGCGGAGATTGGAAAAACAACGCCAGCTTTTTCCTTTTTGTATTCATAAGACACGGACACAAAACTCACTTCCTTTTTTCTTCTTTACAAAGCTGTACCCTCTACTATTTTTTATAAAACGTAAAAAAAAGCCCCAAAAGCTCTTTGGCTTTGAATGGGGCACCACAAAGTTTGTTATTGACCTGAGCGATTGGCAACTTTTTTAAATGATTGCTTGTACTGCTCAAACTGTTCTCGAACGAGTTGAACGGCATCTTGGTTTTCAAAGTCAGCCGCTTGTGAAAGTGCGTGTTCAGCTTTTTCAATTGAATTTTGTGCGTTTTCGATCGTTTGTGTTTCTGGATGAGACAAGGCATCATTGATTGCTTGGTGGGCATGCTCTACAGATTGTTCTGCTTGGAAAATTGTATTTTGGCTTTGTAAACTTGATACATTATTTTTCATGTGTACCATCCTCCCTCTGTTTACTAATGTGCGATACTGCTTTCTTTTATATTCAAGAGTGAGAAAAAAACAGCAAAAACTAGGATCAAATACGAAATAGTCAGAAAAGAATGGAGACTCAAGTGGGAATCTGCTATAATAGAAGGTAATTGCAAAAAGGGACTTATAATGACCGGAAGGGACGAAAATGGTCCCTTGTTTATGTGGTATAATGAGAAGTAGATTTATGCATCTAGATTTAAGTAGGGGGATAAGAAATGATTAATGTAGTAGACAATGGCTCTCTTTTACGAAATGATGTAAAAAAGTTAGGAAACATTTTAGGAGAGATTCTCGTTCATCATGGTGGTATCTCGCTATTTAACAAAGTCGAAACGATCAGAGAGATGACCAAAAATTTACGAAAAGATTATAATGAAGAGGATTACAATAAGCTAAAAGAAGAAATCAGTTCATTAAAACCACCTGTTCGTCATCAAGTGATTCGTGCGTTTTCTATTTATTTTCACTTAGTAAATATTGCCGAGCAAAATCACCGTGTTCGACGCAGACGCCAGTATCAATTACAAGAAGATGGTGTAATTCAGCCTGTATCTCTTGAAAGCGCAGTTAAATCAATTAAAGATAGCCATTTTTCAGATGATGTTATCCAAAAAGTGTTAAATGACCTTTCAATTGAATTAATCATCACGGCACATCCAACTGAAGCTACAAAAAGAACGGTCCTTGAAATCCAAAAGAGGATTTCAACGATTCTTCAAGAGTTTGATAATCCGTTGTTAACAAAAAAGGATCGAAGAACGCTTGAGGAAAGTTTATTTAATGAAGTAACAGCCCTGTGGCAAACAGACGAGTTACGTCAAAGAAAACCAACCGTTATTGATGAAGTGAAAAATGGTTTATATTATTTCAACGAAACGTTATTTGATGCATTGCCGGATATTCATCAAGAGTTAGAGGCTCAATTAGATCAGCATTTCCCTGACCATTCTTGGAAAGTTCCAAACTTTCTTCATTTTGGATCATGGATTGGAGGGGACCGTGACGGGAACCCGAATGTGACACCTGAAGTAACATGGGAAACATTAGAGCATCAACGCTCACTTGCTTTAAAGAAGTATGAAGAAGCTATTATTGAGCTAATGAAGCGATTTAGTCAAACAACGACACGAGTTGAAATTAGTGAATCTCTTATTCAATCTGTTGAAGAGAGTGAAACAACGTATATGGAGTCAGGTGAAGAGTGGCCGGTTAAAACAGAAGTTTACCGCCGTCATTTCGCTGTGATGTTAAAGCGTCTTCGTGAAACAGGGAAATCAGAAGCTGGTTATCAAAGTGCAGAAGAATTTTTAAATGATGTCGTGTTAATAAAAGAGTGTGCTGAAAAACATCAACCATCCAATCGTAAATTAAAAACGATACGAAAGCTCATTCGTCAGGTTGAACTTTTCGGCTTCCATTTAGCAACGCTTGATATTCGTAATCACAGTGGTGAACATGAAGCAGCTGTGGCAGAGATTTTAAAGGTTGTTGGCATTACGAAAGATTATTCTGCTCTATCAGAAGAAGAAAAGGTCGATGTCCTTAAAAAAGTACTTAGTGAGCCAAGACCTCTTTTATTGTTAGAGGAAGATTACTCAAAAGAAACACAAGAAACGTTTAAAGTGTTTAAAATGATTAAACAAGCTCATAAAGAGTTCGGGAAACGTTCCATTGAAGTGTATCTTGTTAGTATGACGCAATCTCCAAGCGATTTACTTGAAGTACTTGTACTAGCTAAAGAGGCTGGTATTTACCGCCTTCATGCTGATGGGAAAGTTGAAAGTCACATGCATGTAGCACCCCTTCTTGAAACAATTGATGATTTGGTCGCTGGACCAAAAATCATGAAAACGCTATTTGAGATGGATGTGTATCGCAATCATATAAATGAACGCGGAAACCATCAAGAAATCATGTTAGGATATTCTGATGGAAGCAAAGACGGTGGAACGCTAACAGCGAACTGGAAACTCTTTAAAGCACAGAAAGAAATTCATAATATGGCCAAAGAGTTTAATATCCGTTTGAAGTTTTTCCATGGACGAGGTGGTTCTTTAGGCCGTGGTGGCGGTCCATTAAACCGAAGCATATTGTCACAACCATCTGAAACGTTAGGTGATGGTGTGAAAATTACCGAGCAAGGAGAAGTGTTGTCTTCTCGTTACTTACTAGAAGATATTGCGTACCGTAACTTGGAACAAGCTGCCTCGGCATTGCTTGAAGGTTCAGCTCGGGCACTGAAGAATCCTGTGAATGGTCATTTTCGCGATCAGACATGGGAAGATGCGATGGAGGAAATGTCCAAAGTATCATTGAAAAAATATCAATCTCTTGTTTTTGAAGATAAAGATTTCTTAACGTATTTTACACAAGCCACACCACTAAATGAGCTTGGTGCGTTAAATATTGGCTCACGTCCAATGAAACGAAAAGGAAGTCAGCGCTTTGAAGATTTACGAGCCATTCCGTGGGTATTTGCTTGGACGCAATCAAGACAAATGATTCCAGCTTGGTATGCAGCAGGAACGGGCCTAAGATCATTCGTTGATCAAAAGCCAGAAAACTTGGCGATGTTACAAGAGATGTACAGAGAGTGGCCATTTTTCCAAGCGACGATTAATAATTTGCAAATGGCCTTAATGAAAGCCGATTTAGCAACAGCAAAAGAATATATTCGACTTGTGGAAGACGAAACAATTGGATCACGAATTTTCTCCAATATTTCGGATGAGTACAATCGTACAAAAGATGTTTTGTTGCTCATTACAGGAAGTGAAAAGCTTCTCGATCACACACCGAATATTCAAGAATCTGTTCATAGACGAAACCCGTATGTGGATCCGCTCAACTTCTTACAAGTTGATTTAATTCAAAAAATGCGTGATTCAGATGAAAAATCTGAAGAGCTGTTAACAGAAGTGTTGTTAACGATCAGTGGGGTAGCGGCTGGATTAGTGAACACAGGTTGATTTTGTTTTGAAAAATGATTGAATCACATTTCTTTTTGCGTGAATCGCGAAAAGAAATGTGGTTTTTTTGTGTTACGATTCTTCTCGTAAATTATTTTGTTTAAGGGGGTATACAGATGAAACTTCGCGTATCAGCTGTTCAATATCATCTTCATTCGATTTCAAGCTTTCAAGAATTTGCCGATCAAGTTACTCATTACGTGAAAAATGCGGCAGAATACGAGACTGATTTTATTTTATTTCCAGAGTTTTTAACAACGCAATTGTTATCGATTCCTTCGCTAAAAGGGAAACAAACGATTAACGATTTGCCTGATTATACAGAAGATTATTATTCTCTTTTTACATCTTTGGCTATTGAAACAGGAATGCACATTATTGGCGGGACACATGTTGTAAGAAAAGAAGGGAAATTATATAATGTTGCCCATTTATTTTATCCAGATGGACGCATTGGAGAACAAGCTAAACTGCATTTAACTCCTACAGAAGTGGAAGAGTGGTCGTTAACACCAGGAGAATCAATCCAAGTATTTGATACAGATAAAGGGAAAATTTCCCTTCTCACTTGTTACGATATTGAATTTCCTGAAGTCGTTCGAATTGTTCGTGGAATGGGTGCAGACGTTATTTTCTGTCCTTCTTGTACAGATGATCGCCAAGGATTTCATCGTGTTAGATATACCTGCCATGCAAGAACAATTGAAAACCAAGTCTATGTTGTGACGACTGGGACGGTCGGATCACTGCCGACGGTTGATTTTATGAGAGCCAATTACGGGCAAGCTGCTGTGATTACACCAAATGACATTCCTTTTCCACAGAATGGAATTATGAGCGAAGGAGACATGAATAATGACATGCTAATTACGGCTGACCTAGATCTTGAGTTGTTATATAATGTCCGTGAAAAAGGGTCTGTTACAACGTGGAGAGATCGTCGTTTTGATTTATATCCAGATCTCGGTATCAACCGTTTAGAACTTGTTACAAAAACGGTTGTTTAATTTTAAAACTAGAGAAGAGGTTAAAACATGGAGTATGTTCGCATTGCTAGCATTCAGGATCCGCTTTTTAAACAGTTGCATAATTTAATGAAAGACGTGTTTCCGGAAGAGGAAGTGCTTGAGTTCTCATTATGGGAAGAGCCGTTACTAGATCCAACCATTCGTGTCTTCGCAGCCGTTCATGAAGGGGAAGTTGTAGGAGTAACAGAATATCGTTACAACAAAGAACTTGAAGTGGCTATGACTGACTTTACCATTATTGCAAAAGAAGGTCTTGGCATTGGACCGTTTATTGCTAAAAAACGTGATGAAGATTTGAAGCAATTAGCAAAAGAGAACGGAATGACACTTAAAGGGATGTTTGCTGAAATTTATGATCCGTACCGGGCCAAGGATCACTCGTTTGGTGGAGTGAAAGTAATGGATCCGTATGTACGACGTGAAGTGTTATCACACCTTGGCTATAAGCGTTTGGATTTTCCTTATGTTCATCCGGCATGGACAAATGAAGGAAAAGCTGTCCAAGAGTTAGACTTTTGCTTTTTGCCTTTTCAAGAAACGGACTCACTACAAGCAAGCTTTGTAAGTGAATTCATCCAAACCTATTATGCCATTTTATCGAATAAACCGGCTGCATGGAATGAAATGATTTCAGACCTGGAGAAACGAGATCAAATCTCTTTGCTGCCACTGTAAGTATGAGAAGCACAACGGGGAAAACACTCGTTGTGTTTTTTTGTGCTGGTTTATTTATTGAATAAACCTCTGTGTTCGCTATAGTTGGAATAAGATAAATAGGAGAGAGGGTGTTCGTTATCCAGGCAAATGAGTTAAGCACCATTATTGAAAAGGCAAAAAGAACAAGCGGGGATCATTCTCATTTGGTTACCGTTCACTCAAGAAAGCAAGAAGAAGCATTCTCCTTTTTTAGTGAAGAACCAGGCATTCTTTTTGTCTTGAATGGGCAATTAGACTACCAAATAGGGGACGATCAATTTCGGACATTGTCGCAAGGGGAGTATCTTTTTTACCCAAAAGGGGTAACCGTTCATATTGAAGTAACGAGAGCTTGCTCTTATCTTGTTATCTCTCTTACAAAAAAGCTTGTTGAATCATTTGTTCGTTTATTAGAACAATATCGAAGTTTTTCTCCTGAAAAATTACAAGCACCAGCCAGAGTTTGTATCATGCAAGCAAAATGGCCTGAACACATCGAAACACATCTTACTCACATTTTAATCAATTATATCGACCAAAATGATTACCTCATTCATTTGAAGCTTTGCGAGATTCTGTATTACTTGTTTCCAGATGAACACATGTTATCAAAAATATCCTATATCCTTGATATGTTTTACTACCCAGAGCCCATTCGAAAGATGGAAAGCTTTCTATTAGAAAATTACCATAAACCAATACGGATTAAGAGTATTACCGAATCAGTGAATATGAGCGAATCACAAGTAAACCGTTTATACAAAAAGTATGTGGACATGTCACCGATGGAACGGTTAACGACAATCCGAATGGAGCAGGCCGCGCTTTTACTTCGCAACCCTTCCGTAACGGTTACAGACGTAGCTTCTCAAGTTGGTTACCAAAGCATGTCGGCATTTGTTCAGCAATTTAAACGGAGGTACAAAAAGTCACCGAAGGATTACCAAAAAAAATAGTGTTTGCACCTGATTGACTTTAAAACTACCATTCAAAAAAGAATTTTAACGCTATTGTGATTGTCGTATAAGAAAAAACGCCAATCGCAAAAGAGGGGAAATGGGCATGTTTTTCTTTTGGAAGTTCATTTTGCAGAACGTTTAAAATCATGGCACCAGAAATAAAGGCAAAGATAATCGCTTGGATAAACGTTGATAACGTAAGAAACATTCCGATGAACCAACCCGCAATAATACCTAATGCAAGAAAAAAACGTCCGCGTTTGTTGTATTGTTCCGGATTTTCTCTCCATAAATCATGTGCAACCGCTATAAAGTGTAACCCAATTGCGGCACCATAAAAGATGGCTTGAATAAAAGAGACATTTGCGGCCATGACAACATAAACAATGAGCATATTGTAAAGAGTAAAAAATCCAATATAAAGCCAAAAAGCAGATTGGTTTGTCTCGACCTTATGAGTGGTTTTGACTGTTTTTTGAACCCGGTAAAAAAGCAAAAGTCCAAGCAAACAAATAAAATATAGCTCTGATTCCATTGTTAATGAGTCAGAATACCATTCAATCGCTTGTTGCTCCCGGTGCAAAGAGGGAAGAACATAAACAAACACATAAGAAACAGCTAATCCACCTGAAAAGGAAAGCCATTTATTGCGGCGAATGCGATCAGCTGGAATAAAGGTGTTCGAAAACAGATGGATCAAAATAAAGAAAATACCCAATAAATAGGCAGACATACAAGACACCCCTTTTACGTTGTTTTCCCGAATTTATTGTGGCAAAACATAGGGGAGAGTCAAAAAACGTCTAGACGAGTCATGCTCATCTAGACGTTTTCGTTATTGTTTTAAGTTAGGATTTAACGTTCGCTGGTCGGCAATATCATCATTGCCATCTAATAAATGAGTCATTCCACGCACAAGAGAGTCATCTTCTAATAAACTCCACAGATGATAACCTAGATCCTCACGCTTTAACAAGATATCTTCGAGCACTTGAACCGTACCGAAATCATTTAAGCTATGAGCGCGGTTGATTGTTTTTCTCATCATGCCTTGTATTTTAATTTCATGTTCTAAGTCATTACGAAGGTAGTCACGCATTGTATATCTGCCTTCAACTTCATGCTTAATATAGGAAATTTCATGTTGAGTAATAGGATGCGCAGTCGGGACTACTCCAAGGCGAGCCACTCGTTCACCAACACGATCGATATGATCCTGTGTGACATCAATATGCTCATCTAAGATGTGGTGTAAACTTCCAAAAGATTCAGCACCTTCTGTTAGCCAATGATGTTTCGTATATTGGTGTAAAGCGACATTTAGAGCGCATAAATGCTCATCAAGCATTAAGCCCATTTCCAACCTTGTTTCATAAGGCAAACTAATACCAGCACCTTCTTTTCTAGCGGTACGTGGTTCTTGTCGTAAGATCATGTCACCGTTATGGTTCGTTTGATGCCCAGGCATCATGGGATCAAAGCCTGACTTGTTTAATTTAAATTCATCATGAGAAAAACCTTGGTTATCATGTGTTTCCATTCGGATGTGCCTCTTTTCTAAGGAATTTTATTCATCCGTATTTTGTCTTTGTTTTCCTGATTTATGCCATGAAGTTTTTAAATAAATAAAAAAAGAGACTGGGACATAACAAAAATGTTTACATGCAGAGTTAGCGAAGGAAATAGTAGGATCTGTGTATTTGTACCATCCAAGGTTTGTTCGCCTTCTCATTGAATTAAAACACTTTTGTCCCAATCTCAAAAAGTTTCACGTGAAACATTGCTTATTGCATACTTTTCAACTCTTGTAATCTCTCAACTAAACGGTTAAAAAGGGGTTTATCATTTGCATCTAAGGCTTCGTCGATTTGATTTCTAACTTTCTCAATTTCTTGATCTAAAAGAGCTTTTTCAAGGATAATCGTTGTTTCTTTTTCATATTCCTTAAACTGTTTATGTTGAACGAATGTATTTACTTGAGATTCAACAAGTTGTAAGTAACGGTGGTTCGATTGTTTTCCGTAAAAGTGAAGCTTTATATTTACTTTATCTGCTGGATTGCTCATTAAATCTCCAAGAGCTTTAGATACATCTTCTGTTTTGCGATTGTTGTAATAATAAACAAAACCTGGTTTGTCTGAGTTCATGCTCGATATGATAAAGGTTCTTCCTTTTTTAGGAATGTGATCTGTAAAAGAAAGGTTTTCAAGAATATGATGATTTTTCAGTATGTATTCTAGCAGCATTCTTGCATCCTTATGCTTTAATTGATGCTGATCTAAAAACCATTTTAAAAAACTACTTTTTTCTGCAGTTGATACCCAGTTTCTCATAAACACCACCCTATATTCTCCTATTATTTCAAGCATAACACGTTATACATAGATTTCAACTTAGGACTAAAGTGAATCTTCAAAATCGAACAAATCTTAGAGTGAATGAATATAGTAAGAGAATAAGAGCTTGCTATTGGGGGGGAAGAATGGTGATTATACGAAAGGCAACAGCAGCAGAGCTTCAATTCATTAAAAACTATGCACCTATTGTCCAGGAAGAAGCCACAGTCGGATATGCTACTGGTGACAAACTGATGATGAATGATCAATTGCATTATTTTTACCAGACAGAATACTTAGCTTTAACAAATCAAGGGAATATGTACGGCTGGATTTTGGTCGGACAAACAAAAACACCGATTGATCCAGAACCAGTCGGAATGATATTAGAATTATATGTACTTCCAGCATATAGAAAAAAGGGTTACGGGGAGTTACTAATGAACTCGGCAATGGAATATTTGCGCAATCAACATTTTAAAAAGGTTCAATTAAATGTCTTTGCAGGAAATCGAGCTAAACAATTATATGAAGAGCTTGGATTTAAGGATGTTTCAACATTGATGGAAAGACCATTGTAGGTTTACTAGGAGCATGAAGATGCCTATATGCGAGCGATTCCTACCATATAGGCATTTTTTATTTAATTTCCATTCGTTTTAATTTGAGAACGAGGCGGTTTTATTATATGATTTGTATTGCAATGAAAAAATAACTATAAAAAGAGTGATGGAACGATGTATCCTAGAGAATTAACATATAAAATGCCTGCAGAGTGGACAACCCATCAACGTACGTTCATTTCTTGGCCTATTCAAGATTCAATGGTATATCCAAATGATTATGAAAAAGTACTAGATGGTTATGCAGAGCTTGTACATGCGATTGCTGAGTTTGAGCCAGTAACCATTGTTGCGAATCCCAATGATATAGATAAGCTAAGAACCCTTTTTGTTGATGAACGAGTCGGGTTTCTCCCAATAGAACATAATGATGCGTGGTTTCGTGATAACGGACCAACATTTGTAAAAAATGAAGAAGGGGAAATTGCGGGAATCAATTGGATTTTTAATGCATGGGGTGAAAAATATTCACCATGGACACTAGATAATGACGTAGCACCGAAATTGCTAGAGCATTTTGGAGTTAAGAAATTTGATGCTCAAATTGTCATGGAGGGCGGCTCGTTCCATGTAGATGGCGAAGGGACGTTATTGACGACAGAGGAATGTCTATTAAATCCGAACCGTAATCCGGATCTGTCAAAGGAACAAGTTGAACAGTATTTGAAGGACTATTTAAACATTGAAAAGGTTATTTGGCTTGGTAAAGGGTTAAGCGGAGACGAAACAGATGGTCACGTTGATAATGTTGCTTGCTTTGCAGAACCAGGAAAGGTTATCATCCAAGTTTGTCATGATCCAAGTGATGATAATTACCAAATTACTCAAGATAACCTTACTATTTTACGTAATGCGACCGACGCAAAAGGACGGAAATTGGAGATTGTTGAAATTGAGCAACCACCAGCATCTCATTTTGAAGAGAGCCGTTTAACATTAAGTTACCTGAACTTTTATTTTGTCAATGATGGGATCATCCTTCCAGTGTTTGGAGGCGCAGCAAAAGAAGCAGATCAAAAAGCGAAGGACGTTTTGCAACAAACGTTCCCAACTCGCACGATTCGTACAATCGATGGAATGGCGATCATTAAAGAAGGCGGAAATGTGCACTGCACAACCCAGCAAATGCCTACAGTAGGAAAATAGAAATAGAGGTGAAATAAATGAGAAACGTCAAAGTAGCAGCAACGCAAATGAGCTGTTCGGGTGGAGTAGAAGACAACATTAAAAAGGCCGAAAAACTTGTAAGAGAAGCGGCAAGTCAAGGGGCGCAAATCATCCAGATTCAAGAGCTATTTGAAACGCCTTATTTCTGTCAAAAGGAAAAATCAGATTATTATATATATGCAACTGAAGTGGAGAAAAACAAAGCCATTGCCCATTTTAAAGAAGTTGCCAAAGAGCTTGAGGTCGTACTGCCAATCAGTTTTTATGAGAAAAAAAACAATGCGAGATACAATTCTTTAGCTGTTATTGATGCAGATGGTGAAGTTCTAGGGGTTTATCGTAAGAGTCACATTCCGGATGGGCCTGGTTATGAAGAGAAATTTTATTTTAATCCAGGAGATACGGGTTTTAAAGTGTGGGAAACGCGTTATGCGAAAATTGGAGTCGGGATTTGTTGGGATCAATGGTACCCAGAGGCAGCTCGTTGCATGGCTTTGATGGGTGCTGAAATTTTATTTTACCCAACCGCAATTGGTTCGGAGCCCCAAGATGCTGGAATTGATTCAAAAGATCATTGGCAAACCTGCATGTTAGGACATGCTGCTTGTAACTTAGTTCCAGTTGTGGCATCAAACCGTGTTGGAGTGGAAGAAGACGAGGATTCAAAAATTACGTTTTATGGCTCTTCCTTTATTGCTGGACCTCAAGGCAACAAAGTGGCAGAAGCTGACCGTACTGAAGAAACGGTTCTAGTGGCAGAGTTTGATTTAGATGCACTTGATATTCAACGAATTGAATGGGGCATCTTCCGTGACCGCAGACCGGATCTATATAAAATCATTACGTCGTATGACGGCGAATTGATTATCAAATAGTTAAAAATAGAGACCTGGTCTTTCACGAATGGTGGCAGCAGGTCTCTTTACATGAAAAAGGAGAGAACGATATGACCCGTTTGTTGCCTTATTTAGTGATGGATGGCCGTGCCAAGGAAGCAGTTGTCTTTTATGAAAAAGCTTTAGGCGCAAAAGTAAAAGGGATTCAGACGTTTGGTGAAATGCCAGCAAACCCTAATTTCCCTCCGATGCCAGATGAAGCGAAGAACCGAGTAGCACATGCGATGATCCAAGTCGGAGAAACTAATATGATGTTATCCGATACGTTTCCGGGCACACCTCACGAAAAGGGGAATCATATAACAATTTGTATTATGGCGGATACAAAGGAACAAGCACAACAGTTTTATGATTCATTGCAAGAAGGTGGCGAGGTGACGATGCTTTACAGGAAACATTTTGGAGTCCTGCTTATGGGATTGTGATAGATCAATTTGGCGTGACGTTTCAGATCTCAGTTGAGGCTAGTGAGTAGAATGAGAGAAGAGGATGAACCTGTAGGTTTGTGCTCTTTTTTTATTGTGTTGATGTCTGTGAGGAGAGGGAAACAGGTTAGAGGGAACAAAAAAGGGAGGAGGTATGGTGTCCTTTGGGAAAATAACCTTGCAAATAAATGGATTCCTCTCTAAAACAACTTCAAGAGGTACCTGAAGAAAAAGAAACGAGGAAAGCTGAGGAAACATCCGGTCATACTAAAGTAGTTAAGGATAGAATGTAACCCTAGCAGGGGAATG